>NZ_JAWQLX010000004.1:0-389619 GCF_033446725.1 Polaromonas potterensis | reverse complement strand
AGTCTGTTCCCGTTGCCTCGCACCATCAATTTCACGACAAAGCAAGAAAACCGTCACCAAGGAAAACTTATCACGAACAATGCTTGACTACGTGGGAAGTCCCTGTAAGGGGTTAGGGGTGGGCGTGGGGAGTTCGTCCTACTGCCGGGGGCAAGCCACAGGCGCAGCGTGATGCTCAAAAGCATCAACCCCAGAGAGTAATCCTCTCGAAGGATTCAGCTCGAAAATTTAAAGAAAAGATAGCCACAGTCCAATACCTTCGGGCGCAAGAAGCTATCAATTCAATAGCGACTGCAAACCGTTTATTCCACCCGGGAAATCGCCGTCGGCTTGAAGCCCAGGTCCGCCGCCTTGCCCTTGCGCGCCCGTGCAGCACGGGCGTTGTTCAGGCTGCGAATCTCCAGCGTTTCTTCGCGTTCCTTGCCACCCCGGCCTATGCCTTCGATTTTTACGCTGCGGGTATAGGCCGCCGCGCCGGCCAGCGTGTCTTTGGCGTCCAGGTCGATCAGCATCAGGCCGCGACCGCCTGCTGCTTGCGTTTTGAGTTCGCTGATTTCAAAAGTCAAGATGCGGCCGCCGGTGGACGCGCAAGCCACATGCGTCGCCGGATTCAGCGGCACCGATCCGCTGTGGCCCGACACATGGGAAGGTTTGCAAATTATTTCGCCTTCAGCACAACTGATAAAGGCCTTACCAGCCTTGAGGCGTGAGGTCATGTTTTCAACCGTCGCCAGGAAACCATAACCACCGCTGCCGCTGAGCAGCAAGGTGGCCGTTGATGGTCCCGCAAAATAATGCGCGGGCTGGGTGCCTGATTCGAGTTCGATCAGGGTGGTGACCGGCTGGCCGTCACCGCGTGCGCCCGGCAACATCGCCACCGGTATCGAATACACGCGGCCCGTGCCTTTGGCCGCCGTGCCGAACACCAGCAAGCTGTCCACTGTGCGGCATTCAAAAGTGCCGTACAAGCCGTCGCCGGACTTGAAGGCAAAACTGGCGGCGTCGTGGCCGTGGCCGCTGCGCGCGCGTATCCAGCCTTTGGCGCTCACCACCACGGTCACAGGTTCGTCCAGCACTTTCACTTCAAGCACGGCTTTTTTCTCGGCCTGGATCAGGGTGCGACGCGGGTCGGCAAACTGTTTGGCGTCGGCTTCGATTTCCTTGATCATCAGCCGGCGCAAGGCGGCCGGGCTGCCTAAAATTTCTTCGAGCTTGCCCTGCTCTTCGCGCAGGTTTTTCAACTCCTGCTCAATCTTGATGGCCTCGAGGCGTGCGAGCTGGCGCAGGCGGATTTCGAGAATGTCTTCAGCCTGGCGGTCGCTGAGATTAAAACGCGCAATCAGCGCCGCCTTGGGCTCTTCGGCCTGGCGGATGATGGCAATCACTTCATCGATGTTGAGCAACACCAGTTGCCGGCCTTCGAGGATGTGGATGCGGTCCAGCACCTTGTTCAGGCGATGCTGTGAGCGCCGCTCTATCGTGGTCTGGCGAAAGCTGATCCACTCGTTGAGCATCTGCCGCAGATTTTTTTGCGTGGGCCGGCCGTCCAGCCCGACCATGGTCAGGTTGATGCTCGACGAACTTTCCAGGCTGGTGTGGGCCAGCAAGGTGGTGATGAGTTCGGACTGTTCGATGCGGCTGGTTTTGGGCTCGAACACCAGGCGCACAGCGGCGTCCTTGCTCGATTCGTCACGCACCACATCCAGCACGGACAAGACGGTTTGTTTGAGTTGCACCTGGTCCAGGCTCAAGGCCTTTTTGCCGGTCTTGATTTTCGGGTTGGTGATTTCCTCGATTTCTTCGAGCACACGCTGGGTGCTGACCCCCGGCGGCAACTCCTGCACCACCAGTTGCCACTGGCCACGTGCCAGGTCTTCGATCTTCCAGCGCGCGCGCACCTTGAGCGAGCCGCGGCCAGTGCTGTAAGCCGCGGCGATCTCGGCCGCGCTGGAAATGATCTGGCCGCCGCCCGGGTAGTCCGGCCCAGCGATCAGTCCATACAACTCGTCGTCGCTGAGCTTGGGCGTCTTGATCAGCGCCACGCAGGCGTCGGCCACTTCGCGCAGGTTGTGACTCGGGATTTCGGTGGCCAGGCCCACGGCAATGCCGCTCGCGCCGTTGAGCAGGGTGAAAGGCAAACGCGCCGGCAACTGGCGCGGTTCTTCAAAGGAGCCGTCGTAGTTCGCGACGAAGTCGACCGTGCCTTCGTCGAGCTCGTCGAGCAGCAAGGTCGTGATTTTCGACAAGCGTGCCTCGGTGTATCGCATCGCCGCAGCACCATCGCCGTCTCTGGAGCCGAAATTGCCCTGGCCATCGACCAGCGGGTAACGCTGGCTGAAGTCCTGGGCCATGCGCACCATCGCGTCATACGCGGCCTGGTCACCGTGTGGGTGGTATTTACCCAGCACGTCGCCGACCACGCGCGCACTTTTGACCGGCTTGGCGCCATTGGCGCCTGAGAAGCCCAGCCCCATACGCGCCATGCTGTACATGATGCGCCGCTGCACCGGTTTCTGACCGTCACAGACATCGGGCAGGGCCCGGCCCTTGACGACACTGAGCGCATATTCAAGGTAGGCGCGCTGGGCATAAGCGGCCAGCGACTCCTGGTCGGGCAATTCGGGGCTGGCAGGTGCAGGGGATGTAAAAAGATCGTCCATCGGGGTTCAAACTACGAAAGTAAGGGGTGTAGAAACAGGGGGATTCAGCCTGTGCGGCTCACCCGCAGGAAATGGATGTAGGCGGGCCAGCCCCGCCAGGGTGATGGCCAGCGCCGTTCAAAACGGGGCCCACCTTATTCACGCTCGACCTGGAACTCAGGGGCTGCGGGTGTTTGCACCACCAAGGTGGGGACCTGGTTGCCGCGCCCGCTGGCGCCGCCCATCATCTCCAGCCTGACGCGCCCGCGGCGCGCCTCCGCCAACATGGGGGGCGGCTGGAGGTGGCCGTAAAGCTGCATCACGGTTTTTACGTAATTCTGGGTTTCGGCGTAATTGGGAATTTTGTTGCCGGCCCGCTGCACCGCGCCTTCGCCGGCGTTGTAGGCCGCGATGGCCAGCTCAAGCTGACCGGGAAACAAATCGATCAGGTCACGCAGGTAACGCGCACCGGCGCGAATATTGGTTTTCGGGTCCGTCAGTTTTTTCTCGATCGTCGCGTTTTTCTCGGCCCGCACGCCATAACGCTGGGCCGTAGGCGGCATCAGTTGCATCAGGCCGACCGCGCCTTTGGGCGACACGGCTTGGGTGTTGAAGCCGGACTCGGTGGCGATCAACGCCTGCAGCAAGGCGTAGTCGATGTTGTGTGTGACCGAGGCTTCGCGCAGCAAATGCCGGACCGCCTTGTAATTCGGCGACACGTCGAAAAATGCCAGCAGCTTGGGCGGTGCGCCCGGCATGCCTTTGCCCGGTACGCCCGACGAGGCGGCGCCCCGGTTGGTGTCGAAACTTTCGCCACCGCGGAAAAACAGCTGGTAACGCTCATCCAGTCGCTCGGCCGAAAAATGCGCCACACCAGCCTGATCTACATAACCCCAGACATCGGCCCGGGCAGGCGCGCCAGTCAGCAGCAAGGCGGCAGCGGCTATCAAAAACGATAGCTGCTTACGCCCAACCCATAAGGGCTGGAGCCACTTTTGACGCATAAACATACTCATGCGGCGCGGTATCCGGGCTGAGACATGGGGTCCTTCAGATGTCGATCTCCACAGCATCGCCGTGAAGTTCCATGAGTTCGCGGCGTGCCGCGGCTTCGCCCTTGCCCATCAATTTGGTGACCAGGCTTTCGGTCTGGGCAAAGTCCATATTGCCCAGTTGCACCGGCAACAGGCGCCGGGTGTCTGGATTGAGTGTGGTTTCCCACAGTTGTTCCGCATTCATCTCACCCAAGCCTTTGAAGCGGCTGATGGCCCAAGCGCCTTCACGCACGCCTTCCTTGCGCAGTTTATCCAGAATGGCGCTCAACTCGCCTTCGTCCAGCGCATAGGCCTTGGACGCCGGTTTTTTGCCGCGCGCCGGCGCATCCACCCGGTACAGCGGCGGCCTGGCCACATACACATGGCCGGTTTCTATGAGTTTGGGGAAATGCCGGAAAAACAGGGTCAGCAGCAAGACCTGGATGTGCGAGCCGTCCACGTCGGCATCGCTGAGGATGCAGATTTTTCCGTAACGCAGGCCACTCAGGTCCGGGGAGTCGTTGGGGCCGTGTGGGTCCACACCGATGGCCACCGAAATGTCATGGATCTCGTTGTTGGCAAACAGCCGGTCGCGCTCGACCTCCCAGGTGTTGAGCACCTTGCCGCGCAGCGGCAGAATGGCCTGGCTTTCCTTGTCGCGGCCCATCTTGGCGCTGCCGCCGGCGGAGTCGCCCTCGACCAGGAACATCTCGTTGTGCGCCAGGTCCTTGCTTTCGCAGTCGGTGAGTTTGCCCGGCAACACGGCCACGCCAGAACCTTTTCGTTTTTCAACTTTCTGGCCGGCCTTCTGCCGCGTTTGCGCCGCCTTGATGGCCAGTTCGGCCAGCTTTTTGCCGTAGTCGACATGGTGATTGAGCCAGACTTCCAGCGTAGGCCGCACAAAACTGGAGACCAGCCGCACCGCATCGCGCGAGTTCAGGCGTTCCTTGATCTGGCCCTGGAACTGCGGGTCCAGCACCTTGGCCGAGAGCACATAACTGGCGCGGGCAAACACGTCCTCGGGCAAGAGCTTGACACCTTTGGGCAGCAGCGAATGCAGCTCGATGAAACTCTTGACGGCCTGAAACACGCCGTCGCGCAGGCCGCTTTCATGCGTGCCGCCAGCGCTGGTCGGAATCAGGTTGACATAACTTTCACGCACCGGCTGGCCGTCTTCGGTGAAGCCCAGACACCACTGCGCGCCCTCGCCTTCGGCAAAACTGTCGTGTGCGGCGTCGGCAAAACCTTCACCCTCGAACAGCGGAATCACCGGATCGGCGCTCAGGGTCTGCATCAGGTAGTCGCGCAGGCCGCCTTTGTAAATCCAGGTCTGCACTTCCTTGGTTTTTTCCACCACCAGGGTCACGGTGACGCCGGGCATCAGCACGGCCTTGCTGCGCAGCAGGTGGGTGAGTTCGGCCATGGGCAGGGCCGAACTTTCAAAATATTTGGCGTCCGGCCAGGCGCGCACCGTGGTGCCCGATTTGCGGTCACCTTCGCCGGCCTTGCGCAACTGCAAAGCCTCGGTCACATCGCCGCCCGAAAACACCAGGGAGGCGACCATGCCGTCGCGGTAGGAGGTGGCTTCCAGACGTTTGGACAACGCATTGGTCACGCTGACACCCACGCCGTGCAGGCCGCCGGAAAAGCTGTAGGCGCCGCCCTTGCCCTTGTCGAACTTGCCGCCGGCATGCAGCTGGGTGAACACCAGCTCGATCACCGGTGCGTTTTCCTCCGGATGCATGCCGTAGGGAATGCCGCGGCCATCGTCTTCGATGCTGACCGAGCCGTCGCTGTGCAAGATGACCTTGATCTTCTTGCCGTGACCGGCCAGCGCCTCGTCGGCCGAATTGTCCAGCACTTCCTGGATGATGTGCAGCGGGTTGTCGGTGCGGGTGTACATGCCCGGGCGCTGCTTGACGGGCTCTAGGCCCTTGAGCACGCGGATCGAGCCTTCGGAATATTCGTTGGGTAGTTTGGTCGCCATGGGAGGGTGGATTGTAGACCTGGATGATTCTAAGGCTGGATAAATATACAGTCTTTAGGCGTGCACCGGTATTCATTCCTGGCACGCATCAATGCGCTGAATATTTTGAAAAGCAGAAACACGCGTGTTTGGGTACATTCACCGCATGCAATCTTCCAGCCGATCTCTTTCCATGGCGCAGGTGCTCATCTGCGGCGCCGCCATTGTCACCCTGTCCATGGGCATACGCCACGGCTTCGGCCTGTGGCTGCTGCCCATCACCCAGGAGCAGGGCTGGACACGCCAGACCTTTGCGCTGGCGCTTGCCGTGCAAAACCTGTCCTGGGGCGTGTTCGGTATTTTTGCCGGCATGCTGGCCGACCGTTTTGGCGCGTCCCGCGTGATCATAGGCGGCGCCGTCTTGTATGCGCTGGGCCTGGTCGGCATGGCGCTCTCCACCAGCAGCTTGTTGTTCACGCTGACCGCCGGCATCTTGATTGGTGCGGCCCAGGCCGGCACCACTTACGCCGTGATTTATGGCGTGATTGGCCGCAACATCCCGGCCGAAAAACGCTCCTGGGCCATGGGCGTGGCGGCGGCGGCCGGCTCTTTCGGGCAGTTCCTGATGGTGCCGGTGGAAGGTTTTCTGATCAGCGGCCTGGGCTGGAAAGAAGCGCTGCTGGTGCTCAGCGGCGCGGTTTTGCTGATCATGCCGCTGGCCTTTGGCCTGCGCGAGAACCGTTTCGGTGCCGGCCAGGCGCCCCCGCGTGAACAAACCATCCTGCAGGCCTTGAAAGAGGCTTTCAAATACCCGAGCTTCCAGTTGTTGATGGCCGGTTATTTTGTCTGTGGTTTCCAGGTCGTGTTTATCGGCGTGCACATGCCCAGCTATCTGCGGGACAAAGGGCTGTCACCGCAAGTGGCCAGTTATGCGCTGGCCCTGATCGGCCTGTTCAATGTGTTTGGCACCTACGCGGCCGGCACCCTGGGCCAGCGGCTGGCCAAACGAAAAATCCTGGCCTTCATTTATTTCGCCCGGGCCATTGTGATTGCCGTGTTTCTGGCGGCACCACTGAGCCCGACCAGCGTCTATATTTTTGCCAGCCTGATGGGGCTGCTGTGGCTGTCCACGATTCCACCCACCAACGCGGTGGTGGCGCAAATTTTCGGCATCCAGCATTTGTCCATGCTCAGCGGTTTTGTGTTTTTCAGCCACCAGATTGGCTCCTTCATGGGGGTCTGGCTGGGCGGCTACCTGTACGACCGTACCGGCAGTTATGACATCGTCTGGTACATCGCCATCGGCCTGGGCGTGTTTGCGGCGCTGGTCAACCTGCCGGTGCGTGAAACCGCGATCCAACGCCCCCGGACCGGCCAGTTACAGGGTGCCTGAGATGGCTCGCAAGATCACGCTGTACACACTGGCCCTGGCGGCCGTGCTGGGCGTGTTTGCGCTCTACACCCGGCCCGACTTCCTGCTGACCCTGGCCGACCAGCTCTGGGCCTGTTTCTAGCCCCCCACGCTTGTCGCTTCGCGTACTGCGCTGCCCCCTGAGGGGGCTAATTTTTCTAGGGGCGGCCCGTCGAAAAATTGTAAACGCTCAATCCTCGTCGCGCACCTTGAACTGACCAGCCAACTGCTGCTGCACCGGCGGCGGCACGGCCTCGTAGTGGCTGAAGGCCAGCGTGTAGCGGCCCTGGCCGCCGGTCAAGGCATTGAGCCGTGACTGGTAACTGCTCAGCTCCGACAACGGGACCTGACCCAACACCGCCAAAATGCCCAGCTGCAACCCGCGTGTGCCGCTGACCTGGCCGCGGCGCGCCGACAGGTCGCCGGTGATGTCGCCCATATTGGCCTCGGGCGCGGTGATCTCCACATTGACGATGGGCTCCAGCACGATGGGCACGGCCGCACGCACGGCCTCGATCACCGCCTTGCGTCCGGCGGTCGCAAACGCGATGTCCTTGCTGTCCACGCTGTGGTACTTGCCGTCGTAGACCACCACCCGCACATCCCGCACCGGAAAACCCGCAATCACGCCGCTCTCCAGGGCCTGGCGCACGCCTTTTTCAACCGCTGGCAGGTACTGCCCGGGAATGGTGCCGCCCTTGACCTGATCGACAAACTCGATGCCGGCGCCGCGGGCCAAAGGTTCGACGCGCAAAAAAACCTCGCCGAACTGGCCGGCGCCGCCGCTTTGTTTTTTGTGGCGGTGGTGGCCGGCCGCCGCCACGGTGATGGTCTCGCGGTAGGCAATACGTGGTGGCCGGGTATTGACTTCACATTTGTAGACCTCGCTCAGTCGCTCCAGCAAGGCCCGCAGGTGCAGCTCGCCCAGCCCGTAGACCACGGTTTCGTTGGTCGTTGTCACATGTTCCAACCGCAGGCAGGGGTCTTCGTCCACCAGTCTTTGCACCAGATCCCACATGCGTTGTTCGTCGCCGCGGCGTTTGGGCTCGATCGCCAGCCCATGCACAGGCACCGGGAAGTCCAGCGGCTTGAGGTAGATGTGGTCGTCCTCCGCCGCGTCGTGCAAGACCGCGTCGAAATGAATTTCATCAACCTTGGCCACCGCACACAACTCACCCGGCCCGGCACTGGCGATCTCGGTGTGGTCCTTGCCCTGCAAGCGGAACAGGTGGCCGACCTTGAAGGGCCGCCTGCCGTCACCTATGTAAAGCAGGCTATCGCGGGTGATCGTGCCCTGGTGCACCCGGAAGATGCCCATCTTGCCCACGTAAGGATCGACGGTGACCTTGAACACATGCGCCAGCACATGACGTGCCGGATCCGGTTCGGCCTGCACCGGCGTGACGGCGGCGCCTTCGCCGCGCAGAAACCGGGGCGGGTTGCCTTCGGCCGGATTGGGCAGCAGCCTGACCATCACATCCAGCAACTCGGCCACCCCGGCGCCGTTGCGTGCCGAGACAAAACAGACGGGAATCAGGTGACCTTCACGCAGCGCCTGTTCCAGCGGTGCATGTAATTCGCGCGGGTCCACATCACCGTCGTTCAGGTAACGCTCGACCAGGGCCGGATCGACCTCGACCACCTGCTCGACCAGCGCGCGGTGCGCTAACTCCACACTGGAAAAATCAGCCTCGCCGGACGGGTTGAAAAAGCAGTCCACCACCCGTGTGCCGCCGGCTGCAGGCAGGTTCAGCGGCAGACACTCCTTGCCAAAAGCCGTCTGGATGGCCGCCAGCAAACCCGGCAGATCAATACCCAACGCGTCTATCTTGTTGATGATGACCATGCGGCACAACTCACGATGCGCGGCCCAGGCCATCATGCGGCCGCTCATCAACTCCAGGCCGCTGGAGGCGCTGACCACCAGGGCCGCGGTCTCCACCGCCTCCAGCGCGGGCAAGGACTGGCCGAGAAAATCCGGCGCGCCCGGGGTGTCGATCAGGTGAATCAGGGTGTCTTCGTGCTGCAGGTGCACCAGCGCTGCGTTGAGCGAGTGTTGCGCCCGTCGCTCCAGCGGATCAAAGTCGCTGACCGTCGTGCCACGCTCCAGGCTGCCCGTCGTACCGATCGCACCGGCCTTGTGCAACAAGGCCTCGACCAGGCTGGTCTTGCCGCTGGCGGCAGCACCGACAAAAGCCAGCGTGCGCAAGGCAGCGACGGCCGGAGAATTCGAGGAAGGCATAAGCGCGCTCCTTGGTGCCGGACGCAGCGCCTGCGCCCGATGGCATGACTTGGCTACACAGCGTAAGGGATAGTGCGCCTCAGGGCAAGGGGCCGAGCCCACTCATTCGATGGTAGGCTTTCGCCTGGACTCCACACCAGACCTGCAAAAAGTGACAAGACCATGAAAACCATCGTGATCACCGGCGCCTCGGACGGCATAGGCGCCGAAATTGCGCGCCAACTGGCGCAGCGCCACGGCGCGGAGCTTGCGTTGGTGCTGGCCGCCCGCAACAAAGACGCACTGAACGCCGTGGCCGCCCAGTGCCAGGCCAGCGGGGCGACCACGCTGGTGCTGCCCACCGACGTGGCCGAGCAGGCCCAGTGTCGCGCGCTGATTGCGGCCGCCGCCGACCGTTTCGGGCGCATCGATGCCCTGATCAACAACGCCGGCATGTCGGCCCAAGCCCTGTTTGAAGACGTGAAAGCCGAAGACCTGGCCTGGTACGAGCAGTTGATGCGTGTCAACCTCTGGGGCAGTCTCTGGTGCACCCACGCCGCCCTGCCCTGGCTCAAACAAAGCCGCGGCAGCATCGTGGCGGTGTCCAGCCTGGCCGGCCTGATCGGTGTGCCGGGCCGCACTGCCTACAGCGCCACCAAATTTGCGATGACCGGTTTTTTTGAAGCCTTGCGCGCCGAGCTGAAAACGGCCGGCGTCAGCGTCACCACCGCCTACCCCGGCGTGGTCGCCACCCAAATCCGTTACCGTGGCTTCAACGCCGCAGGAACCGCAGCCGGCGCCAGCGGGCTCAAGGAAGACGATGCCATGAGCGTAGAAACCTGCGCGCGCCTGATCATCGAAGGCATGGCGCGTCGCGAGCGCGAGGTCGTGATGACGGCCAAGGGCAAGCTGGGCCGCTGGCTCAAGCTGCTGGCACCCGGCGCCGTCGAAACCATGGCGCTGGCCGCGCTCAAAGACGAGGTCAAACCCCATTGAAAAATACGGCCCCCACACTTGTCACTTCGTGTACTACGTTGCCCCCCGAGGGGGCTGTTCCGCCTAAGGGCGGCCTGTCGGCGGAACCGATCTCCGCGACAAATAACAGTCCCCACGGCAGCGAAGCGCCCTCCCCCTGGGTACAACGCTGGTCGCACCTGGTGCGCCCCCAGGGTACCGTGCTCGACGTGGCCTGCGGCCAGGGCCGCCATGCTTATTGGTTTTACAAGAGAAATCACCCTCTAGCCCTTGTGGACCGGTCGCAAGCAGCTATCGAATCCATAGCGATTCCAGCCACCGCCAGCGAAACCGTCGTGGCCGATATCGAAGCCGGGCCCTGGCCTTTTGCTGGTCGCCAGTTTGACGCCGTGGTCGTGACCAACTACCTCTGGCGCCCCTTGCTCCCGACGTTGCTGGCCAGCCTGGCGCCCGGCGGTGTGCTGATTTACGAAACTTTTGCGCAAGGCAATGAAACCATAGGCAAACCCTCGCGGCCTGACTTTTTGCTGCGACCGGGCGAGCTGCTGGACCTGTGCCGCGACTTGCGCGTGGTGGCCTTTGAAGACGGCTACCAGGAGGCGCCGGCGCGTTTTGTGCAGCGGATTGCGGCGGTCCGGGAAATCGCTTCGCCGGGGATCGTGCCGCGTTACCCCCTGGCTTAACGGTACAGCGCTGGCACCAGCTCAATCGAGCTTGACGCCCGCGTCCTTGACCAGCTTGACCCAGAATTTCGCATCTTCGTTCAGAAAGGCCGCAAACTGCTCGGGCGAGGCTGACAAGGCCACATCCGTGCCTTCACGTGCCAGCGCCGCCTTGACTGCGGGCTGCTGCATGGCGATGGCGGTGGCGTCGAAGATCTTTTTGACGATGGGCGCAGGCGTGCCCTCCGGCACAAAAAAGCCGTACCAGAACTCGATGCCGTACTCCGGCAAACCCGCCTCGGCCATACCCGGCAAGCCGGGCACCAGCGACGTACGCTCGCGGGCACTGACGGCCAGGCCGCGCAGACGGCCACTCTTCACCCCGGGCAGCACAGAGGGTGGCGTACCGAAAGTCAGTTGTGTGTCACCGGCAATCACCGACTGGATGGCCGGGTTGCCGCCGCGAAACGGAATATGTGTCATCTGCACGCCGGTGATCTGCAGGAACAGCGCCGCCCCCAGGTGCGGGGCCGAGCCATTGCCCGCCGTGGCGTAATTCAGCACGCCGGGTGATTTTTTGGCCCTGGCAATCAGGTCCTGCACGGAGTTGATGCCCGTGGCCGGGTTGACCGCAATCACCAACGGCGAACTGGTCAGCTTGGTGATAGGCATCAGGTCGCGTGCGGTGTAACCCAGCTTGGTGTTGAGGGCCGGGTTCACCGAGATGCTGCTGGGGCTGGCGATCAGGATGGTATAGCCGTCCGGCGCGGCCTTGGCCGCAGCTTCGGCGGCGATGCTGGAGCCGGCACCGGCGCGGTTTTCGATCACGATGGGCTGGCCCATGGCTTTGCCCAATGCATCGCTCATGGCGCGCGCCACATAGTCGGCCGCACCGCCGGGCGCAAAACCCACCAACAGCCGGATCGGTTTGGCCGGATACGCCGGCGCCTGGGCTGCGGCGCCCAAACTCAGGCTGCCGAGAACCAAGGCTGAAATAAGTTCCAGTTTTTTCATGATGTTTGTCTCCTTTTTTTGAATTGTTCGCGCTGCGGTTTAGCGTCCGCCCGGCATGGCCAGCACAATCTTGCCGAGGTGCTGGCTGGCTTCCATACAGGCCTTGGCGGCGGCCAACTGATCGAAGGGGAACACCCGGTCCACCAGCGGCTGGATACGCCCCGCCGCCAGGGCCGGCAACAGGTCGGCCACAAAGCCTGGCACCGCCTGGGCGCGCTGCTCGGGCGTGCGCTGCTTGTTGGACACGCCGAACAGGGTGAGGCGTTTGGCATGCAGGGCTTCCAGGTCAATCTCGGCCTTGAGCACACCATCGACATAACCCACGGTGGCGTGTCGCCCCTGGAAAGCCAGGCAACGCAGACCTTCGGCAAACACCGCCCCCCCCACGGTGTTGACCACCAGGTTCACCCCTTTGCCGCCGCTGGCCTGCATCACGGCGTCGTAAAAATCAGCGGCGCGGGTACACAGGCCAACATCCAGCCCCAGTGGCTGGAGGCGGGCGAGTTTCTCGGCCGAGCCGGAGGTTCCTATCACTTTCGCCCCCAGGGCCTTGGCGGTCTGCAAGGCCGCCACACCCACCCCCGACGACACACCGTTGATCAACAACCACTCATCGGCCGCCAGCCGGCCCTGCAAAACCAGCATGTCGTAAACCACCAGAAAGGTCAGCGGCACACTGGCCGCTTCTTCCCAGGACAAGTTGGCAGGCATGGCCATAACTTCGCGCACATCCATCAGCGCGTATTCGGAAAAAGCCCCGGGACAGCGCCCCATGACACGGTCGCCCACCTTCAGGTGGCTCACACCAGCGCCCAGCTTGACCACCTCGCCCGCGCCTTCCATGCCCACAGCCTTGGCGCTGCCGGGTTTGCCGTGCAGCCCATGGCCGGCAATAAATTCGCCGCGGTTCAGGCTGGCCGCGTGCAGGCGCACCAGCACTTGCTGCGGTCCGGGTTCGGGCTGGGGCAGCTCGCGCAGTTCCAGCGTCGCGTGTTGCTCGGTCATGTGCATCCAGTAAGACTGCATGGGTGTTTTCTTTCCAGGTGGTTTGGGCCGAAATGAGGGCCGGCCTATTTGCCAACGAAGACGGGTTTGCGTTTTTCCATGAAAGCCTTGCGGCCTTCGGCATAGTCCGCGCTGTCAAAACAGCCGCGTATCAGTTGCTGGCACAGCGCCATGTCCAGCTCGGGCGAAGGTTTGAGGATTTCCGCCGTGATGGCCTTGGCCGCGCGTATGGTCAAGGGGGCATTGACGGCCATGGCCGAGGTGTATTCCGCCAGCACAGCGGACAACTGCTCGGGCTCGCAGACGCGTGAGATCAGACCCAGCGCCTGGGCTTCCCGGGCGTCTATCTTGCGGGCCGTGAAAAACAGGTCTTTGGCGGCGCCCGCACCTACCAGGTCCACCAGGTTTTTCATGGCCGAATAACGGTAGCCCAGGCCCAGGCGGGCAGCGGGAATCGAAAACACCGAATCGGTCGAAGCAATACGGATGTCACAACTGATCGCCACATTCACGCCGCCGCCTATGCAATAACCACGAATACAGGAGAGTGTGGGTTTGCTGAACTGGTAAATGCTCATCAGCGCGGTTTCCGCCATGTGTTCATAACGCGTCACGGCTTCGCGTGCAGCACGCATGTCTTCAAACTGCGAGATGTCGGCGCCGGACACAAAGGCTTTTTCGCCGGCACCCGAAAACACCACCAGCCGCACGCGATCGTCGGTTTCCGCAAGCGTCAACAGCGCCGGCACCGCCTCCCACATGTCCACCGACAAGGCGTTGTGGCGGGCCGGGTTGTTGAAACGGATATGCAAGGTCGAGGCCTCCAGCCAGGTCTGCACACGTTCGGTCGGGGATTCATAGTTGATCGTTGCCATTCAATACACTCCGGTTGATTTCATACGCGCCAGGTCGTCAGCGCCCCAGCCCAGTTCGGCCAGGATTTCTTCGGTATGTTCGCCGCGACGCGGTGCGGCGCGGGCAATGCTGCTGGGCGTGCGCTCCAGTTGCATGGGTTGGCCCACCATGCGTTGTGCGCCCAGGTGTTTGGACACCACGTCCTTGACCATGGCCAGGTGCTGGATTTGCGGCTCCTCGAACACCTCTTTCAGATTGCTGATGTGGCCGCAGGCCACGCCACCCGCGTTCAAACGTTCGATCCAGTAAGCGCGGTCTTGCGCGACCAGGCGCCGGTTGATTTCAGCGTTGAGTGAATCGCGGTTGACCGAGCGCCCCCGCTTGTCGTGGTAACGCTCGTCGCTGACCCACTCCGGTGCACCCAGGATGTCGCAGAAACGCTCCCAGATCTTGGAGCCAAACACGGCGATGTTCATATAACCGTCACGGGCCTTGTACACCCCGGTCGGGATGCTGGTGGGGTGAAAGTTGCCGGCCTGGGTGGCCACTTCACCGTCGATCAACCAGCGCGAGGTCTGGAAGTCCATCATGTACACCATGGACTCCAGCAGCGAGGTGTGCAACCACTGCCCTTTGCCCGAAACCTCACGCTCCAGCAAAGCCACCAGAATGCCCTGGGCCGCAAAAATGCCGGCGCACAAATCGGCGATCGGAATACCCACACGCATGGGACCCTGCTCAGCCATCCCGGTCACCGACATCAGCCCGCCCATGCCCTGGGCAATCTGGTCGAAGCCGGGACGGGCGGCCAGCGGGCCGGTCTGGCCAAAACCCGAAATGCTGGCATACACCAGACCCGGGTTGTCCACACTCAGGGTGCCGTAGTCAATGCCCAGGCGAAACTTGACGTCGGGCCGGAAGTTTTCCACCACCACGTCAGCCCCGGCGATCAGGCGCTTGAGCACGCGTATGCCTTCGTCCTCTTTCAGGTTCAGGGAGATCGAACGTTTGTTGCGGTGGGTGTACTGGTAGTCCGAGCCTTCCTGTCCACCCAGGGTGTCATCGCCGCGCATGTGTTCGGGCATCTGCACCTGGATCACGTCGGCACCCCAGTCGGCCAGTTGGCGGCAGGCCGTCGGACCGGCCCGGACCTGGGTCAGGTCCACCACGCGAAAACGCTGGAGTGCGGAAGAAGCAGGCATGTGAGGCATGGATAAAGTCCAGAAAAAGACACAAAAACAAAATGCAAGTGTCATCTCTTCATAATTAAAGTGTCAACACTTTTTTAATAATTGAGAACACTATTCGACCTCCAAGCCAGAGCGTCCTGCGTTTTCAGGTACCATGCCAACACCTGTTTCATGCGCCCATCTCGTGCGCAACCGGCCCCTTCCGCCATGCCATCACCGAAAGAAAAGCCCGAGCAGGGATTGCCGCTCTTTATTGCGGATCAGCTCAAGCACCTGATTTACACGGGGGCACTCAAACCCGGCGAACGCCTCAACGAGGCGGCGCTGGCGCTGCGCATGGGCACCAGCCGCGGTCCAATCCGCGAGGCCATTCGTATGCTGACGGGCCTGGGCATCGTCAAGGCCGTGGTGAATCGCGGGGTGTTTGTGCGACAAATTTCGGTGCGCGAGATGCTGGAGATCTATGAATTACGCGCCCTGGTCTTCGGTTTTGCCGCCGAACGTGCGACCGAACATGTCAATGAAGAACACAAACAGCAATTCGAGCTGCTGCTGGCTCAAATGGATGCCGCCTGCGATGCCGAAGACGCGGACCGTTATTACGACCTGAACCTGCAATTCCACACCCTGATCCTGCGCCTGTCGAACAACCAGCGCGCCCATGAGACTTATGACGACTACGTCAAGGAGTTACACCTGTTCCGGCGCCGTTATTTCAATTCGCCGGGGAATATGCGCCGCTCCAATATCGAACACCGGGCGATTTACGAAGCCATCGTCAAGGGCGCCAAAGCCCGGGCGAAATCAGCGGCCGAACGCCATGTGCTGTCGGGCCGGCAGCGCCTGCTGGCCAGCATCGACGACAGCAGCCCTCTGTCCGCCTGATACCCCACCTGGCGCACTGAGTAGAATGCGGAATTGGCTTGCCAAGCTGGTTTGAGCACCAGCACCCAAAGCCCTCAACCTGACACAAAGACATGAAAACCATTACCGGCAGCATTGTTGCACTGGCCACTCCCCTGCATGAAGACGGCAGCGTTGACTACCCGACCTTGCGCAAACTGGTGGACTGGCACATTGCCGAGGGCACCGATTGCATCGGCGTGGTCGGCACCACCGGCGAGTCGCCCACCGTCAACGTCGAAGAACACTGCGAAATCATCCGCGTCTCGGTCGAGCAGGCCAAGGGCAGAGTTCCGGTCATGGCCGGCTGCGGCGCCAACTCCACATCGGAAGCGATAGAGTTGGCCCGTTTTGCCAAAAAAGTCGGCGCCGACTGCCAGTTGCAGGTCGTGCCTTATTACAACAAGCCCACACAGGAAGGCCAGTACCGGCACTTCCAGGCCATCGCCGAAGCGGTGGACCTGCCCATGGTCTTGTACAACGTCCCCGGCCGCACGGTGGCGGATATGCAGCACGCCACCGTGCTGCGCCTGACGCAAGTGCCCGGCATTGTCGGCATCAAGGAAGCCACCGGCAACATCGAGCGCGCCCAGTGGCTGATCAAGGACGTGCCGGCCGGTTTTGCGGTTTATTCCGGTGACGACCCAACCGCCGTGGCGCTGATGTTGTGTGGCGGCCAGGGCAATATCAGCGTGACCGCCAATGTGGCGCCGCGGCTGATGCATGAATTGTGTGTGGCCGCGATCGCTGGCGACACCCGGGCCGCGATGAAAATTCAGTTCCAGTTGCTGCCGCTGCACAAAACCCTGTTTGTGGAAGCCAACCCGATTCCGGTCAAGTGGGCCATGGCCCGCATGGGACTTTGCGGCGGCACCTTGCGTCTGCCCATGACGCCGCTCGAAACAGCCAACGAAGCCACGGTGGAAAACGCGCTGCGTGTTTCCGGCCTGATCTAAATTTTTAAGGGAACCTCCAGTGAAGAAGACATTGCTTATGCCGACCGCCTCACGCCTTGTGCCCGCCTCCCGTTTTCTGGCCGCGCCCGCGCTGACACTGCTTGCCGCCCTGATCCTGTCCGGTTGTTCATCCCTGGGTGAAACCCTGCAGGGTGACAAGGTGGACTACAAATCCGCCGCCAAAGGGACCTCACTGGATGTGCCGCCCGATTTGACCCAGCTTTCACGCGACACCCGTTATGTGGTGCCAGGTAGCGCCATCACCGCCAGCGGCTACCAGGTCGGCCAGACCACCCAGTCCGTGACAACGGCAGCGACCACGGTGGGCGATGTCCGGATTGAACGCGCGGGCAACCAGCGCTGGCTGGTGGTGAACCGCCCTGCCGACAAACTCTGGGGACCGACCCGCGAGTTCTGGCAGGAAAGCGGCTTTTTGCTGGCGATGGACCAGGAAAACCTGGGCATCATGGAAACCGACTGGGCGGAAAACCGCGCCAAACTTCCGCAAGACTTCATACGCGCCACCCTGGGCAAACTACTCGACAGCCTGTACTCCACCGGTGAACGCGACAAGTTCCGCACGCGTCTGGAACGCACGCCCACCGGCGGCACCGAAATTTATGTCAGCCACCGCGGCATGGTCGAAACCGTCACGGACAGCCGCACCACCGGCCCTGTGAAATCTGGCGACGGCACGATCTGGCAGCCCCGTCCGGCCGACCCCGAACTCGAAGCAGAATTCCTGCGCCGGCTGATGGTCAAGCTGGGCGTCAGCCAGGAACAGTCCAAAGCCCTGATTGCCAGCGGCACCGCCCGGCAGACCGCACGTGTGGCCAAGGTCAACAACGTCCCGGTGGTGCAGATCGATGAAGGTTTTGAGCGTGCCTGGCGCCGTGTCGGCCTGGCACTGGACCGCACCGGCTTCACCGTGGAAGACCGCGACCGCACACAAGGCACATATTTCGTGCGTTATGTCGAACCGACCGCCGACAAAAAAGAACCTGGCTTCTTCAGCAAGCTGTTCAGCAGCTCGTCGGCCGGCGCGGCTCCGCTCAAGTACCGGATTGCCGTGCGCAGCGAAGGCGAGGCGACCACCGTGTCCGTCCTCAATGCCCAAGGTACGCCGGAAGCCTCCGCCAATGCCCAGCGCATTGTGCAAGTCATTGCCGACGACCTGAAATAAGGTCTTGCCGGAGCCCAAGTCAAGGTGTTGCGGTTTAAAAGCCTGGGCAGCGGCAGCACCGGCAATGCGACGCTGATTGAAGCCGGGGGCCAGCCCGCGTTCCGGTTGCTGGTCGACTGCGGCCTGGGTCTTCGGCAGCTCTCGCTGCGGTTGGCCCAAGCCGGCCTGACTGAGGGCGACATCGACGCCATCTTCATCACCCACGAACACAGCGACCACATCGGCTGTGCGCGCCAGTTGGCGCGACGCCACGGCATTCCGGTCTGGATGAGCCACGGCACCTACACCGCGCTGGACAGCCCTGATTTTGAAGGCTGGCTACGCACGGCCCAGGATGGCGTGGCCATCGACCTGGGCGGCTTGCAACTCACCCCCTTCACCGTCCCTCATGACGCACGCGAGCCCTTGCAGCTGACCTGCACGGACGGTGCGGTGAAACTGGGCATACTGACCGACCTGGGCCATGCCACGGCGCATGTGCTGGCGCATTTGCAACAATGTGATGCATTGCTGCTGGAGTCCAACCACGACAGCGACTTGCTGGCGGCATCCAGCTACCCGTCTTTTCTAAAAAGGCGTGTGAGCGGCCAGTTTGGCCATCTGTCCAACGCCGCTGCCGCGCAGATCGCCCAAACCGTCAGTCACCCCGGACTGAAACACCTGGTGGCGGCCCATCTGAGCCAGCAAAACAACCGATCAGACTTGGTGCAGGACCTGCTGTCACAAGCCCTGGGCTGCAGCCGCGCCGACATTGTCGTGGCCGACGCCAGCAGCGGCACGCCCTGGCTGGCGCTGTAAGCCCCAGGAGACCGGGGCACTTCAAACACCCATAAAAAAGCCGCCCGAAGGCGGCTTTTTTCATGACAAGCGGAAGAATTACTTCTTCGCAGCCTCAGCAGCGGCTGGAGCAAGAACGTCAGAAGCAGCGGCAGCAGGCGCAGCAGCGGCTGGTGCAGCAGGTGCGGATGCGTCAGCAGCAGGTGCTGGTGCAGCGGCAGGAGCGGGTGCAGCAGCAGGTGCTTCCACGGGAGCTGGTGCAGGTGCTGCAGCTTCTTCTTTTTTACCGCAGGCAGCCAGAGCAACAGCAGCAACGATGGCGGCCAAAACGAGGGACTTGTTCATTTGAAATGATCCTTGATGAAAATGAGAAAAACAATTTCCGGAAATCGTCAAAAAAAAACCCAAATCAAACGATCCGAGTTTTGGTTGACCGGGTGAAAGGTCTCGAGCTCTTTCTCCCCAGCCCGCGATTATATGCGGGTTTTTACGGTCATAGAAACCCCGTATCCACAAAATACAACATCCATCCATCACGAAAAACAGGGCGCCACGCCATCAGCAGCCTGCTCTAAAGGCCCAAGGTCGTCGCGGCAAAGGCCGGGCTGCTCCGCAACAGCTTTTCCGCCAGGCGTTCTTTCAGGGCAATTCGCCGCGCGGGTTCTGAACCCGCGATACCGGCGCTGTGAACGAGGTCCAGCCGCTCGAAGACCCAGGCCGGGCTCCAGAACACACTGGGCAAATCGGCCGCGGCATGGGCGCGGCATTCCACAATATGCGACCAGGTTCGACGCCAGCTCACAAAACGCGCATGCCGGCTGCTCACCTCATCGTATCGCTGGGCCAGCATGGTCAGCTTGCGGCCTGTTTTGGCCCAGTCGTTCAGGGCCTGCGCCACCACACGCTCACCCAGCGGCCAGTCCTCGAAATTGGCATCACACAGAATGATCTCGCGCCAGCCCTGGGCGGCGGCCGTCACAAAAGCCTGGCGAACCAGTTCAGCGAAATCGGAGCGGCCTTCAAACCGGCCCTGCAGCAAGGCTGGAGACGGTGTGGGAGATTGCTTGTTGTCCATCGTCGACCTCCTGCGTGGATTGCCACTTCCAACAAATCACCTTACCCCTTCATCCTGGAGCGGCCGGATGAAACAGCCAACCGGCCTCATGCCAGTCTGCCAGCAATTGCTGGGCCGACGTACTGGCTTTGCGCAAATCGGCCAGCGCCAGCCCCCGCTGGTCAGCCAGCCGCCGCATCAGCAAGGCGTCGGCCCCCTTGGCGCGGTAGCTCTCCCCATTGATGAAGACATGGTCGCTGTCGTACATCATGCGGGTACGGGCATCAAGGCGCACGCCGCCAGCATGGCGCGCCGACCAGGCCTGCGTGGACTCTTCAAACCACACCGAGGCTTTTGGCTCGGTCAGGTATTCCCCCAACACACAGGCCAGCGCCAGCGGATCTTTCAGCGCATCGTGCACTGCCTGTTGCGCAAATTCAAACAACTGTGACGGCAAGGCGGCCGGTGTGTCGGTCGCTGCCTGGGACGGGTCGCGGTAAAGCAACTGCCGACCACTGCTTTCTTCATCGCCATGAAAATCCGCCAGACGCTGCAGCAACTCGCCTGCAAGTTCGGCTTGTTTGGGCGCGCGAAAGCCAATGGAATACGTCATGCAGTCTTGCGTCTTGTCGTCCTCACCGGTGCAGGACTCGGCCAGGCCGTCATGGGCATAACGCGGCGGCAGGTAAAGCATGTCGCCGGCTTCAAGCACAAACTCCTGCTCGGGTTCGAAGTTCTGCAGGATTTTCAGCGGCACGCCATCCTGCAAGGTCAGATCCTTCTGCTTGCTGATCTTCCAGCGGCGGCGGCCGCTGGCCTGCAGCAAAAAGACGTCATAACTGTCAAAGTGCGGACCCACGCCGCCGCCTGCCGTGGCAAATGAAATCATCAAATCGTCCAACCGGGCATCGGGTACAAAACGAAAGTTCTGCAACAGCGCGTGCGCACGCGTGTCGTGCATATCCACCCCTTGCACCAGCAAGGTCCAGGCCGCTGTCGCCAAAGGTGGCAGGCTGCGCGGCCCGAAGGGCCCCTGCTTCATGCGCCAGCCTTTGGCCTGGTGCTGCACCAGGCGCGACTCGACCTCCTGCTGCGCGGCCAGCTTGAAAAGCTCGCTGCGACTGAGCACCGGCTTGAAGCCCGGCATGGCCTGGCGCACCAGCAGCGGCTTTTTTTGCCAGTGGCGGCGCATGAATTGCTGCGGCGTGAGGCCGCCGAGGAGGGTAAGGGCTTGAGTGACATCCATGGGACAATTGTCGGATGAAAATCACCCCGCAATGCGTCGTCGCCCTGACTTGGACGCTGAAAGATACTTTGGGCGAAATACTGGACGAACTGGATGAGCCGGTTGAGTTTTTGCTCGGCGGCAACGACCTGCTCGCCAAGATCGAAGAAAACCTGCAGGGTCACGAGGCCGGCGACACCGTCGAGATGCACCTTGAGCCTGAAAGCGCCTTTGGCGACTACGATGAAAACCACGTTTTCCTGGAAGCCCGCAAGCTGTTTCCGGCGGAACTGGAAGAAGGCATGACCTTTGACGGCGCGGCCTTGCCCGCCGGCTGCAGCCCCGACATGACGGCGGCGCTGATTTATACCGTCACCGAAATTTACCCGGAACATGTGGTGCTTGACGGCAACCACCCGCTGGCAGGCATTGCCATCCGCCTGAGCCTGAAAGTCGAAGCGGTGCGCGAAGCCAGCGAAGCAGAGATCGGCCAGGGCTCCATGGGCACCGGCTTTTTCAAGCTCGAAGCACAAGCGCCCGGCAACAACACGCTGCACTGACCCGTCCATTTAAAAAAGCCGGCCGCACTCCTTAGGGGTGCGGCCGGCTTGACGTGTACAGCTGACGTTTACATGATCCGGTACAACTGACCGTTTTCAATTTTGACGCGGTCACCTATACGCAGTTCACCGTAAGAAGGCACATCGTAGGCACGAGCAACGCCGTTGTCGAGCTGGACGGAAACGCGGAAGGTTTCTCGAACGCTGGCGTTGCGATTCTTCTCCACAGCATTGCCGGCGACAGCACCACCAACCGCGCCGACCACCGTGGCCGCATCGCGTCCGCTACCGCCGCCGATCTGGTGGCCGACCACCGCGCCAGCCACGCCGCCGATCACAGCGCCCAGGCCGGAGCCCTTGCCCTGTTCCTGGGTCCGCAGGACCTCCACATTGCTGACACGCCCATATTCCACATAGTGGCCCTGCGGCGCCTGGGTCGGGTAAGACGAGGCGGGGTAGGACGACACCGGCGCCTGGGAGTTCATGGGGGCTGCGCAGGCGGCCAGACCGGCCACCACAAGCACTGAAGAGACGACTGAAATAAAACGTGAAACGTGGCGCATGAAAATCTCCTGTGAATAAAGTTCAAGAGAGTCATCCCATCCGTCTCATCCAAGGAAACGGTCTGGGGTTGCGGGCCTGAGGGGCCCCTGAAGACTCTGCTGGTTTCATTACATGCGTCTCACCCCGGCACACAGGTGGGGACCCAGGCTGTCAGGGCGTGGGAGGCAGCAATCGCGGGCTGTAGGATAAGCCTGACGCGTATGCGCCGGGGCCGGAATTCAGGCCTTCCCGGTCGAGCCGTAACCGCTCTCGCCGCGCTGGCTGGCGGCAAATTCATCGACCACATTGAACTCGGCCTGCATCACCGGCACGATCACCAGTTGTGCAATCCGCTCCATGGGCTCAATGGTGAAAGCCACATCGCTGCGGTTCCAGGCACTAACCATCAGCTGGCCCTGGTAGTCGCTGTCGATCAGCCCCACCAGGTTGCCCAACACAATGCCGTGTTTGTGGCCCAGACCCGAACGCGGCAAGATCATGGCCGCGTAGTTGGGGTTGTGCAGGTAAATGGCAATGCCGGCCGGCACCAGTTGCCAGGCGTTGGGCTGCAGGGTCAGCGGCTCGTTGAGGCAGGCACGCAGGTCCAGCCCGGCGCTGCCGGGTGTTGCATACGCGGGCAGGTTGTCGCGCAGGCGGGCGTCTATGATTTTGACGTCGATTTTCATGTCACTTCCGTTGTTTGAGTTCTTTGGCGGCCTGTTCGGCCAGTAGTCGCAGGCGTCCCAGCAGCAGCTGGGACGACGCTTTTTTGAATTTGAACACCAGCCAGGCGGCCAGTCCTATCAGCAGCGGGATGGAGAACAACCCCGCGCGCGGCAGCAGCACGGCGGCCAACTGGACCACCAGCCAGGCGATCAGCAGCCATTTTCCCACGGCCCACAAGGACGGTGTGGCGGGCGGGTTGGCGGCAACCGCCTTCTCCTTTGCTGCAACAAGGTCGACTGGTGGACGATGGGCGGCGGCTTGCTTCAGCGCCGCAGTCGCTGCCGACCTGGCACTCAGTTGTTCGACATAACGGGCAAAGTCGCCGTCCGGCGGGGTGTCTGGCAGGCGGTCCATGGACCTTAACCTGCGGGTTTCAAACGGCTGGCGATCTCGGCCACCAGTTGCCGCGCCAGCGACAGTTTGGAGGCGCGTGGCAGCTCCCGGCTGCCTTGCTCATCCACCAGCAGCAAGGCATTGTCATCGCGGCCAAAAGTGGCCGGACCGATGTTGCCGACCAGCAGCGGCACACCCTTGCGCTGGCGTTTGGCCTGCGCGTTGTCTTCCAGGTCATGGCTTTCCGCGGCAAACCCGACACAAAATAATTTTCCGCTTTGGGCTTGGGGCGACTGGGCCAGGGTCGCCAGGATGTCGGGGTTCTCGGCAAAACTCAGCTGCGGCGCCTGGCCGGAGCCGTCTTTCTTGATCTTGCGGTCTGTGGCGCTGGCGGGCCGCCAGTCCGCCACCGCTGCAGTCGCTATAAAAATAGTAGCTGCTGGCGCGCACCCCACGGCGGCTTCAAGCATGTTTTGTGCTGATCTGACATCGATGCGCGTGACCCCGCGCGGCGTGGGCAGGCTGACCGGTCCGGCCACCAGGGTGACGTCGGCGCCCGCCTCGCGTGCAGCGCGGGCGATGGCAAACCCCATCTTCCCGCTCGACAGATTGGTGATGCCACGCACCGGGTCAATCGCTTCGTAAGTCGGCCCGGCCGTGACCAGCACCTGCTGGCCGGCCAGCAGCTTGGGACGGAAAAAGGCAATGATGTCTTCCAGCAGCTCAGGCGGCTCCAGCATGCGGCCGTCGCCGGTTTCGCCGCAGGCCTGAAAACCGGAACCCACACCGAGAATGGTCGCGCCATCGGCGGACAACTGCGCCATGTTGCGCTGCGTGGCCGGATGCGCCCACATTTCACGGTTCATGGCCGGCGCGATCAGCAAAGGCACTTTATCCATCGGCCGGGCCAGGCACATCAGGCTCAACAAATCATCGGCGCGGCCATGCAAAAGTTTGGCCATGAAGTCGGCGCTGCAGGGCGCTATCAAAATCGCGTCCGCTTCTCGGCTCAGGTTGATGTGCGCCATGTTGTTGGCCTCGCGGCTGTCCCACTGGCTGGTGTAAACCGGACGGCCACTGAGCGCTTGCAGGGTCACGGCCGTGATGAACTGCTCGGCCGCCTCGGTCATCACCACCTGCACGGTCGCGCCCTCCTTGATCAGGGCGCGGCACAACTCCGCCGCCTTGTAACAGGCGATGCCGCCGGACAGGCCCAGCACAATGTGTTTGCCGGCCAGGTCGCCGCCGGCGCTTTGGCCTTCTTGGTTTGCTTGCTTCGTCATGTTCCGCAATGTATCTCAGTTTGCCGTACGGTTTTGACCTCTGACTCAGGTCTGGCTAGTGCCCAACCCGTATAATCCCCGTTTACCACCTATGCGAACTTGCGGTTCGTACCTGACATGACCAAATTTGTCTTCGTCACCGGCGGTGTGGTGTCTTCCCTGGGCAAGGGAATCGCCTCAGCCTCCTTGGCTGCGCTGCTTGAGTCGCGCGGCCTCAAAGTCACCCTCATCAAGCTTGATCCGTACATCAACGTCGATCCCGGCACGATGTCGCCTTTCCAGCACGGTGAAGTGTTTGTGACCGACGACGGCGCAGAAACCGACCTCGACTTGGGCCACTATGAGCGTTTCATCGAAACGCGCATGAAAAAAACCAATAATTTCACCACCGGCCGGATTTACCAGTCGGTGCTGGAAAAAGAGCGTCGCGGCGACTACCTCGGCAAAACCGTGCAGGTCATTCCGCATGTGACCAACGAAATCCAGGAGTATGTCAAACGTGGCGCCGGCATCGGTACCGATGACGCGGTCGATGTCGCCATCGTGGAAATTGGCGGCACCGTGGGTGACATCGAGTCCCTGCCCTTCCTCGAAGCCGTGCGCCAGATGAGCCTGCGCATGGGGCCGAACAACACCGCCTTCGTGCACCTGACCTACCTGCCTTGGATCGCCACGGCCGGCGAGCTCAAGACCAAGCCCACCCAGCACACCGTGCAGGAACTGCGCAAGATCGGTATCCAGCCTGACGCATTGCTGTGCCGTGCACTCCACCCGGTCCCTGCCGAAGAACGCGAGAAGATCTCGCTGTTCACCAATGTGCAGGAATGGGGCGTGATTTCCATGTGGGACGTGGACACCATCTACAAAGTGCCGCGCATGCTGCACGAGCAAGGCCTGGACGGCCTGATCTGCGACAAGTTGCGCCTGAACACACCGCCTACCAACCTCAAGCGCTGGGACGACCTGGTGCATGAAACCGAACACCCGCAAGGCGAAGTGCGCATTGCCATGGTCGGCAAATACGTCGACCTGTCGGACAGCTACAAGTCAGTCAACGAAGCCTTGCGCCACGCCGGCATGCGCAACCATGTGCGCGTGAAGATTGACCACCTCGACTCCGAAACCATCACCCCCGAGCACGTGGCCAGCCTGGCCCAGTACGACGGCATCCTGGTGCCCGGTGGTTTTGGATCGCGCGGTGTCGAAGGCAAGATTTGCACCGCCCAGTACGCCCGCGAGCACAAGGTGCCTTACCTGGGTATCTGCCTGGGCATGCAGGTCGCCACCATCGAATACGCCCGCCACGTGGCCGGCCTGAAAGACGCCAACAGCACCGAGTTCAACCCCGAGACGCCGCACCCGGTGATCGCCCTGATCAACGAGTGGAAAGACGCCGACGGCACGATCCAGGTGCGTGACGCCAACTCAGACCTGGGCGGCACCATGCGCCTGGGCGCGCAAAGCTCGGACGTGGAACCCAACACCCTGGCGCACCAGATCTACGGCGACGTGGTGACAGAACGTCACCGGCATCGCTACGAGGCCAACGTGAACTACCTGGACTCGCTGCGCAAAGCCGGCTTGGTGATTTCCGCGCTGACGCAACGTGAACAGCTGACCGAAATCGTGGAGCTGCCTCAGGATGTGCACCCCTGGTATATGGGTGTGCAATTTCACCCTGAATTCAAGTCCACGCCCTGGAGCGGCCACCCGCTGTTCAACGCCTTTATCGCCGCCGCCCTGAAGCGACGCGCGCTGATGACCACGCCAGAAACCAAGCCGCTGAAAGTCGTGGCCTGACATGACCCTCGCCCGCCGCCCCATCGCCGCCATGCCTGCTGCAGGCGGCGCGGCCTCCTCACTGACCAGCCTGAAGAAGGTCTTATGAAACTTTGCGGATTCGATATCGGGCTGAACCAGCCCTTCTTCCTGATTGCCGGTCCCTGCGTGATCGAGTCCGAGCAATTGCAAATGGACACCGCCGGCACGTTGAAAGAGATCACGTCCGCGCTGGGCATCCCGTTTATCTTCAAGAGCAGCTTTGACAAGGCCAACCGGTCCTCGGGCAGCACGTTTCGCGGCCCTGGCCTGGACAAGGGCATGGAGATTCTGGCCAAGGTCAAGCGTGAGCTGGGCCTGCCGGTACTCACCGACATCCACGACGAATCGCAGATCGCCCAGGTCTGCAGCGTGGTGGACGTGTTGCAGACGCCCGCCTTCCTGTGCCGGCAGACCGACTTCATCCGTGCCGTGGCCCAGTCGGGCAAGCCGGTGAACATCAAGAAGGGGCAGTTCCTCGCGCCCCACGACATGAAAAACGTCATCGACAAGGCCAGAGCCGCCGCGCGCGAAAAAGGCCTGAACGAAGACAACTTCATGGCCTGCGAACGCGGCGCCAGTTTTGGCTACAACAACCTGGTAAGCGACATGCGCAGCCTGGCCATCATGCGCGAAACGGCAGCCCCTGTCGTTTTCGATGCCACCCATTCGGTGCAACTGCCGGGCGGCCAGGGCACCAGCAGTGGCGGCCAGCGCGAGATGGTTCCGGTGCTGGCGCGTGCGGCCGTGGCTGTCGGTGTGGCCGGCCTGTTCATGGAAACCCATCCCGACCCGGCCAAGGCCATGAGCGACGGCCCCAATGCCGTGCCGCTTAAACACATGAAGGCGCTGCTGGAAACCCTGCTGGAACTGGACCGCGTGACCAAGAAAAATGGTTACCTTGAAAACAGTTTTGAGGCCTGATCCCATGACCAGTGCCTACATCATTGCCAACGTTGCCGTCACCAACCCCGAACAATACGAAGAGTACAAAAAGTGGTCGTCGGCGGCGATGCAAGCCCACGGCGCGGAAGTCTGCGTGCGCGGCGGTAAAGTTGAAGTGCTTGAAGGCGACTGGACACCCGACCGCCTGGTGATCCTGAAGTTCGCCAGCGTCGAAGCGGCCAAGGCCTTTGATGCCTCCCCCGAATACGGCAAAGCCCGTGCGGCACGCCAGGGCGCAGCCATCATGCGCATGGTCATCGTCGAAGGTGTTTAAACCTTTTGTTTGATTTTTGTTTTTTGATTTGAAAGAGCCTAAATGAGCGCAATTGTTGATATCGTCGGCCGCGAAATCCTGGACAGCCGTGGCAACCCCACCGTCGAATGCGACGTCCTGCTGGAGTCCGGCGTCATGGGCCGTGCGGCCGTGCCTTCGGGTGCCTCCACCGGTTCGCGCGAAGCCATCGAGCTGCGCGACGGTGACCAGGCCCGCTACCTGGGCAAAGGCGTGCTCAAGGCCGTCGAACACATCAACACCGAAATCTCCGAAGCCGTGTTGGGTCTGGACGCCAGCGAACAGGCTTTCCTGGACCGCACGCTGATCGACCTCGACGGCACCGAGAACAAATCTCGCCTGGGCGCCAACGCCATGCTGGCCGTCAGCATGGCCGTCGCACGTGCCGCCGCTGAAGAAGCCGGCCTGCCGCTGTACCGCTACTTCGGCGGCATGGGCGCGATGCAAATGCCCGTGCCCATGATGAACGTGATCAACGGCGGCGCCCACGCCAACAACAGCCTGGACCTGCAAGAACTCATGATCGTGCCCGTGGGCGCGCCCAGCTTCCGCGAAGCCCTGCGCTGGGGCGCCGAAGTCTTCCACGCCCTGAAGAAAATTCTGCACGACAAGGGCATCAGCACCGCCGTGGGCGACGAAGGTGGTTTTGCGCCCAGCGTCGAAAACCACGAAGCTGCGATTCAGCTGATCCTGGAAGCCATCGACAAGGCCGGCTATACCGCCGGCGAGCAGATCGCCCTGGCCCTGGACTGCGCCGCCAGCGAGTTCTACAAGGACGGCGAGTACGTGCTCGAAGGCGAAGGCGGCCTGCGCCTCTCGGCCCAGCAATGGACCGACATGCTGGCCACATGGTGCGACAAGTACCCCATCATCAGCATCGAAGACGGCATGCACGAAGGTGACTGGGATGGCTGGAAAATCCTGACCGAACGCCTGGGCAAAAAAGTGCAATTGGTCGGCGACGACCTGTTTGTCACCAACACCAAGATCCTGAAGGAAGGCATTGACAAAAACATTGCCAATTCCATCCTGATCAAGATCAACCAGATCGGCACCCTGACCGAAACCTTTGCCGCGATCGAAATGGCGAAACGCGCGGGTTACACCGCGGTGATTTCACACCGTTCCGGCGAAACCGAAGATTCGACAATTTCCGACATCGCCGTCGGCACCAACGCCGGCCAGATCAAGACCGGCTCGCTCAGCCGCTCCGACCGCATGGCCAAGTACAACCAGTTGCTGCGCATCGAAGAAGACCTGGGCGACATCGCAACCTATCCCGGCCGCGACGCTTTCTACAACCTCCGTTAAACCCCGGAGACTGCGCCTGTGGGAAACCGCATCGTCCCCGCCCTGCTGATTGCGCTGCTGGTCATCGTGCATGCGCAGCTCTGGGTGGGTCGGGGCAGCATTCCCAGTGTCAACGAGATGCAGCGCAAGCTGGGCGAAAAAAACCTCCACAACGCGCAGGCGCAAGCCGACAACGAACGCCTGGCCGCCGAGGTCAAAGACCTCAAGGAAGGCCTGGACATGGTGGAAGAAAAGGCGCGTCAGGAATTGGGCATGGTCAAGCCCAATGAAATTTTCGTCCAGATTTCCAAATAAAGCCGCGTCGGAACGCCGCTGCGCAAGCTGCCCCAGCGCTTGTGACACATCCCCATGAAAATTGCCCTCTTAGGCGCCGAAAGCACCGGTAAAACCCGGCTCGCGCGCGATCTGGCCGCCCATCTGAGCGGGCAACACCAGTCGGTGCTTGTGGTACCGGAAGTGCTGCGCGAGTGGTGCGAACGTGAAGGCCGCACGCCGCGGCCCGATGAGCAGCTGCCGATTGCGCAGGAGCAGGAGCGCCGTGTCGACGCAGCGGCAACCCAGGCCAACTGGGTGATCGCCGACACCACGGCCCTGATGGTCGCCATCTACAGCGCCATGTTGTTCGACGATGGCGCCTTGTACAGCTTTGCCTTGCAGCGCCAGCGCAGCTACGACCTGACCCTGGTGACCGGGCTGGACCTGCCCTGGGTGGCCGATGGCCTGCAGCGCGTGGGCCCGCAGGTGCGCGAGCCGGTGGATGCGCTGGTGCGCGCCGCCCTCACACGCGCGGGTGTGAACTACCAGGTGGTGTATGGCCAGGGCGAGGAGCGCCTGGCCAATGCGCTGATCGCTATGAATTCAATAGCTATCAGCGCAGGCTGTACAGGGGCTACAGGCCTAATTTCCTTAAAAAATCAGCCCTGGAGCTGGTCCTGCGACAAATGCAGCGACCCGGACTGCGAACGCCACCTGTTCTCGTCAAAGATGGGCAAGGCCCGCTAGCCTCGCCTCAAGCTTATTTAGCCTCCGCAGCACGGACGTGCAGGGTTTACTGGACCGTGGGGCTCACGGGCGGCTGCTTGCTTTGCTCGACAAAGATATGGGCCGCATCCACCGGATCGAACGCGTATTGCGCACCGCAGAATTCGCAAGCCACCGCCACCTGGCCGGCCTCTTCAATGATGCTTTCAATCTCCGCCGTGCCCAGGCTGTGCAACATATTGCCCACGCGTTCACGTGAACAGCTGCAGGCAAAACTTGGCGTCAGGACCTCAAACCGTGTGATCGGCTCTTCCCAGAACAGGCGGTGCAAAATCGTGTCGGCATCCAGCGTGAGCAACTCTTCGCGTTTCAGCGTGCCGGCCAGCATGGCGATGCGTTGGTAATCTTCGTTGACACCAATCTGGTCCTCGTTGGCATCGCGGTCAATCTGGCCTTCCAGGTTGCCCTGCCCTTTCACCGGCAGGCGCTGGATCAACAAACCGGCCGCCACCTCGCCGTCGGCGGCCAGGATCAGCTTGGTGTCCAGCTGTTCACTTTGCAACATGTAGTGCTCCAGCACCTCGCTGAGTTTTTCAAGCTTTTCGTGCTTGTCGCCAAACAGCGGCACCACACCCTGGTAAGGCTGCTGACCCGGAAACTTGTCTTTCGGGTCTAGCGTGATCGCGCAGCGCCCCTGGTTGTTGACATTGACCAGACGGCTCAGGCTGTCGCCCGGCAACACCTCGCCAATCAGCGTGGCGGTGGCGCGCAAGCTCAGGTCGGGCTGCACTTCCGCCACCGCGAGTTTGACCGGGCCATCACCAAATATCTGCAACACCAGCGCACCATTGAACTTGATGTTGCTTTGCATCAGCGCACCGGCGGCCGTCATTTCGCCCAGCAGTTGCAAGACCTCGGGCGGGTAACCGCCGCCGGCCTCGCGGCGTTGGAGGATTTCCTGCCAGGCACCGGTCAGGCGCACCAGCATGCCGCGCACCGGCAGGCCGTCAAAGATAAATTTATGGAGTTCAGACATAAGTTTTGGCCCCCACGCTCCCCACTTCGTGTGGTTCGCTGCCCCCCGAGGGGGCGCTGCGCCTGCGGCCCGGCATAGCCGGTTCCGCGGCCCTGGCTGGCTGGTGTGTGGTTTGCTTGAATGGGGTCATGGTCTCAATACTGTTCAGGCGATCTTTTTCAGCCCGGACTGGAAGCGCCGGGCATTGTCTATATAGTGCTTCGCGTTCATTTTTAAACCCGCAATTTGTTCGGGCGACAACTGCCGCACGGCTTTGGCCGGGCTGCCGAAGATCATGGAGCCATCGGGGAACTCCTTGCCTTCGGTCACCAGCGCGCCCGCACCCACCAGGCAGTTTTTGCCAATCTTCGCGTGATTGAGAATCACCGCGCCTATCCCGATCAGCGAGCCGTCGCCAATCGTGCAGCCATGCAAGGTCACCTGGTGACCGATGGACACGTCTTCACCAATCGTCAGGGGCACACCAAAGTCGGCATGCAACACGCTGGCATCCTGGATGTTGGTGCCACGGCCAATCGTGATGGTTTCCGTGTCGCCGCGTATCACCGTGCCAAACCAGACGCTGACATCGGCCGCCAATTGGACATCGCCAATCACCTGGGCGCTGTCGGCGACCCACGCGGATTCGTGCATTTTTGGAACCAGATCGTCCAATTGGTAAACCGCCATCGTGTGTTTCCTTTGTTGTCTCTTGATACACCCCATTGTAAAGAGCACCCTCCCCGCCGGCTGCGGACGGACAGGGCGACCTGTGTTGACACCGGGAATTAAGTTTTCTTAAGAGAAAATAGCCTTTCCCCCTTACCCGACGGGCGCAGATAGCTATTATTTTTATAGCATCTCGAATCCCACCCGCGCGGCCAGCCCCGGGTAGCGGAAAATCACCCCATGACGACTTCTCTCCGACAACTCGCCCAGGACATCCTCGTGATCCGCGATCCTGTGCACAAGGCGCTGGCGGCTCGCGCGCTGGACCCGGAGGCCGCAGACCTGGGCGCCGGGCAGGCCATGGCCGCCGTGCCCGGCATTCCGGGCCGACCCGAGCGACCCGAGTTGCTGCCGCCCGCACAGATGAAAAACCGCGCCGTCGGCACGCTGGAAGGCCGCGCCGCCTTGGTCCACGCGCTGGCGCATATCGAGTCCAACGCCATCGACCTGGCGCTGGACGTGTTGTGGCGCTTTGAGGGCATGCCCGAGCGTTTTTACCGCGACTGGGCCCGCGTGGCCACGGAAGAGGCGCTTCATTTCCAGTTGCTCAACAACCACCTGACGGACATGGGGTTTGCCTATGGCGACTTCCCGGCCCACAACGGCCTGTGGGAAATGGCCGAAAAAACCAAGGGCGACCTGCTGGCCCGGCTGGCCCTGGTGCCGCGCACGCTGGAAGCACGCGGCCTGGACGCCTCGCCGGCCATTCGCAACAAGCTGATCTCGGTCGGCGACCGGCGCGGCGGCGAGATCCTGGACATCATCCTGCGCGACGAAATTGGCCATGTGGCCATTGGCAACCACTGGTACCGTTACCTGTGTGAGCAGCGCGGGCTGGACGTGATCAGCACTTACGCCGCGCTGGCCACCACCTACCAGGCCCCCAAACTCAAAGGCCCGTTCAACCTGCCGGCCCGGCGCGCGGCCGGTTTTGACGAGGCCGAACTGGCTCAACTGGCGCTTTAACCGTCCGGCGAAGCTTCGGAGCCCCCGGGCTTGTCTGACACGGATTGTCAGATTTTCCGCACAGTCCGGGCACTTGCGCGGCAGTAGGCTGAAGGATGGCCGGCGAAAAGAGGTCGCCGGACAAATGGCGGCTGAACACTTAAACTGCCCCCATCGGTCCAGACTGAAACGTCGAACAGGAGTGTGCACATGATCCGGCATCTCGTTCCTCTCATTGAGTCCCAAATCGTGCGCTTGCCGGCGCCGGTTGCGGTGCAACTGCCCGAAGGCCAGGTGTTGGGCCCACCCGGTGCGCCGGTCAAGATGTCGTTTTCGCACTGGTCCAGCCTGGCCCGCCTGAAGGCCGGACAAATCGGCGCGCTGGCCGAAGATTTTGTCGAAGGCCAGCTCAAGCTGGAAGGCCGCATGCGCGACGTGATGGCTGTGGCCGCCGGCCTGCTGCCGGCCAACCCGGTGGCCGCCAGCGCTGGTGGCTGGTCCCACCTGTTGCGCCAGATCCGATCCTTGCGGGCCCATTCGCCGGAAAAAGACGCCCAGCAAATCCAGTTTCACTACGACGTCTCGGACGACTTTTATGCGCTCTGGCTGGACCCGCGTCGGGTGTATTCATGCGCCTATTACCGCAGCAGCGACATGACGCTGGCCCAGGCCCAGGAAGCCAAGCTGGACCATATCTGCCGCAAGTTGATGCTGCAGCCCGGCGAACGCTTTCTGGACGTGGGCTCGGGCTGGGGCGGCTTGTTGCTGTGGGCGGCCGAACATTACGGTGTGGACGCCACCGGTATCACGCTGTCGAAAAACCAGCATGCGCATGTGCAGCGCCTGATCAACGAAAAAGGCCTGCAAAACCGTGTCCGCGTGGAGCTACGCGACTACCGCGACCAGGACGAAAGCCGGCCTTTCGACAAAATCTCATCCGTCGGCATGTTCGAACATGTGGGCCGCGCCAACATGACAGCGTATTTCAGCAAGATCCATCGTCTGCTGGCGCCCGGCGGGCTGGTCCTGAACCACGGCATCACCGCCGGCGGGCTGGACAACACGCAACTAGGCGCCGGCATGGGCGACTTTATCGAGAAATACATTTTCCCGGGCGGCGAGTTGCTGCATGTCAGCGATGTCCTGACCCACCTGGCCCGCTCCGGGCTGGAAATGGTGGACACCGAAAACCTGCGGCCGCACTATGCGCGCACCTTGTGGGATTGGTCGGATACGCTGGAGGCCAAACTCGGCGAAGCGTTGCAAGTGCTGAGCGCCACCGCCGGCGAGGCACGGGCCGAAAAAACCCTGCGCGCCTACCGGCTCTACCTGGCCGGCAGCGCCATGAGTTTCGAGCAGGGCTGGCTGGGGCTGCACCAGATGCTGGCGACCCGGCCCTCCGGCGAGCTCAAGGACGAAGCCATCAAGGGCGCGCAGGCCCGCTACCCCTTCCGGCGCGACTACATGTACCGCTGAGCGTCCTCAGGCCTCAGTCCAGCTGAAGCTTGCGCTCGCGGATCAGCTTGGCCCACTTCTCGTTGTCGCCTTTGACAAAGGCGGCAAACTCCGCCGGGCCGATGCTGTGCACCTCGGCGCCCACCGCGGCAAACTTGGCCTTGATTTCCGGCTGGGCCAGCACCTTGGCCAGTTCCGCCGCGAGTGTGTCCACGATCTCCTTGGGCATGCCGGCCGGACCCAGCAGGCCCTGAAATCCCACAGACTCCATGCCACTCAGGCCGAGTTCACGGACCGAAGGCACATCCGGCGCGGCCGGGTCACGCCTGGCGCCCGTCACCGCCAGCGCCTTGAGTTTGCTGCCCTTGAGTTGCGGCAGCAACACGCTGCCCGCGTCGATCAGCAACTGGGTCTGCCCGCCTATCAGGTCTTGCACCGCCGGTGCACTGCCTTTGTAGGGCACGTGGGTCATGTTCAAACCCGTGGCCTGGTTCATCAACTCGCCGTTCAGGTGGGTGGAGGTACCGGCGCCGCCTGAGGCGAAGTTCACCTTGCCGGGGTTGGCACGTGCCCAGGCCACAAACTCCTTGAGGTCTTTCGCCGGGTGATCCATTTGTGTGACGGCGATATAACTGCCCTGGCTTATCTGTCCGATGTAGGTGAACTGCCGCACCGGGTCATAAGGCATCTTCTGCTGAAGGTAGGGCGCAATCGCAAACGGCCCTGTGTTGGCCAGCAGGATGGTGTAACCGTCGGGTGTGGCACGTGTCAGTTCCCCGGCCGCCAGCATGCCGCCGGCGCCCGGTTTGTAGTCCACCACGATCTGCTGCTTCAGCGCCTCCTGCAGCGCCACCTGCACTGTGCGCGCCGCAAAGTCGATGCCACCGCCTGGCGGGTAACCCACGATCAGGCGTATGGGTTTGGCTGTGGGCCAGGGTGCTTTTGATGGCGTCTGCGCCATGGCCAGGCTGGCCATGCCCAGCAAGGTGAAGGCGGCGATGATTTTTTTCATGACTTGTCTCCGTTTAGTTGTTATGCGTCGATGATCCGGTCGCCAGGCTTTAATCCGCCTTGATCTGCGCCGCCTTGATGATGCGGGCGTTGCTCGCGGATTCCTGCGCGATCTGGCGGGCAAACTCCGCAGCGCTGCCGATCGCGGGCACGTTGTCGGCACTGAGCAGGCGTTTGCGCAACTCGGGCGTCTGCAAGGCCAGGTTGATCTCGGTGTTCAGCCGCTGCAACACGGCCTCAGGCGTTTTGGCGGGGGCAAACACACCGAACAACGAACTCAGGTTGGCCGGCGCAAAACCGAGTTCGGCAAAGGTCGGCACTTGCGGCAAGGCATCCACCCGCGCCGGCGCCCCCACGGCCAGCGGCCTCAGCTTGCCCGACTGGATGTGCGGCATCACCGCCCCGCTGAGGTTGGTGGTGATAACTTCAAACTGCCCGCTCAGCGCATCGGTGAGTTGCTGGCCGCCGCCTTTGTAGGGGATGTGGGTGATCTCGATTTTCGCGCTGTGCTGGACTTGCTCCAGCACGATGTGGCCGACCGTGGCCAGACCCGAGGTGGACCAGCGCATGCTGCCGGGTTTGGCTTTCGAGGCCGCCAGCATGTCCTTGAAGTCCTTGCCCGCAAAAGCGGAGGTGGCCAGCAGCACCACCGGCGAATACATCACGCTGGCCACCGGGGCAATGTCTTTGACCGGGTCAAACGGCAGCTTGCCCAGGTGTGGGTTCAGCGCCAGCGGGCTGATCGATGAAAAACCAATCGTGTAACCGTCGGGCGCCGCCTTGGCCACCATGTCCATGCCAATGCTGCCGCCGGCACCGGCCCGGTTTTCAATGATCACCGGCGTGGCCAGTTGCAGCGTCAGCTTGTCGGCCAACGCCCGCGCGACGTTATCGCTGATGCCGCCCGGCGGGTAGGCAACCACGATGCGTATCGGGCGTGCCGGCCAGGACTGGGCGGTGGCGGCAACAGGCAGGGCGGCTGCACACAAGGCCAGCAAGGGCAAGGCGAGCAGGCTGCGGCGCGGGGTCAAACGTGACATGCAAATTTTCCAAGAATAAGAATTGGCGCTATTTTGCCCTGCACGGGCCGCTGCCTGCGCGGCTCAGCCCCGCGGGTGGTGAGTTGCATGCAGGTTTTTCAGGCGCTCACGAGCCACGTGGGTGTAGATGGTGGTGGTGGAAATATCGGCATGGCCCAGCAACATCTGCACCGCGCGCAGGTCTGCACCGTGGTTCAGCAAATGGGTGGCAAAGGCGTGGCGCAAGGTATGCGGTGACAAGGGCGAGTGAATGCCCGCCCGCAAGGCGTATTTTTTGACCAGCATCCAGAACATCACCCGGCTCATGCCGCTGCCGCGCGCGGTGACAAACAGATCGTCGGTCTGCTGCCCGCCCAGTATCTCGGGGCGGGCTTGGTCGAGGTAACGCACGATCGCCTCCCTGGCGACTTGGCCAAAGGGCACCAGGCGCTCCTTGCTGCCCTTGCCCATGACCCGCAGCACACCGTCGTTCATGCTGGTGTGAAAAGTCTTGAGCCCGACCAGTTCGCTGACACGCAGGCCGCTGGCATACATCAGCTCCAGCATCGCACGGTCACGCAGGCCTAACGCCGTGTCTTCGCTGGGCGCCGCCAACAACGAATCGACTTGCGCCTCCGACAAAAGTTTGGGCACACGCAGGGCCTGGCGCGCCGACTGCAGCTTGAGCGTGGGGTCCACCGGGATCAGGCGCTCGCGCAAGGCCCAATGGAAATAACGCTTGAACACGGTCAGTCGGCGGTTGGCCGAAGTGGCCTTGGTGGTGTTGTGGCGTGCCGAGAAATAGGCCTGGATGTCGCGCTCCAGCGTGGCATCCAGCGCCCGGCCGCCCTGCTCAGGGGCACCCAGCCAGACGGCGTACAAGGACAAGTCGCGCCGGTAGGCCTCCAGCGTGTTTTTGGACAGACCGTCTTCCAGCCACAAGGCGTCGATAAAAGCGTCCATGCTGGACTGGCTCTGGGGATTCATACCGGGACGATAACAAAATGAAAAACAGACACGCAAAAAAATACCCTGCCAGACGCGCAGCCGGCAGGGTAGGTAGGCCCAGGCTGCGCACCGCGCAGCCGGCAAGGCTTAATCGAGCTTGAGCCCGGCGGTGGTCACCACCTTTTTATAAACCTCGTATTCGGCCTTGATCTGCGCCGCGAACTGCTCCGGCGTATTGCCGACGATCAGGGAACCTGTGTCTTCGATGCGTTTACGCACCGCCGGGTCCTGCAGCGCCTTCAAGGTGCCGGCACTGACCTTGTCGACCACCTCTTTCGGCAGGCCTTTGGGACCTACGATGCCGTAATACGCCATGCGGTTCACAGGCTCCAGGCCCAGCTCCTTGAAGGTCGGCACATCAGGCAGCGCCGCCAGGCGCTGCGGTGCAGCAACGACGATGGGAATCAGGCGCTTTTGCTGGATGAAAGGTAACGCAGAAGGCAGGTTGTCAAAAATCATGGGCACCTGGCCGGCCACCGTGTCGTTCAGAGCCGGACCGGCACCACGGTAGGGAATGTGCGTGATAAAGGTACCGCTCAGATTTTTGTACAGCTCCATCTGCAGGTGGCCGATGCCGCCCGTGCCCGACGAGGAGTACGAATATTTGCCCGGATTTTTCTTGAGCTCGGCAATAAATTCCTTGTAATTGCGCGCCGGAAAGCTGGGGTGCACCGCAATGATGTTGGGGGTGGCCGCAATGTTGATGATGGGCGTGAAGTCCGTCAGCGGGTTGTACGGAATTTTGGGGTTGATGGCCGGGTTGGCTGCCGTGGTCGACACGGTCGCGACACCCAGCGTATAACCATCGGGGATGGCGCGCGCCGTTTCGGTGGCACCCACCACACCGCCGCCGCCGGCCTTGTTTTCAATGATCACGCTCTGGCCCAGCGCCTTGCCCAAGGGCTCGGCAATCACACGACCGACGATGTCGGTGGTGCCGCCTGGCGCGAAAGGCACTTGCAGTTTGATGACCTTGTTGGGATAAGCCTGGGCAAATGCGGATCCTGCGGCGGCAGTAGCCAGCGTCAGCGCAGAAAGGGTAAGCAGGTAACGACGTTGCATGACAAATTTCCTTGAAAAGATTACAGCGCCTATCCTAAGCGCAAGCCATGTGTCCGCTTCCTGTGGATTACGCATAAGGGCAAACCCCGATTTGCCTGAAAATTTGCGGTTATTCTTGCCGGGTGAATTACGCCCAACTCCTCTTCCCCGACTTCTCCCTCATCCTGTGTGGCTACCTGGTCTGCCGTTACACCGCGCTGAACCGCAACGTCTGGCAGCAGGTGGAGAGCCTGGTTTATTACTTCCTGTTCCCGGTCCTGCTGTTCCAGTCCATCGTCAGAAGCCCGCTGGACCTCGGCGCGGCCTCCAGCCTGATCGCCGCCGGACTGAGCATGTCTTTGCTGGGCATTGGCCTGGCGTATGCCCTGCCCTATCTGCCCTGGCTGGGCAAACACATCGATGCCCGTGAACACGCGGCCAGCGCACAGATTGCCTTCCGCTTCAACTCCTTTATCGCGCTGGCCTTGGCCGAGCGTCTGGCCGGCGCCGAAGGCCTGTTGCTGATTGCGATTTTGATCGGCGTCTGTGTGCCACTGCTCAATGTCGGCGCGGTCTGGCCGATGGCGCGGCACGCCAAGACCGGTTTTCTGCACGCCCTGGTCCGCAACCCGCTGATCATCGCCACCGCCCTGGGCCTGAGCGCCAACCTGATGGGTTTTCATATCCCGGTGTGGCTGGAGCCCACGGTGACCCGCATAGGCGCCGCCTCTCTGGCGCTGGGCTTGATGGCGGCCGGCGCCGGCCTGCAGTTCGGCTCGCTGGCTGCGGCCAAAACCCTGGCGGTCTCCTTGCTGGCCATTCGCCACTTCCTCATGCCGCTGATGGCGCTGGGCCTGTGCTGGGTCTTTGGCCTGTCGACGGTACAAACCACGGTGCTGCTGTCGTTTTCAGCCTTGCCGACCGCCTCCAGTTGTTATGTGCTGGCGGCCCGCATGGGTTACGACGGCGCTTTTGTGGCCGGTCTGGTCACCTTGTCGACCTTGCTGGGCATTGTCAGCCTGCCGTTTGCGCTGGGCATCTTGCGCTGATTCGCCCCCACGCTTGTCGCTGCGCGTACTGCGCTGCCCCCCAAGGGGGCTCATTTTCCTTGGGGCGGCCCTGCGGAAAATTTTTCGCTGCGCACCCGTGGTGCGTTAACGCGTGGCGTTGGGGAAAAACAGCTGCTCGCCGCCAATTTTGTAACTCGCCACCGCGGCCTGGCCGGCGGGTGAAATCACCCAGTCGACAAACTTCTGCGCTTCGGCCGCTTTGACCTGCGGGTGTTTGGCCGGGTTGACCACCATCACGCCGTACTGGTTGAACAAGCGGGTGTCGCCTTCGACCAGCACCACCAAGTCACCGCGGTTCTTGAAGCTGAGCCAGGTGCCGCGATCGGTCAGCACATAGGCATTGGACGAGGAACCGATGTTGAGTGCCGGGCCCATGCCGCAACCGCAGGCCTTGTAGCCGGCAAACTGCGGGTTGTCCACACCGGCATTTTTCCAATAACGCAATTCGGCGGCATGGGTGCCGCTTTTATCGCCGCGCGAGACAAAGCTGGCGTTGCTGGCACTGAGTTTTTTCAGCGCTTCAACAATGTCTTTGCCCTTGGTTTTGGCCGGATCGGCGGCCGGGCCCACCAGCACAAAATCGTTGTACATCACCGGAAAACGTTTGAGCGCAAACCCTTCGGCCACGACTTTTTCTTCAGCCACCTGGTCATGCACAAACAACACATCGGCATCGCCGCGCCGTCCCATGTCGATGGCCTGGCCAGTGCCCAGGGCCACGACCTTGATGTCGATGCCGCTGGCCTGTTTGAAGGCCGGCAGCAAAGTGCCGAACAAACCAGACTGCTCGGTCGAGGTGGTCGAGGCCATCACGATGGTGCTGGGTTGCGCTATCGAAACAGTAGCCATCAGCGCAAATGGAATAAGGGCGACAGCCCTGAAACACTTAAAAGTAAGCGAGATGACCGGTGCGGTGTTCATACAAGTTCTCCTTTGACAAAAATCTCGGCTTCCACCGGCAGCGGGCCGTTGAAAAAATCATGTGTCGGCAAGTCCGCCAGCAGTCGGCCGTGCTCCAGGTAAATCACGCGGCTGGCCAGGCGTTTGACCTGGCCCAGGTTGTGGCTGCTGAAAATCAAGGTCATGCCAGCGTCTGCAAACTCGGCCATCAAGGTCTCGACCTCGCGTTTGGCACCGGGGTCCAGGCTGGCGGTCGGCTCGTCCAGCAGCAGCACCTGGGGCTGCATGGCCCAGGCACGGGCCAGGGCCAGCCGCTGCTGCTGGCCGCCCGACAAGGCCTTGGCATTGCGCTGCGCCAGGGCCAGCAGGCCAACCCGGTCCAGCGCCCGCAGCGCCTGTGTCTTGGTCTCTTTCCAGGGCATGCCTTGCAGCCAAAGCCCAAGTGCCACATTGCTCTGGGCGCTGGCGCGCAACATATAGGGGTGCTGAAACAACATGGCCTGGCGCGCCGTCGCGTCAAATTGCAGGCGGCCCAGCGTGGGCCGGACCAGGCCGTGCAAGGTGCGTAGCAAGGTGCTTTTGCCGCTGCCGTTGGCGCCCACCAGCGCCACGCGCTCGCCGGCGTGGATGCGCAAGGTGCAAGACTTCAAGGCCTGCACCTTGCCGTAATGCACGGCGACCGATGTCATGTCGAAGAGCGGTTTCATGGCCGGCTCCCCTGGTGTTGCGGCGCCAGCAGTTTCACCGCGTCTGCCGGCATGTCCTCGTCGATGCGTTCACGCCAGCGCCGCACCAGCGCAATCAGCACATTGAGCAGCAAGACCACGGCCAACAACAGCACGCCCAGGGCCAGCGCCAGCGGCAAATCGCCCTTGCTGGTCTCCAGCGCAATCGTCGTGGTCATGACACGGGTGAAACCATCGATGTTGCCGCCCACCACCATCACCGCACCCACCTCGGAAATCGCGCGGCCAAAGGCGGCGATCAGCACGGTGAGCAAGGTATAACGCTCGTCCCAGAGCAGCAGCAAGCTGCGCATGCCCTTGCCGGCGCCCAGCGACTGGAACTGCTCGCCGTGCAGGCGGTCGGCGTCTTCAATCGTCTGGCGCACCAGCGCCGTCACCATAGGCAACACCAGCACGGCCTGCGCCAGCACCATGGCCTTGAAGGAAAACAGCCAGCCGAGAAAACCCAGCGGGCCGGAACGCGAAAGCAGCAAATAAACCACCAGCCCCACCACCACCGAGGGCAAAGCCAGCAGGGTGTTGAGCAGGGTCAACACCACATCACGGCCGCGAAACCGCGCCACCCCCAGCCAGGCGCCCAGCACCAGGCCGGCGCTGCAGGCCAGCAGGCAGGCGCAGGCACTGACGGCCAGCGACCGCCAGAGAATGCTGCCGAGCAAGGGATCGAAGGAGGCGATGAGCGAAAAAGCCGTGCTGATGCTGCTTGAGAAGGTGTTCATGCCACAAGAATGATGAGCCCCTATCCTAGGGTCTAAGCCCGGGCGTGCTTATCGGGAATGACGAGCTATGAACCAATGTGCATAGGATGGATGCCAACCAGCCTTGCGCCAGGTGTGCCCGACCGCGCACCCATAATCAGCAAACTTCTTAAGCACCATGCACAAAGTCGAACTCTCCTACCTGCTGTCACCCGAACGCGGCAAAGACGCGCTGATCCGCAACCCGCTGATGGACCTGTTGCATGCCGTGCGCGAGCAAGGTTCGATCTCGAAAGCTTCGCGGGCACTCGATTTGTCCTATCGCCATGTCTGGGGCGCGCTCAAAAAATGGGAGCAGACCCTGGGGCGCACCTTGATCGTCTGGGACAAGGGCCAACGCGCGCAGCTGACCGAGTTCGGCGAAAAACTGCTGTGGTCCGAGCGCCAGGCCCAAGCCAGACTCGCGCCGCAAATTGAAGCGCTGCGCGGCGACATCGAGCGGGCGTTTTCCACCGCCTTTGACGATGACGCCCATGTGTTGACGTTATACGCGAGCCACGACGCCGCGTTAAGCGCACTGCGCGACCAGGCCGCGGCGCGCCGCCTGCACCTGGACATCCGTTTCATGGGCAGCGTGGACGCGATTGCGGCGCTGAATGCCGGACGTTGCATGATGGCCGGGTTTCACACGCTGGACCGGCCAGGCCTGCATTCGGTGCCAGCTCAGACTTATCGCCACCTGCTCAAACCCGGTCAACACAAACTGATTGGGTTTGCCCACCGCAGCCAGGGCCTGATCGTTGCCAAAAACAACCCGCGCCGGCTCACACAACTGGCCGACCTGCAACAGCCGGGGCTGCGTTATGTGAACCGCGCACAAGGCACGGGCACACGTGTCTTGCTCGATGAATTGCTGGCGCAGGCCGGGCTCAGCCCCGACAGCGTTTCCGGCTACGACACACAAGAGCCGTCGCACACAGCCGTCGCACAAGCGGTGGCCAGCGGCGCCGCCGATGCCGGCCTGGGCATTGAAGCCGTCGCCCGCGACAAGGGCCTGGACTTTGTGCCGCTGGTGCAGGAACGTTATCACCTGGTCTGCCTGAAGTCCGCCCTGCCGCAGGCGCCGGTGCAGGCACTGCTGGCCGAGTTGCAAAGCCAGGACTGGCAAACCACATTGGCCGGCCTGCCCGGCTACAGCGGCGCCGATGCGCAAAGTGGGCAGGTCTTGTCGTTGCGGGCCATGTTGCCTTGGTGGAATTACCGCACGGCCAAGGCGAGCAAGCCCTAACGTTTAAGTATTTTCATGCTCTAGCCCTTATTGAACGGGCGCAGATAGCTACTGAATTTATAGCAAAATTTGCTTGCCTCTGCCGTTCGGGCTGAGCTTGTTGAAGTCTTGTTTGATTTCGAGCTGCAGTGGTTTGCCTGCTGGCCGGGTCTCGCCCCGGCGGGCGACTTACTTTTCTTTGCTTCGCCAAAGAAACCTAAGGAAAAGAAAGGCGACCCCGCTGTCTGCGTCCCTTCGCTTCGCTACGGGCAACCTGCGGTGCTCGGTCCAGCCGGGGTCGAGCTCGAACTCGCCTTCGGCTCAGACAATCGCTCGCCCTGATCCGGCTGGCCCTGCGCTCCTCGGCGCAGACAGAAGGGGGGTGGAGAAAAACGCAAATACCAATTCGGGGAGACATGACGCGCGAAGCGCGTCATGTCGAAGTACAAACACAAACGGCCGCCATTCATGCACGCGGTCGCAGCACACAAGACCAAATGAAGTCCCCCTCCATCGCCCAGCGGGGCGAGGGAGGGGTTAGGGGTGGGAGTGGGGAGTCCGTCCTACTGTCCAGTGCAAGCCGCAAACGCAGCGTGACGCTGACAAGGCATTGAGCCCGGACCTATGAATGAAATCGACCTTCAGCCCTTTAAACACGGGCGCAAGCAGCTCCCGTTTTAATAGCATCTACAACGCACACGACCGAAACCCGCAGAAGATATCGTCGCGCCCTGGCAGATAAAAATTGCGGTACTTCGGATGTTTCATGCGCGCTCGGGTCGCCATCGAGGCACCGCGCAACACCTTGTGGGTGCCGAACCAGGGCTGGGAATAATCGGCATAAGGGCCGGGGGTGAAACCCGGGTAAGGCCGGAAGCTGCTGCCTGTCCACTCCCACACATCACCCCAGCGGAAACCCCGGCGCGCCGCCGTGTGTGCCGCCACCTCCCACTCGACCTCGGCCGGCAGGCGGCGTCCGGCCCAGCGGCACCAGGCGTCGGCCTCCCACCAGCTCATGTGCATGGCCGGCTGGTTGCCCAGCATACGCATGGCTTTGCCGAAACGGATTTGCATCACTGCGCCGCTGGCCACGCCAATTTGCTCGACGTAACGCGGGCCGCGCCGGCCTTCGCTGGCCGCCGTGGCTTGCAGCCAGTCCCAGCCCTCCGGCAGCCAGAACTCGGGCTGGTCGTACCCGCCGTCATCGACAAACTCGACAAACTGCGCCCAGCTCACAGGCTGGGCGTCGATCTCGAACTCGGGCACCTGGACCTCATGCTGTGCCTGTTCGTTGTCAAACACAAAACCCACGGCCTGGGCCGCATCGGCGCTGCCCTGCTTCCAGACCGTCGCCGGGATCAGCAGCGGCTCGCGCAAAAACATGGTCGGCGGTGTGAAGGCTTGCAACAAAGCCTTGTCCAGGGTCAGCCCCAGCGTTTGGGCGGTGTAGGTCAGGGCTTCGGCGTGCATGTCTTCATGGAACAGGCACAGGCGGTAGAAATACAAGGCGTCGTCATCGTCGCCGGCTTTTTCCAGCAGCTCCAGTGTGCTTTCCAGCGTGTCGAGCAGGTAGGCGCGGCAGTTGGCCACGCTGGGCAGGTCCAGTGACCAGCGCTGGGCGTGCGGCACATTCGCCGAGTCCCACCAGCGGTCGGCCCGGGGTTCGATCGACGCCAGCCGCGTGTGCGCCGCGTCACAACGCGCGCCACGGGCCCGCTGCATGTTGCGGCCTATCCACCACTCCTGGAACCAGCCCACATGACCCAACTCCCACAATGGCGGGTTGAGGGTCGGCAACATTGGCACCACAAAATCAACCGCCTCCAGCGCCTGCTGGTATTGACCGAAAAGACGCAGCGTATGATTGCGCGCATCCATCAGGGCCAGCGACAGGACATCCCGGCCTGCGCTGCGCATCAGGGGCGAATCAATCAGCCCGGTCACCGTGGTCGAGGATGAATGGGGTGATGAATTGGGTGTAGCGTCTGAAGCCAAAACAGTGGTCCTGGTAAGCCCGGCGATGCAGGAAGCCAACAATGGCAACTGGCACACTGCACATCGCTGGGCGCAATTTCTGTCCAGTCATTGTGACATCGCGTTGCTGCCCGCCTGGCCGGCGCCCTTGAGCGCCCCTACCGCCGACGCCATGATCGCCCTGCATGCGCGGCGCTCGGCACCCTCGATCCATGCCTGGGCGCAGCAGTACCCAGGCAAACCGCTGATCCTGGTTCTGACGGGCACCGACCTGTACCGCGACATCTTGGGGGATGCCGACGCACAACAGTCGCTGCGGCTGGCGACACATCTGGTGGTCTTGCAGGAAGCCGGCTTGCAGCAGGTTCCGCCCGCCTGGCGCAACAAAACCCGGGTGATTTACCAGTCGGCCCGGGCCCTTTGCCCCGCCGTCAAATCAACACGCCAGTTCCGCGCGCTGATGGTTGGCCATCTGCGTGACGAAAAAGACCCGCTGACCTACCTCCGAGCGGCCGCGAGGCCTTTCGAAGGGCGCATGCTGTTTGAACACATCGGCGAGGCCTTGCAACCGGAGCTGGCACTGGCCGCGCGTGCAGCGGAAAACACCACCCCCGGCTACCGCTGGCTGGGCGGCCTGCCGCGTGCGCAAACCCGCCAGCACATCAAGCGCGCCCATGTGCTGGTGAACAGCTCGCGCATGGAAGGCGGCGCCCAGGTGATTCTGGAGGCCGTGCAGTCCGGCACGCCGGTGCTGGCGTCGGCCATCAGCGGCAACATCGGCATGTTGGGCGCCGATTACGCCGGCTACTTTGCACTCGGTGACGATGGTGCGCTGGCGGCATTGTTGCAGCGTTGTGCGGCCGAGCCCGGCTTTCTGGCCCTGCTCCAGGAACAATGCCGTCAACGCGCCCACTTGTTCAGCCCGCCCGAAGAAAAACGCCGTGTTTTAAACTTGCTACACAGCGCACTGAAGCCCAGCGCCCCCTGCCCCGACGATCAGCTTGACTGAGACGTCTTTCGAAAGTTTTGCCATGACCACCCCCACGCCCCTCACACCGTCCACCCAACCGGCCGTGCCCCGCCTGAGCAGCCTGTCGCATGGTGGCGGCTGCGGCTGCAAAATCGCGCCCGGCATCCTGAGCGAAATTCTCAAAAACTCCAGCAATTTGCCAATTCCGAAAGAATTACTGGTGGGCATTGAAACCGCCGACGACGCCGCGGTTTACCTGCTCAACGATGAGCAGGCGCTGATTGCAACCACCGACTTTTTCATGCCCATCGTCGACGACCCCTATGACTTCGGCCGCATCGCCGCGACCAATGCCATCAGCGACGTTTATGCCATGGGTGGCACACCCATCATGGCGTTAGGCCTGGTCGGCATGCCCATCAACGTGTTACCGCTGGAGACCATAGGCGCGATTCTGCGTGGCGGCCAGGACGTCTGCCGCGACGCCGGCATTCCGATTGCCGGCGGCCACACGATTGATTCGGTCGAACCGATTTATGGCCTGGTGGTGCTCGGGCTGGTGCACCCCTCACGCGTCAAGAAAAACTCCGGTGCCAAGGCCGGTGACGTGTTGATCCTGGGCAAACCACTGGGTGTCGGCATCTTGTCGGCAGCGCTCAAAAAAGACCAACTCAGCGACGCCGGTTATGCCCGCATGATTGCCGTGACCACCCAGCTCAACAAGCCGGGTATCGCATTGGCGCAAATGGACGGTGTGCATGCCCTGACCGACATCACCGGTTTTGGCCTGGCTGGCCACGGGCTGGAACTGGCACGCGGCGCAAAACTGAAAATGGAACTGAACCTGGACCAGATTCCGCTGCTGCCCGGTGTGCTCGAGCTGGCGGAACAAGGCATGGTCACAGGCGCGTCGGGGCGCAACTGGGCCAGTTATGGCCCTGAAGTCACCCTGCCGGCCGGCATCACACCGGCGCAGCAGGCCTTGCTGAGTGACCCGCAGACCAGCGGCGGCTTGCTGGTCTCCTGCAGCCCCGACAGCGCCGACCAAGTGCTGGCTTGCTTCCACAGCCAAGGCTTCCCCGATGCCCGGGTCATAGGCCGCATGAGCGAGGGCCAGGGTGTCCAGGTGATCTGACGCTCGGCCTGCTCAGGCAAGCTGCGGCGCAACGATTCAGGCTGAAACCGGCCACGCCGCACAGTCAGTACAGGATGCCAGCGAGCAGCGTCATTCAATCGTCAGCTTGTCCCTTATAGTCTCTATAAAATCCCGACGCACTGATCGACATCCGGCCTTGACCTTTTGCGGGCTTGCCGGAGGTTTGTCATGACGCTGAATCATTCCTCTCGGAGACAAAAAATGCGCGCCCTCTTGAAGTTTTCCCAGGCCGTGGACTGGCTCAATGCCCAGATCGGCAAATCCGTCATCTGGCTCATCCTGGCCGCCACGGTCATCAGCGCGCTCAACGCGATTGTGCGCAAGGTTTTCAACACCAGCTCCAACGCCTTCCTCGAAGTGCAGTGGTACCTGTTCGCCTGGTCCTTCCTGATCGCCGCCGGCTTCACGCTGCTGCACCGGGAGCACGTGCGCATCGACGTGCTCAACAGCCGCTTGTCCAAGCGCGCACAGGTCTGGGTCGACATCATCGGCTTCGCACTCTTCCTGACGCCGCTGTGCCTGACGGTGCTTTACCTGTCCGTGCCGGTGGTGATCCAGATGTACCAGACGGGTGAAATGTCCGGCAATTCCGGCGGGCTGATCCGATGGCCTGTGTGGGCTGCGTTGCCCATCGGCTTCACACTGCTGCTTTTGCAGGGCTGGTCGGAGCTGATCAAGCGCATCGCCTTCCTGCGCGGCCAGGGCCCTGACCCCATGGGCCGCCTGACCGACAAGACGGCTGAAGCCGAGCTGATCGAAGCTCTGCGCCGCGAGGCCGAAGCGAAAGCCGCCCAAAAGGCCGACGCCACGTCCGGCGCAACACCAAAACCACAACACTGACCGAGGCGGAAAAAACACCATGGAATTCATTGTTGCCAACTTCGCCCCGATCATGTTCGCCGGGCTGATCTGCTTCCTGCTACTGGGCTTTCCAGTGGCCTTCAGCCTCGGGGCTTGCGGCCTATTTTTCGGTTTGGTCGGCATTGAGCTCGGCGTGTTCCAGTCGTCGGTGATGGCCTGGCTGCCCCAGCGGCTGATCGGCATCATGTCCAATGACACGCTGCTGGCAGTCCCCTTCTTCACGCTCATGGGGCTGATCCTGGAGCGCAGCGGCATGGCGGAGGACTTGCTTGATACGGTCGGCCAGGTCTTCGGCCCGATGCGCGGCGGCCTGGCCCTCGCCGTGATCTTTGTCGGTGCCTTGCTGGCCGCCACCACCGGCGTAGTCGCCGCCTCGGTCATCTCCATGGGCCTGATCTCGCTGCCCATCATGCTGCGCTACGGCTACGACAGGCGCTTGAGCAGCGGCGTGATCGCTGCCTCCGGCACGTTGGCGCAGATCATCCCGCCCTCCCTCGTTCTGATCATCATGGCCGACCAGCTCGGCAAGAGCGTCGGCGACATGTACAAAGGCGCCTTCCTGCCCGGCTTCATGCTGATGGGCCTGTACGTGCTCTACGTCGTGTTCCTGGCGATCTTCAAGCCCGCGCAAGTGCCGGCGCTGCCGCTCGAGGCGCGCACCTTCCGCGAACCCAACGGCAGCGGCGGCTACATCTCCCTGGTGGGCATCACCGCGCTGTCGGCGGTTGTGGCGGTCTTCCTGGCGCACAACATGGAGGCCGTTCACTCGTGGTTCCAGGACGAGGCCGTGACCTTCGTGGCCACTGACGAAAAAGTCGTGGTCGCCATGTGCGGCGGCGTGTTCGTCGCGCTGGTGATCGCGCTGATCAACAAGGGCCTGAAGCTCAACCTGCTGTCGCGGCTGGCCGAACGGGTGACCTTTGTGCTGATTCCGCCGCTACTGCTGATCTTCCTGGTGCTGGGCACCATCTTCCTGGGCGTGGCCACGCCGACAGAAGGCGGCGCGATGGGTGCGATGGGTGCGCTGATCATGGCCTGGGCGCGCCGTCGCATGAGTTTCTCGCTGCTGAAGCAGGCGCTGGCTTCGACCACCAAGCTGTCGAGCTTCGTGATGTTCATCCTGATAGGCGCTACGACCTTCAGCCTGGTGTTCCAGGCCGCCGACGGCCCGATCTGGGTCGAGCACCTGCTGACGTCGCTGCCGGGTGGCCCGGTGGGCTTTCTGATCGCGGTGAACGTGCTGGTGTTCTTTCTGGCGTTCTTCCTGGACTACTTCGAGCTGTCCTTCATCGTGGTGCCGCTACTGGCGCCGGTGGCCCACAAGCTGGGCATCGACCTGATCTGGTTCGGCGTGCTGCTGGCGGTGAACATGCAGACCTCGTTCATGCACCCGCCCTTCGGCTTCGCGCTGTTCTTCCTGCGTTCCGTCGCACCCGAAAAGCAGTACGTGGACCGCGTGACGCAGAAGGTCATGGAGCCGGTAACAACGATGCAGATCTACAGGGGCGCGATTCCGTTCGTGCTGATCCAGTTGACGATGGTGGGTGTGCTGATCGCCTTCCCGCAGATCGTGACGGGCAGCCTCGATAAGGCGGTAAATGTCAACCTCGAAGATGTGGGCGCACAGATGCGCGACAGCCTGAAGCCTGAGGACGACGGCCCCGCAGCCGACCCCTACGGCGCTCAGGAAGAAGCCGCGCCGGGCGCGGAACCGAAGACCGGACCGGGTGCCGAAGGCGTCGCACCAGCCACACCGGAACCCTCGACGGAAAGCACCGAAAGCGATCCCATGAAGGCCATGCAAGACGCGCTCAAACCCCAGAAGCCCTGACCCTCGGGTCCTTAGGGCTCTTCTCCGGAAGAGCTCCAGGAAAAAAGGCCGACCTGCATTGCAGGTCGGCCTTTTTGCTTGTGAACGACCGGATCGTCAGATCTTGATCGAGTTCATGTACTGGTTGAACGGATACTCGGAGAAGCGGTTCCACAGGACCTGGTCACGCTGGAAGGCGCGCATGTCCTGGTGGATCTTCTTGAACTCGGGCGACTTGGCTTCGTGCTCGGCGAACACTTCCATCGAAGCCTTGAAACCGGCATCCATCACGGCTTTCGGGAACGGTTTGAGTTGCGTCTTGGCTGCCACCAGGCGCTTCAAGGCGATGGGGTTGTAGGCATCGTACTTGGCAGTCATGTCGCGAGCGGCAACATTGGTGGCCGCGTTGAGGATGGCTTTATTCTCATCCGACAGCTTGGCAAAGGCCTTGTTGTTGATGAAGAACTCGAGGTCGGCGCCGCCTTCCCACCAGCCTGGATAGTAGTAGTAAGGAGCCACCTTGTTGAAGCCCAGCTTCTCATCATCGTAGGGACCGACAAACTCGGCAGCGTCCAGCGTGCCCTTTTCGAGCGCCTGGTACACATCGCCGCCTGGCATGTTCTGTGATACCACGCCCAGCTTGGCCATGGCTTCGCCGAACACGCCGCCACCCATGCGCATCTTGAGACCCTTGAGGTCGGCCACGGTCTTGATCTCCTTGCGGTACCAGCCGCCCATCTGCGTGCCGGTGTTGCCGGCGCTGGCGGTGTGGAAGTTGTACTGCGCGAAGAAGGCATCCAGCAGCTTGCGACCGTTGCCGTACTGTTTCCACGAGTCGTTCTGGCGTGCGGTCAGGCCGAAAGGCACGGCGCAGCTGAAGGCGAAGATCGGGTCCTTGCCGGTGAAATAGTAGGCGGCTGACTGCGCCATTTCGAGCGTGTCGCCCTGCAGTGCGTCCACCACGCCGAACGCCGGCATCAGTTCACCGGCGGGATGGGTCGTGATTTCAAACTTGCCACCCGACAAGGCCTTGACGGTCTTGGCCAACATTTCGGCACTTCCGAAAATCGTGTCGAGCGAGCGGGGGAAGCTGGAAGCAAGACGCCAGCGAACGGCGGCCTGGGCATGTACGGCCGGGGCAATACCTGCCGCGAGCACACCGGCAATGCCGGCATTTTTAATTAGGGAACGACGATCCATTAAATTCACTCCAAGTGCATTGAAAAAAACGCGGCTTGTGACCGGGCCACCAACTTTTAGGTAGTTGCGATTGTAAAACTGGCTGACCTGCGGACTAGGGGGGGTTTTCCCTGCGGAATCCCTCTGGCGCAGGCCTCAATCCGTCTGTCCTCAGCCCGCGTTCTTGGAGGCAAAAATCAATGCAAGCGGCGTGTTTGCTTAAAGCTTCTGACTTTGCATGAAGCGGTCAAACGTTGATTCGGTGAAGCGGAACCAGAGGTTCTGGTCGCCACGAAATTTGGCGTAATCGGCATACACCTTGCGCCAGTTTTCGTTTTTTGCCGACAGTTCACCATAAAGCTTCATGGACTCCCGGAAGGCCGCGTTCATGACATCGGGGGGAAAGGGCCGCAGTTTGGCGCCGTCGCTCACCAGCTGTTTGAGGGCGGCCGGGTTTCTGGCATCGTATTTGGCCTGCATCTCGACATGCGCCGCCGCACTCGCAATTCTGACCATGGCTTTGTACGTCGGCGTCAAGGCATCGTAGGCTTTCTGGTTGATGTACAAATCGAGTTGCAGGCCACCTTCCCACCAACCCGGGTAGTAATAATTGGGCGCGACCTTGTTAAAACCCAGCTTCAGATCGTCGTAAGGGCCTATCCATTCCGCGGCATCAATGACGCCCTTTTCCAGCGCCTGGTAAATGTCGCCGCCAGGCAAGTTTTGCGGCAGGCCGCCAAGGCGTTCTATCACCTGGCCGGCAAAACCACCGACCCGGAATTTCAGGTCTTTCATGTCGGTTATGGATTTGATTTCCTTGCGAAACCAGCCGCCCATTTGTGCGCCGGTATTACCGCAGGCAAAGTTGATGATGTTGTAGCGGGCATAAAACTCGCGCATCAGCTTCAGGCCATTGCCCTCGAAGGTCCAGGCACTCATCTGGCGGCTGTTCAAGCCAAAGGGAATCGCAGCGCCGATGGCAAAGGTTTCATCCTTGTCGGAGAAATAGTAGGCCGCCGTGTGCGCCGCTTCGATCTGGCCGCGCTGCACACCGTCCACCACATCAAAGGCCGGCATCAGTTCGCCGGCTGCATGCACCGACACCTCAAACCTGCCGCCCGACACCGCTTTGACATGTTGGGCAAAGGTTTCCGCAGCACCATAAATGGTGTCCAGCGACTTGGGGAAACTCGAGGCCAGGCGCCAGCGCACAGACACCTGCGCATGCACGGCAGGTGCCACGCCGGCCGCCAGCACACCGGCGATACCAGCATGTTTGATCAGGGCGCGACGATTCATGAAAGGCTCCGAATGCCAGGAAGCCGGCTTGTGGGGGGATCAGGACAAGCCGCAGGCTCGGCAGCTTGCGTGCCATTGTAGAAACCTGCGCTGACTTTCACGCATGGGTTTTCCCGCGAAACCGGCTCAGGCGCTCGTCAGTCCACCAGGCGCATGGCCGCCATACGCCTCTAGCCCCACCAAGGTTTTTACGCCACAGATTTCAGCGTCGGCTTGGCGGTTTTGGCGGCAAGCAGCAACTCCGCAAAACGCATGCGGATGGATTGTTCGATGCCAGCCGCATCCAGCCCCTGCTGGGCCAGCAACTTGGCCGGATCACCGTGTTCGGTAAATTCATCACGCAGGCCCAGGTGCAGCAAGGGTTTGCTGATACCCGCTTCAGCCAGTGCTTCGGCAACAGCGCTACCGGCGCCGCCCATGATGCAGCCCTCTTCCAGCGTGACCAGTGCGTCGTGGCTGGCCGCCACCTGCAGCAGCAAAGCCACATCCAGCGGTTTGGCCCAGCGCATGTTGACCACGGTCGCGCCGAGTTTTTCAGCCACCTGCAGCGCCGGATACAACAAGGTGCCAAAGGCCAGAATGGCCAGCCCTGCGCCCTGGCGACGAATTTCGCCTTTGCCGAAAGGCAAGGCCTCCAGGCCGGCCTGTGTCGCCACGCCGGCACCCGCCCCGCGCGGATAACGCACGGCCACCGGGTGGTTTTGCGCGTAGGCGCTGCTCAGCAACATGCGGCATTCGTTTTCGTCGGCCGGACAAGCCACACTCATGTTCGGGATGCAACGCAGGTAAGCGATGTCGTAGGCCCCGGCATGGGTGGCCCCGTCGGCACCGACCAGACCGGCGCGGTCCAGCGCAAACACCACCGGCAGGTTTTGAATCGCCACGTCGTGGATCAACTGGTCATAAGCACGCTGCAAAAAGGTCGAATAAATCGCCACCACCGGTTTCAGGCCTTCACAGGCCATGCCGGCGGCAAAGGTCACCGCGTGTTGTTCGGCAATACCGACGTCGTAATAACGCTCGGGGAAACGCTGGTGAAACTCCACCATGCCCGAACCTTCACGCATGGCCGGCGTGATGCCGACCAGGCGTTTGTCTTTTTCCGCCATGTCGCACAGCCAGTGGCCAAACACCTGGGTGAAAGTTTGTTTGGCCGGCGTGCTGGATTTTTGCAGGCCCATGGCCGGGTCGAACTTGCCGGGGCCGTGGTAGGCCACGGGGTCGGCCTCGGCCAGTTTGTAGCCTTGGCCTTTTTTGGTCACCACATGCAGGAACTGCGGGCCCTTGAGGTGTTTGATGTTTTCCAGCGTCGGGATCAGCGACTCCAGGTCGTGGCCGTCGATGGGCCCGATGTAGTTGAAACCGAAATTTTCAAACAAGGTGGCCGGCACCACCATGCCTTTGGCATGGGTCTCCAGCCGTTTGGCCAGCTCGAACAGCGGCGGCGCCACCTTGAGCACCTGCTTGCCGACATTTTTGGCCGAGGCATAAAACTGCCCGCTCATGAGTTGCGCCAGGTAACGGTTCAGCGCGCCCACCGGGGGGCTGATACTCATGTCGTTGTCGTTGAGCACCACCAGCAGATTGCAGTCGCACACACCGGCGTTGTTCAGCGCCTCGAAGGCCATGCCGGCACTCATGGCGCCGTCACCGATGATGGCCACGGCACGGCGGTCCTCGCCTTTTTGTTTGGCCGCCATCGCCATGCCCAGCGCGGCGGAAATCGAGGTCGACGAATGCGCCGTGCCGAAGGTGTCGTAGTCGCTTTCGTCGCGGCGCGGAAAACCGCTGAGGCCGCCGAGCTGACGCAGGCTGCCCATGCGCTCACGCCGGCCGGTCAGGATTTTGTGCGGGTAGGTCTGGTGGCCCACGTCCCACACCAGCCGGTCGTCCGGCGTGTTGAACACATAGTGCAGGGCGACGGTCAACTCCACCGTCCCGAGGTTGGAACTCAAATGCCCGCCGGTTTGCGACACGCTGTGCAACACGTAGGCGCGTAATTCATCGGCCAGCGTTTTCAGCTGGGCACGCGGCAGCAGCCGCAGGTCTGCGGGGCTGTTGATGGTTTCAAGCAATGGGTACATCGTGGTGTTGCCTTGTTTTTCTCGGGCGCTGAGCGCCTCATCCCTGGATCAGTCTGCCTCAAGTTTTACGATTGACCAGCATGTCGGCCAGCGCACTCAGCGCGTCCGTGTGTTTCAACTCGCTGGCCTTCAAACTGTAATGCGCCTGCGACAGCAACTCCTGCGCGTAATTGCGCGACGCGGACAGGCCCATCAGCGACACAAACGTGGGTTTGTCCTGGGCCGCGTCTTTGCCGGCGGTTTTGCCCAAGGTCGCCGAATCGGCCGTCACATCCAGAATGTCGTCGACCACCTGGAAAGCCAGGCCCACCGCCGCACCGTAATCACGCAAGGCGTTTTTCGCCGCCGTGGAGGGTGCGCCACAGGCCGCGCCCATCATCACGCTGGCCTGCAGCAGAGCACCGGTTTTCAGACTGTGCATGTCGTGCAACTGCTCCGAACTCAGGGCTTTGCCGACACTGGCCAGGTCGATCGCCTGGCCACCGGCCATGCCCTGGTAACCGGCGGCCTGCGCCAGCATGCGGCACAAGGCCGCCTGGGTCGCGGCATCCACCGAGCCGTCCTCGGGCGTCAGCAATTCAAAGGCCAGCGCCTGCAAGGCATCGCCGGCCAGCAGGGCCGCTGCCTCGCCAAACTTGACATGCACCGTTGGTTTGCCGCGCCGCAGGATGTCGTTGTCCATGCAGGGCATGTCGTCGTGCACCAGCGAATAGGCGTGGATCAACTCCACCGCGCAGGCCACACGCAGCGCCGCTGCCGGGTTGCCGTCCACGGCCTCGCAGGCCGCCAGGACCAGCAGCGGGCGCAGGCGTTTGCCGCCGTCGAGCACGGCGTAACGCATCGCGTCGCCAAGCCCGGCCGGCGCCGGTGTGGGTTCGGGCGGCGCCACCCAGCGCATCAAGGCTTGTTCTACGGCCGCGAGTTGCCGGGCGCTCCAGGCGTCCAGCGCAAAAGATCTATGTTCAGTCAATGGGCTTACTCTTGGTTCCAGGGCTTGAGCTCGTTGCCCTCCAGCACCTTGATCTGGGTTTCAACGGCCTCGAGCTTGCCGCGGCAGAACTTGAGCAGTTCGGCGCCGCGCTGGTAGCCGGTCAGCAATTGGTCCAGCGGCAACTGGCCGGATTCGAGCCGGGCCACCAGGGTTTCAAGCTCATCAAGGGCAGCTTCGTAACTGGCGGGGGCCGTAGGTGCAGGGGATGGGGAAGTTTTAGCCATGGTTATTTGGTTGAGGACTGATTTTAGGCCGTTGTGAAACCACTTTCCCCCGCCAGAGATTGCCTGCGGACGGCCAGCCCCCCGGTTTAGGGTCGCGCACACGACGTTTCAGGGCTGGGCGTTACAATTAAACCTACTTCTCGTCTTGGCGCCCCGCCTGTCATGGCAGGGTTGCCTGCCCGCTCACCTACCCCCGAAATCGCCTGTTTCGGAAACTGCATGCCTGATTTAAGCCTTCGCCTGCTGCAGGCGACCAGCCAGCTCCCCATCTACAGCTATTTTGATCCCAGCGTGTACCAGCGGGAGCAGCAAAAGCTCTTTGCGCGTGGCCCGCGTTATGTGGGGCATGAGTTGGCCGTGCCCGCACTGGGCGACTATTACGCGCTGCCGCAAGAACTGGGCGGCCGCGCGCTGGTGCGCAACGCCACCGGTGTGGAACTGATCTCCAACGTCTGCCGGCACCGCCAGTCCACCATGCTGCAGGGCCGCGGCAACACCGGCAACAACATTGTCTGCCCGCTGCACCGCTGGACTTACGACACCAGCGGCCAGCTGATAGGTGCGCCGCATTTCGAGGTCGACCCCTGCCTGAACCTGAACCGCTACAAGACCAGCAGTTGGAACGGCCTGGTGTTTGAAGACAACGGCCGTGACATCGCCGCCGACATGGCCTCGCTGGGCCACATGGCCGACCTCGATTTTTCCGGCTACCAGCTCGACAAGATTCACCTGCACGAGTGCAACTACAACTGGAAGACCTTCATCGAGGTCTACCTGGAGGACTACCACGTCGGTCCTTACCACCCCGGCCTGGGCGGTTTTGTCACCACCGACGACCTGCGCTGGGAGCTGGCGCCCAGCTATTCGGTGCAAACCGTGGGGGTGTCCGACAAGCTGGGCAAGCCCGGCACCGACACTTACAAGAAGTGGCACGATGTGGTGCTGCAGTACCGCAACGGCGTGCCGCCCAAGTACGGCGCCATCTGGCTGACTTATTACCCGCATGTGATGATCGAGTGGTACCCGCATGTGCTGGTGGTCAGCACCCTGCACCCGCAAGGGCCGGACAAAACCCTGAACGTGGTGGAGTTTTTCTATCCCGAAGAAATCTGCGCCTTTGAGCGCGAGTTCATCGAGGCACAGCAGGCCGCCTACATGGAAACCTGCGTCGAGGACGACGAAATTGCGCTCAGCATGGACGCCGGCCGCAAGGCCTTGATGCAACGCGGCGACAACGAATTCGGCCCTTACCAGAGCCCGATGGAAGACGGCATGCAGCATTTTCACGAGTGGTACCGCCGCGAAATGGGCGCCAGCAAAACCACACAAATGCTTTGACGGGTCATCGCCGCAAACACCATTCGCTACAAAATGTATAGCTGCTTGCGACCACCCTACCTGGGCTGAAGCCCTGTTTCACCCTCAACCTGGTCCGCCACCCCATGCAAGCCCTCTGGATGTTAGCCGCCGCTTTTTTCTTCGCGTCGATGGCGGTTTGTGTGAAGGTGGCCTCAGAACACTTCAACAGCGCGGAACTGGTTTTTTACCGCGGCCTGCTGGGCATGTTTTTCATGTGGGCACTGGCCAGGGCCCGCGGCATCCCCCTGGCCACCCGGTTTCCCGGCATGCACATGTGGCGCAGCCTGGTCGGCGTGATCTCGCTGGGCTCCTGGTTTTACGCCATCGCCCACCTGCCGCTGGCCACGGCGATGACGCTGAACTACATGAGCAGCGTCTGGATTGCCGCCTTCCTGGTCGGCGGCGCCATGTTGATGGGCCTGCTGCCGGCGCGTGGCAAGGTGGCTGCGGGAAGTATCTCGTCGCAAGGGCCGCTGGTGCTGACGGTGCTTGCCGGTTTTGTCGGCGTGGTGATGATGCTGCGACCGACCATGGAGCAAAACCAGGCTTTTGCCGGCCTGGTCGGCCTGCTGTCCGGCCTGCTGGCGGCTTTTGCCTATATGCAGGTGATGGCGCTGGCCCGCGTTGGTGAGCCCGAAACCCGCACGGTGTTTTATTTCGCCGTGGGTTCGACCGTGGCCGGCGCGCTGGGCATGGGGGTGGCCGGGGTCTCCGAGTGGCACTGGCAACCAGCACTCTGGCTGATTCCGCTGGGCCTGCTGGCCTCGCTGGGCCAGCTCTGCATGACACGTGCTTACAGCCTGGCCAAAACCCCCAGCGCGACCCTTGTCGTGGCCAATTTGCAATATTCGGGCATTGTCTTCGGCGCCATTTACAGCCTGGTGTTATTTGGCGACAAGATTCCGCTCCTCGGCTGGGTCGGCATGGCACTGATCATGGCCAGCGGCATCACGGCCACCGTGTTGCGCGCCCGCGCCGCGCCGGACGCGCCCGCCGAAGAACACTGACGTGAACTGCTATAAATCCAATTCTCGGGCGCATGGCGGCGTTGCGCGGTGCTCGGAATCCTCATGCGGGTTATTGGGGTCAGACGCCAATTTCGCTGCGGTGCTTCGCACCGCTCCCTCCTGGCACGCTGCAAGCGTGGCGAATTTGGACTCTGACCCCCAAAACCTCCTGCGCTCCGGGCGCCTTGCCCTGCATCCCGATAATTGAATTTCTAGCAGTCCACACAAATTCCGGCTACAGGAGCATCACATGAACTACACCACCCTGATTTCCGTCCCGCAGTTGCAGACCCTGCTGGCCAGCGGCCAGCCATGCCGCATTTTTGATTGCAGCTTTGACCTGATGCAGCCGCAGGCCGGCAAACAGCAGTACCTCGAAGCGCATATCCCGGGCGGCGTTTACGCCAACCTGGACACCGACCTGAGCGCCAAACACGGTGTGCCCGGCGCGCATGGCGTGGTGACCGCCGGCGGCGCCGACCAGCCGGCGTCGGGCGGGCGCCACCCGCTGCCCAACCGCGAAAAATTCGCGATCTGGTTATCCAGCGTGGGGTTTACCAACGACATGCAAGCCGTGGTGTATGACCGCAACGGCGCCAACTATTGCGGCCGCCTCTGGTGGATGCTCAAGTGGGCCGGCCACGAAGCGGTGGCCGTGCTCGACGGCGGGCTGCAGGCCTGGCAAGCGGCGGGCGGCGCGGTGGCCAACGGTGAGGAGCCCTCGCACTTTCAGTCCACCTTTTTTCTCGGCGTCGAACAAGCGCGGCTGGTGGCGGCCCCCAGCATCGTCAGCCAGTTGGGTCGGCCCGGCCAGACCCTGATCGATGCCCGGGCCCCGGCGCGTTTTCGCGGCGAGGTCGAACCGCTGGACCCGGTGGCCGGCCACATCCCCGGCGCGCTGAACAGACCGTTCAGCCAGAACCTCGGCGCGGACGGCAAGTTCAAACCCGCCGCGCAACTCAAGGCCGAGTTTGAAACGCTGCTCGGTGGCCGCGATCCGGCCAGCGTGGTCCACCACTGCGGCAGCGGCGTCAGCGCCGTGCCCAACCTGCTGGCCATGGAAATCGCCGGCCTGGGTCGCGCCGCCCTGTACGCCGGCAGCTGGAGCGACTGGTGCAGCGACCCGAGCCGGCCGGTGGCCCAGGGTTAAGACGGGCTGGCTGAGGCGCGATGTGAGGCTCTGGCATTGAAATGAAACCGTCCATCGCTGTACGCGACAGCAGCCTCTCCCGTTATGAATCGGCTTATTTGCAGACGGAAGAGCTGATCAAGACCCGGCGCCTGCGCGGGTTGCGGTTTTCCCTGCTGCTGTTGCTGCTGGGCATGTCGCTGTTGCTGGGCATGTCGCTTGTGCAGAACAAAGGAAGCCACCAGCTCGTCATTGCCAGCAGCGCCCTTTTGCTGGCTGGCCTGGCCTACAGGCTGTTGCGGCGCGGCCGCTACCGCGAGGCAAGCTACCTGCTGGTGTTTATCCTGATCACCGGATCGACCGCCGGCATCTATGCCTATGGCTCGGTCCGCAGCGCCTTGACCGCGGGTTTTGCAGCCGCGGTTGTGACCGCCGGCATGACCCTGGGCCGACGCGCCCTGGTGCTGACCGCGGTTCTCAGCACGGCCGCGCTGACGGCCCTGACCTGGGCCGATATCTCGGGTGGCTTGCTTGCCAAACCCGACCTCACGGTAGACCTGCAGTTCTGGCTGATCCATGTCTTGCTGCTGACGGGTCTCACCGCCAGCGTCTATGCCAACCACCAGACGGTGTTGCGGGCGCTGCGCGACCAGCAGACCGAACTGCGGCGGCGCGAAGAGGCGGAACATGCGCTGCGCCTGAGCGAAGACCGCTTCAGCCGCATCTTCCAAAGCAGCCCGGCCGCCATCATCGTGCAGGCCCTCGACGACATGACGGTGCTGGACGTCAATCCGGCCTTCGAACGCCTGTTCGGTTACAGCCGCGACGAGTTCATCGGCAACACCGATGCCAGGCTCTGGCAGGATGCGGCGGCGCATCAGGCCTTCTGCCGTCAGATCGAAACGACGGGCCGCGTGAGCAAGCTCCCGCTGGACGTTTGTACCAAAGCCGGCAGCCCGCTGAATGTGTTGCTGTCCAGCGAGGTGGAAGACCAGGGCCGCGGACGCATCGTGGTGTCCACCATCACCGATGCCACCGCCGAAACACTGGCCCGGCAGGCGGCGCGCCAGTCGGCGGAGCTGTTCACCAAGGCTTTTAATTTCAGCCCCATCGCCATGAGCATCACCCGGGTCTCCGACGGCACCTTCCTGGCCGCCAACGCCCTCGATGAACGGGTCCTGGGGTTTTCCGCGGAAGAACTGCTGCAACTCACGTCGGTGGACGCCGGTGTCTGGCGCAACGGCGCGGAGCGCCACCAGTTTATTGAGGAGCTGCGCAGGCAGGGACAGGTGGTCAGCCGCGAGGTACGCATGCGCCACAAAAACGGCCATCTGGTCGACTGCCAGCTCTGGTCAGTGATTGTTACCATCGCCGGCGAGCCCTGTCTGCTCAACTCGACCATCAACATCAGCGAACAAAAAAAACGCGAGTCCCTGCTGATCGATGTGGCCAGAGGCCTGTCGGCGGAAACCGGGGAGGCTTTTTTCCGCACCGTGGCGCGGCATCTGGGCCAGGCCCTGGGCGCCGACCTGGTGCTGGTCGGCGAAACCACGCCGGACCGCGGCGTCATGTCGCTGGCCATGGTGCAGGACGGCCTGCTGCAGCCCAATATCCGTTATGCGCTGGAAGGAAGCCCGTGCGACGTGGCCCTTCACCACCCCGACCTGTGTGTGTACGGCGACGGCATCCAGCAGCTGTTTCCGCACGACTTGTTTTTGCTGGACAGTGGTTACCAGGCTTACATCGGTGCGGCGCTGCGCAATGCGGACGGCGAGTCGATAGGCATCGTCAACGCCATGTGGCGAGCGTGCCAGCCGCCCTCAGCGGACCGCGATGCGCTGATGCAAATTTATGCCAGCCGCATCTCGGCCGAGTTGGTGCGCCTGCGCGGCGACCGCGAAATCGCGCGCCTGCATGAAACGCTGGAGCAACGCGTCCACAAACGCACTGAACAGCTCAAGGCGACCAATGCCGAGCTGGAGTCTTTTGGTTATTCGGTTTCGCACGACCTGCAGTCGCCGCTGCGCAGCATCGAAGGTTTCAGTGTGTTGCTGGCGCGCCGCCTCAAGGGCCGGCTCAGCGAGGAGGAGGAACGCCTGTTCGACCGGATCCGGGTCAACGTCGTGCGTATGCACGAGCTGATCAACGACTTGCTGGCGCTGGCCCGGGTCAGCCAGGGCAAGCTGGTGCTCGACCACGTCAACCTCAGCGCCATGGCCCAGCAGGTCATCGTTCAGGAACAGTTGCGCGACCCGCAGCGCCAGGTGTTGGTCACGATAGAGCCCGGCTTGAGCGCGCGCTGCGACCGCAAGTTGGCGCGCATCATCCTGGAAAACCTGATCGGCAATGCCTGGAAATATTCGCGTGAACGGGCCGATGCGCAGATCGAGTTCGGCACCCTGACGGGCCGCGAAGGCGGACGCAAGATGCTGTTTGTGCGTGACAACGGCGCCGGCTTCAACATGGCTTATGCGGGCAGCCTGTTCAAACCTTTTCACCGCCTGCACCACGAAAGCGAATTCGAAGGCAGCGGCATCGGCCTGGCGACGGTGCACCGCATTCTGGAACGCCACGGCGGCGTGATACGCGGCGAATCGGCCGAAGGCGACGGTGCCTGTTTTTACTTCTCGTTTGATCCGCGTTTTGGTTTGAGCAACGGTTAAATTGGCATCTGGACCAAGGGGGACGGGCGCAAGTAGCTATCAAAAACATAGCGACTGAGAAATGCCACCAATTCAGACCTTGCGTGCACCCAGGCCGCGGGCCGCGTCTCGCCGGCGGGCCATTGAGGCCCTTGGCTCGCCAGCCGCTGCGCCGGTCGAACTCGCTGCGCGGGGGTGCGCCAGAGCGTCCGCATGGCGCAGCCAGCAGCGGCGGCGCACCCTGCGATCGCGCTCGACGGCTTCGCTTCGCCGAGCTGACGCCTCGCGCGATCCTCGCCCTTCGCTTCCCGTCTTATTCCTTGATATTGGCGGCTTGCACGATGCGGGCGTAACGGGTTTGCTCGCGCTGCACAAAACGCCCCAGATCGGCAGCACTGCCACTGCCGCTGAGGGCGCCTTGCTCCAGCAGCTTGGTGCGTACTTCGTCGGACTTCAGCACCTCGTTGAGTTCGCGGTTCAGGCGCTCGATCACGGCGGGCGGCGTCTGGGCCGGGGCAAACAGGCCGGTCCAGGAGACAAAGTCAAAACCTTTGAAGCCGGGCGACTCGGCCATGGTCGGCACACCCGGCAAGGTCGGCAGGCGTTTGTCGCTGGTCACCGCGATGCCCTTCATTTTTTTGCTCAGGATGTGCGGTGTGGCGCTGATGCTGATCATCATCGCCAGGTCGACCTGGTTGCCAATCACATCGGTGGCAATCTGCGCACCGCCGCGGTAAGGCACGTGCGTGATGAAGACCTTGGCCTGGTCCTTGATGGTTTCCATGGCCAGTTGCAATACCGTGCCCACGCCCGAGGTGGCGTAGCTGAGCCCACCGGGCTGGGTCCGTGCGAGTTTCAACACCTCGGCCAGGGTGTTGGCCGGCAGGCCGGGCCGAGCCACCAGCACCATGGGGGCCGTATTGACCATGCCCACGGGCGCCAGGTCTTTCAGCGCATCGTATTTCACCGCGGCCGGGTTGATCAGGCGGGCAATCGCGACCGGGCTGTCGGCGCCCATCACCAGGGTGTAACCATCGGGTGCGGCCGCCACGGCCTTGGCCACACCGATGGCGCCGCCGGCGCCCGACACGTTTTCAATCACCACCGACTGCTTGAGCCGCTCGCCAAGTTTTTGCGCGACCAGGCGCGCCGTCACATCCACACTGCCGCCGGCGCCAAAAGGCACGATGACGGTGATGGGTTTGGCCGCGGGCCAGGCGGCCTGCGCCTGCACGGCGCCCGCCAGGGTCAGGGTCGCCACGGCGGCGAGGGAAAGCGCAAGAGGTTTCAACATGGTCAGTTTCCTTGTACAGAGTCGGTATCGTTCAGGCGCAGCGCGTCAAAGGCGGCGCTCCATTCGCTGCGCCACTGGCGGCGTGTGCTGTCGTCTATCCAGGCCGCGTCCAGGCCGTTGAGCATGAAGCCGCGCAAATCGTCGGCGCCAAAACCGAAGTCGCGCTGCATCATCAGCCAGGCCTGGGTTGGCGTCACATGGTGCAGGGTCGGGTCGTCGGTGTTGGGGTGAATACGCAGGCCCAGCTTGGGCATCTGGCGAATCGGGTGGTCCAGCGCCCAGCGCTCGGGCGACAGGGTGCGCAGGTAATAAGAATTGGTCGGCACCACGGTGAACACGATGCCGCGCTCGGCGCATTGCGCGGCGAAAGCCGGGTTGTCAACGATGGTGTAGCCGTGGTCGATGCGGTCCACCTTCAGCAGCTCCACCGCGGTCTGCACGTTATGCCAAGGCATGCCGAACTCGCCGGCGTGGGCCGTGGTCTTGAGGCCGGCGCGGCGTGCGGCGGCATACGCCTCCACAAACAATTCGGGCGGCCGGTCCACTTCGCGGTAGTCAATGCCTATGCCCGGCACATCGGGGTGGCGGTGTTCAATCATCCACTGCACCATCTGCAGCGCTTCGGCGGGCGTGGCTTCGCGGTCTATGGACGGCAGCAGGCGGCCGATGATGCCGCAGTCGGCCTGCGCGTCGGCAATGGCACGCACGATGGCGGCCTGGGCCAGGGCGTAGGGAATGCCGGAGTCGCGCACCGTGCCGGTCGGGTTCCAGAAAAACTCGGCATAACGCACCTGGTGCGCCGCCGCATCCTGTAAATATTCGTAGCTGATGCGGTGCAGATCGTCAGGCGTTTTCAGCAGCCAGGCATCAAGCGCGCGCAACACACGCAACACCCCCACCGGTTTTTCACCCCGGGTGTAAAAGGCCTCGATTTCTTCGCTGCTCAGCGGCGCCTTGGCGCGCTGGGCCAGGTCAATGAAGGTGTCACGCCGCACCGTGCCCAGCAAGTGGCAGTGCAGCTCGGCCTTGGGCATGGCGCGCAGGGAAGGTTCGGATAGCAGGGGGGACGGCAACATGGTTTCATCCTAGCCATGGACTGCTCATAAGGGAAATGATTTAATTTGATAACTTCATCATGTAAATCTATGACCAAACCCGACCCTGAACCCGCCGCCCGCCTGCGCCAGCCCACGCTCAGGCAGCTCAAGGGCTTTCAGGCCGTGGCGCAACACGGCAGTTTCAGCCGTGCCGCCGAGGCGCTGGCCCTGACCCAGCCCGCGCTGTCGGCCACCATCCGCGACCTGGAGCGTTTGCTGGACGTGACCCTGCTGGAGCGCAGCACCCACCATGTGGCGCTGACCGCGGCCGGCGCGGCGCTGCAGCCGCAGGTGGCCTGGCTGCTCAACAGTTTCAGCCTGGGCGTGAGCGACATGCACCGGGCGCTGACCAGCCAGGCGAGCAGCCTGCGCCTGGCCGCCCTGCCCTCGACCATGCACCTGCTGGCGCCGCCGCTGGCGCAATGGCAGCGCCTGCACCCGGAAGTGACCCTCACGGTGCGTGACCCGCTCAACGATGCGCTGATCGCCGCCCTGCACACCGGCGAGGTCGACATTGCCCTGGGCACCGAGCTGGACCTGCCGGCCGGCATCACGGCCATTCCCGTCGCCACCGACGAACTGGTCGCCGTGTTGCCGCGCGGGCACCGGCTGGCCCGGTCAGAGCCTGACAGCACGCTGCGCTGGCGCGACCTGCAAGGCGAACGCCTGGCCTTGTTCGCCAGCGGCAGCACCTACGACCTGGCGCTGGCCACCTTGCGTCAACAGGGTGTGGCGCTGGAAGAAGCCGACCGCCTGCTCTACAGCGAATCGCTTTACAGCCTGGTGCGCAGCGGCCTGGCGGTGGGGGTGATCGCCCGCCTGTACACACATGGCGTGCCGCGCCAGGGCCTGGTGGTGCGCCCACTCGGCGCGCCCGCCATCACAAGGCGTATTGCGCTGATGGTGCGCGGCCCGGCGGAGCTGCACCGACCGGCCGTGGCGGATTGCCTGGCTTATCTGACGCAAGCCCTGCGTACGCCAGCCAAACCGACGCGTGTCCGCCACTCAAGCCCGCGGTGAGCGCACATGTTCGGGCCGCACGCCAATGCCCACCGCGTAGGCCGGCAGCGCCTGCAACCAGGGCCAGCGGTTCAGCAGCTTCAAGGGCCAGGGCACAGCCATAGGCGAGTCCGCAGGGCGGGCCGCCAGCACCGGGCTTAACAAGCGGTTTTGCACGGCCACCTGCGCCGCCTGGATCACGCGGGTCGGGAACAATCGGCGTTTTTCCACCTGGGCCAGCAAAGGTGTCAAGGCGCTGGCATCCAGCTGAACATCTGCCAGCGCTGCCGCCAGAATGTTCGCAGCCGCCACCGCGTCCTGGATCGCCAGGTTGATGCCCACCCCGCCCACCGGCGACATGGCATGCGCCGCATCGCCAATACATAACAAGCCGGGCCGGTACCAGCGCTCCAGCCGGTCCACCGTCACGCTCAGCAGCTTGATGTCGTCCCAACTGGCCAGCGTGTCCACGCGGTTTGCCAGAAGCGGCGCCGCTTTCACCAGATCCGCCCGGAACGCAGCCAGGCCGCGCGTACGCACCGCCGCAATGCCGCCTTTGGGGATCACGTGAGCACATTGCCAGTAGCTCCGGCGGTCAATCATCACCAGAAAAGCCCCGGGGGTGATACGCCCACCCGTGGTGGAAGGGTCGCCCGGCAGTTTGGGCAGCCGCATCCAGAGCACATCGATGGGCGCGCCCAGATCACGCACCACCAGGCCCGCCGCCGCCCGCACCACCGAGTGCCGGCCATCGGCACCTATGACCAGGTCCGCCCTGACTTGCCCCGGACCGTCCGGTGTCTGGACCTGCACGCCGCTCACCACCTCGCCGCTGTGCAAGACGCCTGTCACTTCGGCGTTTTGCATCAGGCGAAAACTGGGGAACAACGCGGCCTCGTCGCGCAGGAAATCCAGAAACTCCCATTGCGGCATCATTGCGATGAACTTGCAGCGCGTGTGTATGTGTTTGAAGCTGGCCAGCCCCAACTCGGTCTCACCCACCATGGCGCGCAACTCGCTGACCTCGTCGTGCGGCCGCGCCAGAAACTTCTCCAGCAGCCCCAGCTCAAACATCACCTGCAAGGTCGAGGGGTGCACCGTGTCGCCGCGAAAGTCGCGCAGGAAGTCGGCGTGTTTCTCCAGCACCAGCACATCCACGCCGGCGCGCGCCAGCAGCAAGCCCAGCATCATGCCGGCCGGGCCACCACCGGCAATACAGCAACGTGTGTGGACTTCATTCATCGCTGGCCTGGAGGGAGTGAAGACCTGAGCAGCTTAGCCCCTGGACGACGCTGCCGCAATCACATGCTCCCAAATACACCCCTTAGGCCGCTTATCGCATCAAATCGACCTCTAGCCCATGAAGTACGGGCGCAAGCAGCTAGCAAAACAATAGCGAATATCAGGAATGCTACTATTCACTGAAACTGGTTTCACCCGCTTGTCACGGGCTTCTTTTCCGCCATGCCTGCCATCCCCAAGAACCCCATCGCCCCCCTGCCCCGACCTGTGGGTCGCGCGACCATTGCCGATGTGGCGCGTGCGGCCGGTGTGTCCAAAGCCACCGTCTCGCGTTTTCTGAACCACCGCGAAGAACTGCTCACACCCGACATCGCCACCCGGGTCGAGGTCGCTGTCGCTGCGCTCGCGTATGTGCCCAGCCCGATGGCGCAGGCCCTCAAACGCGGACGCTCACGCCTGATCGGCCTGGTCGTGGCCGATGTGACCAACCCCTTCTCGGTGGCCGTGTTGCGCGGTGCCGAAAAGGCCTGCCAGGAGGCCGGCTACCTGCTGATGTTGTTCAACCTCGGCAACGACGGCGCGCGTGAACGTGAAGCCATCGAGGCGCTGACCGCCTACCAGGTCGAAGGTTTCATCCTCAATACCCTGGGCCGCGACGCCGGCGCGGCTGCGGCCGCCGCGCGCCACGGCAAACCGGTGGTGCTGGTGGACAGACGCCACCAGGGCATGCAGGCCGACTTTGTCTCGCTGGACAACGCCGGCGCCGTGCGGCTGGGCGCCGGCCACCTGGTCGAGGCCGGTTACCGCGAGCTGCTGTTTATCTCCGAGCCGGTCAAAGACGTCAGTTCGCGACTGGAGCGCGAAGCCGCTTTTCGCAGCTTCATCAGCGATAGCGCGGCCGGCCAGCCCCTTGTCCAAGGCCAGACGTTTGAAAGCAGCACGGACAACACCGATGCACTGGACCAGGCGTTGCGCGCGCTGAGCCAGCGTGCCGGCGGGCGGCTGCCGGGCGTGTTGTCGAGCAACGCGGTGATCACGCTGCGTGTGGCCGCCGCCATGGCCAGACTCGGCTGGCGTTTTGGCGAAGATGTCGGGCTGGTGGGTTTTGACGAGACCGAATGGTCGCCCTACATCGGCCCTGGCCTGTCCACCATTGCCCAACCCACCGACGACCTGGGGCGTGTGGCCGCCGGCTGCCTGCTGGAGCGCCTGCGCGGCGTGGTGTTGCCGGCGCGGCAGATTTTGCTGCCCGGCCAGCTGATAACACGGGGCTCTTCCGTGCCAACGGCGGCTTAACTCCCAACCCAAAAAGCTAGGGTTATCCACGGTTATGACCTGGATAAATATTCTTCTATAATTTCCTGAAACCGGTTTCAGCATCTGCCGCAACAGTCCTGAATCGCTTCTATTCAGGAAATCCTTTAACTGCAACAATGACCCCAGCGCCTGCGCCCCTTCCGGCGCCAGCGCCCGCTCATGAACTACACATTTCAATTCGGTGACGTCTTTGCAGCCTGGCCGCTGCTGCTCAAAGGCACCTGGAACACCATCGAGCTGTCGCTGCTGGCGATGTTGTTCGGGCTGATCGTCGCCATCGTCTGCGCCTGGGGCAAAACCGCCGGCCCCAAGCCGCTGCGTTTTGTCATCAACGTCTACATCGAGCTGATCCGCAACACGCCTTTTCTGGTGCAGCTGTTCTTTTTCTTTTTTGCACTGCCGGCTTTGGGCCTGCGTTGGTCGGCCTACACCGCGGCGCTGACGGCCATGGTGATCAACCTGGGCGCCTACGCCACCGAAATCATCCGCGCCGGCATCGAGTCCATTCCCAAGGGCCAGATCGAAGCCGGCCTGGCGCTCAACCTCAAGCGCCACGAAATTTTCCGCTTCGTCATCATCAAACCCGCGCTCAAGGCGATTTACCCGGCCCTGACCAGCCAGTTCATTCTGCTGATGCTGAGTTCGGCCGTGGTCTCGGCGATTTCCGCCGACGACCTGACCTCGGTCGCCGCCAACCTGCAGTCGCAAACCTTTCGCAGCTTTGAAATCTACATCGTCGTGGCGGGGATTTACCTGCTGCTGGCCCTGGCGTTTTCAGCGCTGTTCCGCCTGATCTACAAAACCAGCCTCAACTACCCGGATCGTCGGTAATGCGTACTTTCGGCACCCCAGAATTTTTCTTCATCCTGCAGGCTGCGCAGTGGACGGTAGCCCTGTCGCTGATCGCTTTTATAGGCGGCGCCATAGGCGGGCTGATCATTGCGCTGGCGCGCACCTCCGAGAACCGCGTCGCGCTGTTCCTCTCGGGCGCCTTCATCCAGATTTTCCAGGGCACACCGTTGTTGCTGCAATTGTTCCTGGTGTTTTTCGGCGCGCCGGTGCTGGGTTTTGACATCAACCCCTGGGTCGCCGCCGGTGTGGCCCTGATTCTCAACAGCAGCGCTTTCCTCGGTGAAATCTGGCGCGGTTGCATCCAGGCGATTCCAGCCGGCCAGGCGGAAGCGGCCCATGCGCTCAGCTTGTCCTACACCGCCCGCATGCGTGACGTGATCCTGCCGCAGGCCTTCAAGATTGCGCTGGCACCCACCGTGGGTTACCTGGTGCAAATCATCAAGGGTACCTCGCTGGCCGCCATCATCGGTTTTACCGAAGTCACCCGCGCCGGCCAGATCATCAACAACGCCACCTTTCAGCCGCTCATCGTGTTCAGTGTGGTGGCGGCCATTTATTTCGTGTTGTGCTGGCCGCTGTCCCTGCTGGCCGCACGAATGGAGCGCCGGCAAGCCGCAGCGCTGTCACGCTGACAGGCATACGCTTCGCAGCATTCGTCTTTTCCTTTTTATCAACGGAGACATCACCATGATCAAATCCCTGCAACGCCGCGTTTTCACCGGCACGGCTCTCGCCCTCGGCCTGGCCGCCACCCTGTCGGCCTGGGCGCCGGCAGCCAGTGCACAAACCGTCGCGGACATCAAGAAAAAAGGCGAACTGACCATCGGCATGCTGGTTGACTTTCCGCCCTACGGCACGACCAACAGCAGCAACCAGCCGGACGGCTACGACGCCGACGTGGCGCGCCTGATGGCCAAGGACCTGGGCGTCAAGCTCAACCTGGTGCCAGTGACCGGCCCGAACCGCATTCCCTTCCTGCTGACCAACAAGGTGGACCTGCTGGTGGCTTCGCTGGCGATCACGCCCGAGCGCGCCAAACAAGTGCAGTTCTCCAAGCCTTACGCCGCCGCCAGCATCGTGATGTACGGCAGCAAAAAAGCCGACATCAAGGCCCCGGCCGACCTCAAAGGCAAACGTGTGGGTGTGGCCCGTGCCAGCACGCAGGACGTGGCACTGACCGCTGTGGCGCCTGAAGGCACCGAGATCCGCCGCTTTGACGACGACGCGTCGGCCATGCAGGCCCTGATGTCCGGCCAGGTCGATGCCATCGGCTGCTCGACCACGGTGGCTGCGCAGATCGACAAACGCGCGCCTGCCAACACCTACGAAAACAAGTTCTTGCTGCGCCAGCAGGTCATGGCGGTCGCCATGCGCCCCGGCCAGGCCGAGCTGCTGAAAACCGTGGATGACTTTGTCGCCCGCAACACGGCCAACGGCGAGCTCAACAAGCTCTACCGCAAGTGGCTGGAAACCGACCTGCCAAAACTGCAATAAACCCGACCCGAGTTGCTGACCACGGTGCTTTCATGACAGACACAATGCCCTCCCCCAACGCCGCCGCCAGCGGCGCCGAACCCATCATCCGCATCGAAGCGGTGGACAAGTGGTTCGGCAAGTTCCAGGTACTGACCGACATCAACCTGAGCGTGGCCGCCGGGGAACGCATTGTGGTCTGCGGCCCGTCGGGCTCGGGCAAGTCCACCCTGATCCGCTGCATCAACCGCCTGGAGACCGTGCAAAAAGGCCGCATCGTGGTTGACGGCATCGACCTCACGGCGGGCGGCAAAAATGTCGATTCCGTGCGCCAGGAAGTCGGCATGGTGTTCCAGCAGTTCAACCTGTTTCCGCACCTGACCATTTTGCAAAACTGCATGCTGGCGCCCATGCGTTCGCGCGGCCTGCGCAAGGAAGAAGCCGAAACCATCGCGATGAAATACCTCACGCGTGTGCGGATTCCCGAGCAGGCGAAAAAATACCCGAGCCAGCTCTCGGGCGGCCAGCAGCAGCGTGTGGCGATTGCGCGCGCCTTGTGCATGACACCCAAAATCATGTTGTTTGACGAGCCCACTTCGGCGCTGGACCCGGAGATGGTCAAGGAAGTGCTGGACACCATGATCAGCCTGGCCGACGACGGCATGACCATGTTGTGTGTCACGCACGAAATGGGTTTTGCGCGCAGCGTGGCCGACCGCGTGATTTTCATGGCCGAGGGCAAGATCATCGAACAAGCCCCGCCGCAGCAGTTCTTCAGCAACCCACAGAACGAAAAAACACGCAACTTTTTGGGCCAGATCCTGAGCTCCAACCAGCATGCGCATTGAGCCGGGTGCCCACACCAGCGCATTGGACGTCGTCACCTTTGGCGAAGCCATGTTGCTGCTGGTCGCCGATCGGCCCGGCCCGCTGGAAAACGCCGAGTTTTTCCACAAACGCACGGCCGGCGCCGAAACCAATGTCGCCATCGGCCTGGCCCGCCTGGGCCTGAAGGTCGGCTGGGCCAGCCGCTTGGGCACCGACTCCATGGGCCGTTACCTGATCCAGGCCATGTCGGGCGAAGGCATCGACTGCTCCCACGTGATCTGTGACGCAGCCCAAAAAACCGGCTTCCAGTTCAAGGGCAAGGTCGACGACGGCAGCGACCCGCCTGTGGAATACCACCGCAAGGGTTCGGCCGCCAGCCACATGGGTATCAAGGACATCGACGCCGCGTGGCTGCTCTCGGCCCGGCATTTACATGCCACCGGCGTGTTTGCCGCGATTTCGGCAACCACCCTGCCGGCCGCGCGCAAAACCATGGAACTCATGCGAGCCGCCGGCCGCACGGTGTCCTTCGACCCGAATCTGCGTCCCACACTCTGGGCCACGCCCGAACTCATGCGTGCATCCATCAACGAGTTGGCGACCCATGCCGACTGGGTCTTGCCCGGCATGGAAGAAGGTCTCTTCCTCACGGGCGAAAGCACCCCCGAAGGGGTGGCCCGCTTTTACCGCGAGCGCGGCGCCAAGCTGGTGGTCGTCAAGCTGGGCGCAGCAGGCGCTTACTTTGACAGCGACAGCGCAGGCACTGGCCATGTGCCCGGTTTTCCGGTCGCCAAAGTCATAGACACCGTCGGCGCCGGCGACGGTTTTGCCTGTGGCGTGATCAGTGCCCTGCTCGATGGCCAAACTGTGCCCGAGGCCGTGAAACGCGGCGCCTGGATAGGCGCACGCGCCGTGCAGGTGCTGGGCGACAGTGAAGGCCTGCCGACACGTACCGAACTCAACGCTGCCCGTCTTTAACCCTGAGAACTGCTGCCATGCGCCAACCCATCCTGGTCTTTCGCGAACTGCCCTCTGACCAACTGGCGCGCCTGCAAGCCGTGCACGAGGTGACGGTCGCCAACCCGCGTCTGCCCGCGCAGTTGCCGGCGTTTCAAGCCGCACTGGCCACGGCCGTGGGTATGATAGGTTCCAGCTACCCGGTGGATGACGCCCTGCTCGCGGCCGCGCCGCAACTCAAGGTGATTTCCAGCGTGTCCGTGGGTGTGGACAACTACGCCTTGCCCGCCTTGGCGGCACGCGGTGTCATGTTGTGCCACACGCCCGGTGTGCTTGACGAAACCGTGGCCGACACCGTGTTTGCGCTGCTCATGGCCAGCAGCCGCCGCATCGTCGAACTCTCCAACTTGGTGCGTGAAGGCCGCTGGACCAAAAACATCGGCGAAGACCTGTTCGGCTTCGACGTGCATGGCAAGACCGTGGGCCTGCTGGGTTTTGGCCGCATCGGCCAGGCGATTGCGCGCCGCGCCGCGCTGGGTTTTGGCATGCCGGTGCTCTACCACGCACGCCGCCCTGTCGACCTCGCCACACAAGCGCCCGAATTGCAGGGCCACGCGATACACACGCCCCTCAACGAGCTGCTGGCGCGTGCCGACATCGTGGTTGCCATGTTGCCCCTCTCGGATAGCACACGCGGCATGATCAACGCCAGCGTCTTCGGCGCCATGAAGCCGGGGGCGATTTTTATCAACGGCGGACGCGGCGCCACGGTGCAGGAAGACGCGTTGCTGCAGGCGCTGGACCACGGCAGCTTGCGCGCCGCCGGCCTGGACGTGTTTGCCACCGAGCCCCTGCCCATGGACTCGCCGCTGCGCACGCACCCCAAAGTCACCGCCCTGCCCCATATCGGCTCGGCCACCTTCGAGACCCGGCAGGCGATGGCGGAACTGGCCACCACCAGCCTGCTGCAGGCTTTGGCCGGTGAACGGCCGGCAGCGGTGTTTGACACCGCCGCCTATTAGCCAAATCGGCCTCCAGCCCATAGCGTTCGGGCGCAAGCAGCTATTAATTCAATAGCAACCGGGTGACCGCCACTCACCCCCCCCAGGCTTTCTTCAGCCCACCCGCCTGAGCCGGGTGCGCGCAGCTGCGCCTGCCCCACCCTCCTTTTTCCGATTTTGCCACCAGCCGACAGGCGGCTGATCCACGCCCGTCGTCAGTCGTGTCAGGTCTGCTATCATTCCGCCACACCACTGGTATACCAGATATGAAACCTGAACTTCAAATGGAAAGCGACACGGCCTACACCCGGGTTCGGGCGCTGATCCTGTCGCGCGAACTGGCCGCTGGTACCTCGATTTCCGAGCGAGGCCTGTCAGAGACGCTGGGCCTGGGCCGAACACCGGTGCGCGAGGCCATCAAGACCTTGGCCCAGGAGGGCTTGCTCGAGGTGATTCCGGCGCGCGGCACTTTTGTGCGCCAATTGACCGTGGAGGACATGCGTGAAATCCACGAAGTCCGCCTCGGCCTGGAAGGTATTGCCGCCGTGCTGGCCGCGCAACAGGGCGCCAGCGAAGCCCTGCGCTTGTGCGCGCAACAGCTGCGCGAGATGGCGCAACAAACCGCGCTCGATGTGCTGGAGACACAAAAAGTCGGCTGGCGTTTTCACGAGGCCATGTTCCAGACCACCGGTAACCAGCGCCTGCTCTCGCTCTATCTCAACCTGCGCGCGCAAAGCGGCCTGGCCCTGCAGCAGCTGGAACACTACGATGCCGGGCGTCTGCGTCTGGCCATCAACGAACACCTGGACATTTATGCGGCCATTGAAGCGCGCGATGCCGCCCGGGCGCAGCGCGCCGTCTGGGATCACCTGAGCCATGCCTTGCAGGGCCGGCTGCAATCACTCGCGCCCAATCCGGGCCGGCCCGCCGCCTTGTAGCGGCAGCCATGCCCCACCCTTCATCCCTCTTCATTCACCCCCAAGGAGCCCCCATGCGAAATCCTCAGCGTCGTCTTCTCTGCTCGGCCATGCTCGCCCTGGCCACCACCACCGTGCCGCAGATCGCACTGGCGCAAAAATGGCCGGCCCAGCCAATTCGCATCATCGTGCCTTACACGGCAGGCGGCGGCTCGGACAACATCGCGCGCGCCCTCGGCACGGAACTCTCGCGCGAGCTGGGCCAGCCGGTCATCGTCGACAACAAACCCGGCGCCTCGGCCATGCTGGGGGCGGAAATGGTGGCGCGGGCCGCGCCCGATGGTTACACCCTGCTGCTGGCGGACATGCCACACACCATCACCCCCAGCTTGTACAAAACACCTTACGACGCGCTCAAGGATTTCACAGCCGTCGCCATGGTCGGCTCCTCGCCGCTGGTGCTCGCCGTCAACCCCAAGCTCAAGGCGCAAACCGTGCAGGAATACCTGGCCATGGCCAAGGCCAACCCCGGCAAGCTCAACCTCGCCTCCGGCGGCAATGGCACGGCCACGCACCTGATGGGCGAGCTGATGAAGCTGCAAACCGGTGTGTTCATCACACACATCCCTTACAAGGGTTCTGGTCAGGCCATCGCCGATGTGGTCGCCGGCCATACCGAAAGCATGTTCACGTCGGCGCCCACCGTGGTGCCGCATGTCAAAAGCGGTTCCCTGCGCGCCCTGGCCACCACCGGCGCCAAACGCATGACGGCCCTGCCGAATGTGCCCACTTTTGAAGAAAGTGGCCTGAAAGGCCTGACGGTGTCCCACTGGTTCGGCCTGTTGGGCCCGGCCAAAATGCCGGCCAGCGTGCAGACCGCGCTGCATGAAGCCGTCACGCGCGCACTGAAGGCGCCCGCGCTGCAGAGCAAACTCGAATCCCTGGGCGTGGACATCACGCCCCAGACGCCAGCGCAATTCGCGACGCTGATGGAAGCGGACACCGTCCGCTGGGCCAAAATCGTCAAAGAACGCAACATCAAGGCCGACTGAGTTCCATGCAGCTACAGACCCAGCCCCCCGCTCACAGCATCGACCTGCGCAGCGACACCGTCACCCAGCCCACCCCCGCCATGCTGGAGGCCATGTGCCGCGCCCCGCTGGGCGATGACGGCCTGGACGGCGACCCCACCGTGCGCCAGCTCGAGGAGGTGAGCGCCGCCCGCTTCCACAAGGCCGCCGGCCTGTTCGTGGCGAGCGGCACCATGGGCAACCTGGTGGCGGTGCTGGCGCATGCACGTGTGCCCGGCGAGGTGCTGGCCGAAGCCTCCAGCCACCTGCTGAACTCCGAACGCGCCGCCGCCGGCCTGACCGGCATGCATTACCGCGGCCTGCCCGGCACAGGCGGCCTGATCGGCCTGGACGCCCTCGCAGCCGCGCTGGCTACCGACGCCGGGGCGCGCTGCCCCAGCGCCCTGGTCAGCGTGGAAAACACCCACAACGCGCAAGGCGGCACGGTCGCTGCGCCACCGGCGCTGGCGGCGCTGTATACGCTGGCCGCCGCCCAGGGCGTGCCGGTGCATACCGACGGCGCGCGCTTATTCAATGCCGCGGTCGCGCTCGGCTTGCCCCTGCACCAGCTGGCCGAACACACCGATTCGCTCACGGTCTGTCTGTCCAAGGGTTTGTCCGCGCCCGTCGGCTCCGTGCTGATGGGCACGGCCGCCTTCATTGAACGCGCGCGCAACATACGCCGCATGCTGGGCGGTACCATGCGCCAGGCCGGCGTGCTAGCCGCGGCCGGGCTGGTGGCGCTGGAACACATGATCGACCGCCTGGCCGACGACCACCAGCGCGCCCGCGCGCTCTACCGCGGACTGCAGGCCATGGATGCGGCCTGGTGCGGCCCCGCCGAACCGCAGACCAACATCGTGCGCGTATGCGTCGGCGCCAGTGCCGCCGACGGCAAGTTATGGGAACAGCAGTTGGCCCAGCACGGTGTACTGGTACGTGCCAGCGGCGCCGGCAGCTTGCGCCTGGTCACCCACAGGCATATCGACGATGCCGCTGTGGCGGCCACCTTGCGGGTGTTCGAGGCGCTTCGCGGAAACAAGCATTAAATCGGCTTCCAGCCCATGCACCGCGGGCGTCAGAAGCTATCGAATCAATAGCAACTGACGCAACGGGTCGCCGCCCAGGGCTCAGTGCGAATGCGCCAGCCCGCTCACCACCGTCACCAGCGCAATGCCCACCACCAGCCAGGTGATTTGCGCGAAGGTTTCGCGGGCGCTCAGGCGTTTTTGCAACTGGGGAATCAGGTCGGCCAGCGCGACGTAGACAAAACTGCTGGAGGCCACAACGAGGAAATACGGCAGCCAGTCGTGCAACATGTCCACCAGCGCGTAACCGACCAGGCCGCCCAGCGCGGTCACCGCGCCGGCCAGGGAGACCTTGACCAGGGCGGCGCGCTGGTTGCTCGAACTCTGGCGCAGCACCATCAAGTCGCCCATGTGGTGCGGAATTTCGTGCGCCAGCACGGCCAGCGCGGTGATCACGCCCAGGCGCATGTCGGCGACAAAGGCGGAGGCAATCAGGATGCCGTCGCCAAAAGCGTGCACGCTGTCGCCGGTCAACACGGCCCAGCTGCCCGAACGCACCGGATGGTGGTGGCCGTCGTGATGGCCGGGCGCATGCGCGGCGTGGCCGTGCCCGTCATGGCCTTTCGGGTCATGGTGCTCGTGGCCGTGGTGGTAAAGCTCGGCCTTGTCGAGCAAAAAGAAAAACACCAGGCCTACCAGCAAGGTGGCAAACAGTTCCTGGGCGCCGGCCTGGCTTTCAAAAGCTTCGGGCAGCAGGTGCATGAAGGCGGTGGCCAGCAGGGCGCCGGCCGCCAGGCTGAGCATGTGGGCGGTGTAACGCGCCAGCATGCCGAAGCTGAGCAAGGCCGCCAGCCACACGCTGCCGATGCCGGCGGCCAGGGTTCCGACCAAAATTGCTATCAATGTCATAGCTGCTTGCGACCGATCTATAAGGGCTGGAGCCCTAAAAGGTTGAATAAAGTTGCCAAAATAAAAACCACGCTAAAAAGCCGCCACACATTGCTGTGGGGCGGCTTGGCTGGGGCATGCCTTGAGTTTAAGCGACGCCGTTGGCCTTGAACCACGCCAGAGCGCGTTTCCAGCCGTCTTCTGCCGGCTCCTTGCGAAAGCTAGGGCGGTAGTCGGCATGGAAAGCGTGCGGGGCATCAGGGTACACCACAAACTGCGAGGCCTTCGCCGCCGGGCTGCCAGCAGCCAGAGCGGTTTTCATCTTATCAACCGTGTCAAGCGGGATGCCGCTGTCCTGCCCGCCGTACAGGCCGAGCACCGGACCGTTCAGGATGGGGGTCAGGTCGATCGGGTTTTTCGGCGTAAGGGCGGTGTTGGCGCCGACCAGGCGGCCGTACCAAGCCACGGCGGCCTTGACGTTGGGGCTGTGTGCGGCATACAGCCAGCTGACGCGGCCACCCCAGCAAAAGCCGGTGATGGCCACCTTGGCGGTGTTGCCACCATTGGCGCCGGCCCATTTCACGGCACCGTCGAGATCGGCCATGACCTGGGCATCGGGCACCTTGGAGACCACCTCGGCCATCAGTTTGGCCATCTCGCCGTATTGGGTCGGGTCGCCCTGGCGCGCAAACAGCTCGGGCGCAATCGCCAGGTAGCCGGCTTGGGCGAAGCGGCGGGCGGTGTCGGCAATGTATTCGTGCACGCCAAAAATTTCCTGGATCACCAGGACCACCGGCAGATTGGTTTTGCCGGCTGGTGCGGCGTAAAACACAGGCACCTTGAAGCCATTGACCTCAAACGTGGTCTCGCCGGTTTTCAGGCCCTCGGACGAGGTCTTGATGGCGGTTTGCGCCATGATGGGCAGGGCCGTGGCCGCATACCCGACACCCAGCGCGGCCTTCAGCGCCGTGCGGCGGCTGGCGCCGTTTTCCGTGCTGTGGCCGGGGAGCAGGGAGTCGAACTCGGTTTTCTGATCGTTGTTGAGCATGGCGGCTTTCTTGTTGAGTGGTTGAAACAAACCGCCCGAGTCTATGTCGGCGCCGACATTCTTGCCAGTGCGGGGACTACCCAGGTGGCCCCCGCCCTGCACTCAAACGATCTTGACGCTGAGTTCAGGCAGGCCGTCGATGTGGCATTCGATCACGTCGCCCTTGACGACGGGCCCGACGTTTTCCGGCGTGCCGGAATAAATAATGTCGCCGGGGAAGAGCTCAAAGGCTTCGGACAGTTTGGAGATTTGTTCGGCCACCGACCAGATCATGTGGTTCAAGGTGGCCTGCTGCTTGACCTGGCCGTTGACCTTGAGCCAGATCGTGCCTTTGGTGTAGTGGCCAGTCTGCGCCACCTTGTGGATGGGGCCAATGGGCGCCGAGCGGTCAAAACTTTTGCCGATCTCCCAGGGTTTTTTCTGGTCACCCATGCCGCGCTGCAAATCGCGGCGTGTCATGTCCAGGCCCAAGGCGTAGCCGTAGACCAGGTCCAGCGCCTTGTCCATGGGGATGTTGCGCCCGCCCTTGGACAAGGCCGCCACCAACTCCACCTCGTAGTGGTAGTTTTTGGTCAGGGAAGGATAAGCATGGTCGGCGATCTTGCCTGGCGGCACGACCTGAATGGCGTCGGTCGGTTTCTGGAAAAAGAAAGGTGGCTCGCGTGTCGGGTCCGAGCCCATCTCGATGGCATGGGCGGCGTAGTTGCGGCCTATGCAGTAAATCCGCCGGACCGGAAACATCTCGCTGCTGCCGGCGATGGGCACATAGGTGTCGGCCACGGCAAACGGTGTGGCAGGCGCATTGGCCGCCGTGCCGGGCGTGGCGCAGCCCACCATGGCACCGGCCGTCATCAAGGCGCCGGTTTGCAGAATTCCGCGTTTGTTCATATCGGTCATGTTTGTCTCCTGAGGGTGTCCAAGTTCTGTCGCAAGCTGCAGCTTAAGCCGCCCAGGCGCGCGGCAGGCAGACGCAATTACGGATTTACCGGACGATTCAATGCAGCGATGTTGCAGCGCAGCAGACGACTTGCGCGACGGAAGTTCAGGCGCCGGAAATTTTTGCGCGCACGCTGTCGCGGAAAGCCTTGGGTGTCTGGCCGAAACGCTGGCGGAAGCGGCGTGCGAAATAAGCCTCGTCGGCAAAACCCGAGGCATGGGCCACACCGGCAATACGCTGGCTGCTGTGCGCCAGCAGCTCCTGCGCAAACTCCAGGCGCCGCTCGGTCACCAGCTCGGTGAAAGTTTTGCCGATTTCTTTTTTCAGCAAGTGCGCCAGGTAGTTGGGCGACAAAAACGCCGCGGCGGCCGCATCGGCCAGCGTGATCTCGCTCGCCAGATGATCGCGGATGTATCGCACCGCCCGCTGCAGACTGGCACGCCGGCTGCCCTGCTGCGCCTGGCTGGCGGACAGACGCAACAGGTCGGCCTCGAACTTGCGGCAGGTCAGCGCGATCAGCTGCAGCATCAGGCCGCGAATCATCTCGACCGAGCCGAAGCGGCGTTGGGCATTTTCAAGCGCGAGTTTTTCCAGCAACGCTTCGACCTCGGGAAACTCGTCTTCGTCGAAATAAAAGTCAGCGTATTCCTGGAACAAAAAAGGCGCCAGCTCGGGCGCCCGGCTCAGCGGCACGTCTTCCAGGTCCAGCGGGTCCACGTCCAGCCCGGGGCGCAGAAACTGCTGCGACATGTTGATGATGACGTAACGCGAGCCTTCGGGGTGCGGAATCACATGCACGCGGTAGGGCAGGATAAAACTCAGGTAGCCGCGCTTGAAAGGCCGCACCGTGCCAGCCACATTCTGTTCAGTGTCGCCCTGCAGGCTGATCTGCATCTGGAAATACTCGTGCCGGTGCGGGCGCACCAGCGGCGGTCGCACCAGTTGCGAACGGATGTCAAAGTCCAGGTGGTCGGCCCGCTCGGACATGCCATAGGTTTTGATGCCTGTCATACGGCGCGATTTTCGGTCATTCGCGCTGAACCGTCAGGACGCGGCCGGCGCCAGCTTGTCCTGCGTCTTGGTGTCGAAGTCGCTGGCGTCATGGCGCTCATGCAACTGGCTGGCAGGCTCGCCCCAGGTGCGGTTGACCTTGCGGCCGCGCTGCACGGCCGGGCGCTGGGCGATCTGCTCGGCCCAGCGCATGACATGCGTGTATTCGTGCACCTGCAAAAACTCGCCCGCTCCGTAGAGTTGGCCCTTGACCAGTGCGCCGTACCACGGCCATACCGCCATGTCGGCCACCGTGTATTCGCTGCCCGCCAGGTACTCGTTCTCAGCCAGGCGCTGGTTCAACACATCGAGCTGGCGCTTGACCTCCATCGCATAACGGTCGATGGCGTATTCGATCTTGGTCGGCGCGTAGGCATAGAAGTGACCGAAACCACCGCCCAGAAAAGGCCCGCCGCCCATCTGCCAGAACAGCCACGACAGGCACTCGGCCCGCTCGGCGGCGCCAGTCGGCAAAAAAGCGCCAAACTTCTCGGCCAGATGCAGCAGGATCGCGCCGGACTCAAACACCCGCACCGGCGTCGCCCCGCTGCAATCCAGCAAGGCCGGTATCTTGGAATTGGGGTTGACCGCCACAAAACCACTGCTGAACTGCGCGCCTTCGCCGATGGGAATCAGCCAAGCGTCGTACTCCGCACCGGCATGGCCCAGCGCCAGCAGCTCTTCCAGCATCACCGTCACCTTGACGCCGTTGGGCGTGGCGAGGGAATAAAGCTGCAGCGGATGGCGACCCACCGGCAAATCCTTCTCATGCGTGGCACCTGCCAACGGCCGGTTAATGCTGGCAAACTTGCCGCCGTTTTCCTTGTTCCAGCGCCAGATGGCGGGTGGGGTGTAGTCGGATGAATCAGTCATGTGCGGGGCTCCGGGGAAGTCTGGGGTGGCCGTTACGGTACGGCTATTGGGCAGATGAGTTTATCGGGGTGCGCTGTGTGCGCCTATCGCCACTACTCAAGTCTATGAACTCTCAGCTGAGCGTCGGAAGACGAACTTTGATACCCATACGCAACCATACACGCGAAGACTTCGGAAAGGATGGTGGCAGCTATGGGCCCTAAGCTGAAGTTGGCCCTCCCTTCAAGCGGACATCCACAGGGTTCGAGGTGCATCTTGATTTGAGGCTCGCCCTAGTGGGGAAATCTGCACCCCGTGATGGCCAAAGAGACCTGAGGCGTTGCCTCTTCGACCCTGGTGCGCGACTTCAGTCAATCTTGATGCCACGGTCCTTCACCAGCTTGGACCATTTCACACTTTCGCTTTCGATAAAGGTAGCGAAATCATGGCTGCTGCCACCGCCGAATTCGTTGCTTTGCGCCAGAATGCGGTCCTTCACGTCAGGGTGTTCCATTGCCTTGGCGAAAGCCGCCTGCAGCTTAACCACGATGGCTGACGGCGTCCCCTTGAGTGCCACGTAGCCCATCCAATTTGATACCGTCACCTGCGGATAGCCCGCCTCGGTAAAGGTTGGCACGTCTGGCATGGACGACAACCGCTTTGCAGATGTCACAGCAATGGGTCGTATCTTTCCCGCCTGGATGGAAGGCAATGCTGCGCCGGTCTGCTCGAACATCATGTCGACCTGGCCAGCCAGTAGCGCCGTCGCAGCAGGGCCACCTCCTTTGAACGGCACCCCCACCATGTCGATGCCTGCGGCGCTTTCAAACAGCTCAGCTGAGAGATGATGCGCGCCGCCTGGGCCTGCGTTTGCAATGTTCAATGCGCCTGGTTTCGCCTTCGCAGCAGCGACGACGTCAGCGACCGTTTTGAACGGCCTTTCGCTGGGCACCATCAGCACCAAGGGGCTTTTTTCCAGCAGGATGATGGGCACGAGTGTCTTTGGGTCGAAGTTAATCTTGGGGTAAATCCAGGGATTCACTGCCAACGGTCCAAAACTGCCCATGGCAATGGTGTAACCGTCCGGAGCTGCCCTGGTCAGGATTTCGATGCCGATGTTCCCAGAAGCGCCGGGCCGGTTGTCGACAATGACGGGCTGCTTCAGGATTTCGCCAAGCCGTTTTGCGACCAATCGGGTCTTGACGTCGGTGTTGCCGCCAGCCGCAAAGGGAACAATGATGGTGACCGCTTTGGAGGGATAACTGGCGGCGGGGTCTTGAGCTGCCGCGCTGCCGCAGATGATGGCCGCCAATGCCAGGAAAGGCGCGGCGAGATGAGATGCTGGTTTGAACATTGTTGTCTCCTCAGTTGAAAAAGTGCATGAAAGTGGACCGTGCCATCTCTGAGAGTGGCTTTGGTTCGATGGCTCCGGTCGTCACTCGGCGACGATGTGTGCCGAAGTGACAATCTTTGAGTACTTGGCTGTCTCGACAGCGATGAACGCCTTGAACTGAGCCTGCGTCATAGGGGCGGATTCGCCACCCTGGTCCTGGAGTCGCTTGATGAGTTCCGGGTCGCGCAATGCCTCGGTGACTGCTGCATTGAGCTTCGCCTGCACTGCGGGCGGAGTTGATGCTGGTACGAACAAGCCGAACCAGTTGTCCAAGCTATAAGTCGACACAGGTGCGTATTCCGAGATGGTCGGTACGTCGGGTGCAAAGCTCGCCCTTTTTGCCGACGTCACGGCGAGAAGCTTCACGCGATTGCCTTTGATGAAAGGGGTGGCGCCGGCCATGCTGACAAAGGTGATGTCCACATTGCCCGAAGCCACATCAACCATCTGGGCCGACGAACCCTTGTACGGCACATGGTTCATCTTGATGCCAGCCAGCGATTGCAGCAGTTCACCATTGAGGTGCTGCGGGTTGCCCACGCCGCTGGTGGCGTAGCTCACTTTGCCCGGGTTCTTTTTCGCGTAGGCAATCAGTTCCTCAATGTTCTTGACGGGTAGGTTGGGCGAAGCGACCAGCACATTGGGCACGCGCGTCACGAGCGTGATGGGCGCCAAGTCCTTTTCGGGCACGTATTGCATCCGCCCCTTGTAAACCAGCGGATTGATGGCGGTTTCGCCGGCGCTGCCGAGCAGCAAGGTATAGCCGTCGCCCTTGGCTTTGGCCACTGCGTTGGCGCCCAACATGCCGCTGGCACCAGGCTTGTTGTCGATGACCACGGACTGGCCCAACGAAGTGCGCAGTTTGTCAGCGAGCAGGCGGGCAATCGCATCCACGCCGCCTCCGGCCGAGAAGGGCACGACCACCGTAACGGTCTTGGACGGGTAGTCCTGCGCGAGCGCTGGGAGCGAAGGAAAAGCCAGCACAGCCGCCGAAAGCAGCATGGCTCTAGGGAACACAGTCATAAAAACTCCAGGGGTGACAAGCAAATGCGCTTCAAACCGGTATCAGGGTTTGCGCTAAATTGCATTTTATTAATTCAATATGCAAAATACACCTATGGAAAACACCAATAAGGTCTTCGCCCGCACGTTCTGTCTGGGTGGCGACGAATTTCAAGCCACGGATTTGCTGGGCGTTTTTGGCCCTCGGCTACTCAAATTGCCCGTGGTCTTGCGGCATCTGCTTGAGAACGTGCTGCGCAACACCGACGGGACCGAGCGCACCGTAGCGGTGGATGCCCTGTTCGCGTGGCTGGACACGGGTACCAGCGAGGCGGAGATTGCTTTTCAGCCCGGCCGCGTGTTGATGCACGACACGACCAGTACTCCAGCATTGGTGGACATCGCGGCGATGCGCAATGCGCTGGCCGAAGCCGGTGTGGACCCGATGGTTTTGAATCCCGGGCTACCTGTCGATGTATCCGTCGACCACTCGCTGGCGGTCGAGGTCTTTGCGCAGAAGGATGCAGCCACGGCGAATCTGCAGATTGAGATTCGCCGCAATGCCGAGCGCTACCGGTTTCTGCGTTGGGCTTCGAAGTCTCTCGACAAGGTGCGCGTGCACCCGCCGGGGACCGGCATCATGCACACCATCAACCTGGAACAATTGGCCACGGTGGTGACGACAGCGCAGCGCAATGGCGCGACCTGGGCTGTTCCGGACCAGATGATTGGCACCGACAGCCATACCCCGATGGTCAATGGCATTGGGGTACTGGGCTGGGGTGTGGGCGGCCTGGAGGCCCAGACTGTGATGTTTGGCATGCCCACCATGCTGCGCGTGCCGGACGTGGTCGGCGTACGCCTCAACGGAGCCCTGCAGTCCGGCGTTCTGGCGACCGACCTGGCGCTGACCGTGACCCAGCGCTTGCGCGCCATTGGCGTGTCGGGCGAGTTCGTGGAGTATTTCGGGCCGGGCGTGTCCACCCTCACAGCTGGCGAGCGCGCGGTGGTGAGCAACATGGCACCCGAGTATGGTGCGACGACGGGTTTCTTTCCTGTCGACCAGCACACGCTGGACTACCTGCGCGCCACCGGCCGCAGCGAGGCACACATCGCCTTCGTCGAGATGTATTGCAAAGAAACCGGCTTCTGGTTCGACCCCGGAGCCGAGCCTAGGTATACACGCGTCATTGACATCGACCTGGCCACCATCGGTATGAGCATCGCCGGCCCACGTCGGCCGCAGGACTTGATGGATTTCGGTGACAGCACAAAGGCACTGTCCGCAGTCGACTTCACGGCCACAGAGACCGGTCCGCTACCCAAACATGCGGTCGCCCTGGCCGCCATCACCAGCTGCACCAACACAAGTGACCCGGCGTTGCTCATCGCGGCTGGGCTGGTGGCGCGCAAAGCTCGCGCCCTGGGGCTGAAAGTACCCTACTGGGTAAAGACCTCGCTCGGACCCGGCTCACCAGCCGCAGCCTCTTACCTCGAACGTGCGGGCCTGATGGAAGACCTAGAGGCCGTCGGTTTCGGCATCGTCGGATACGGCTGCACGACGTGCATCGGCAACTCCGGCCCGTTGACGGAGTCCATCCGCGAGGCGCAGGAGGCAGGTCAAACCAAGGCGGTGGCCATCTTGTCAGGCAACCGCAACTTTCCGGGTCGCGTCCACCCCGACATCGAACTCAGTTTCATCATGTCGCCGCCGCTGGTCATCGCTTTCGGCCTGGCAGGGGACGCATCTCGCAATCTGCGGGATGAACCCGTTCAGGTCACAGCGGACGGGCGCGGCGTTTTCCTGCGAGACCTGTGGCCGGCACGCGAGGAAATCGTCGCGCATCTGGCTCTGGGCGCGGACCCGGCCGACTACAAAAAGGACTTCGTTATCGCGAGCCAGAATCCGCTGTGGTTCGCGCTCAAGGCCCCGGAAACGGCGCTTTTTCCCTGGGACCCCAAGTCCACGGCCTTGCGCAGGCCGCCTTTCGCGTCTGTGGACGAAGGCAGTCTGCTTGGAAGCTACGCGGCCTATCCGCTGATGGTGGTAGGCGACGACATCACGACTGACCACATCTCGCCCGCCAGCGCAATCCCCTCAGACAGCCTGGTTGCCGACTTTCTAGTCGAACGCGGCGACGACAGGAACGACCTGAATGTTTTCGCATCTCGGCGCGGGAATTGGGAAGTCATGATGCGGGCTGCGTTCCACAGCAAAACGCTAAAGAACCTGCTGGTACCCGACGTGCCCGTCGCGCACACCCTGCACGTGCCAAGTGGAGACGTGCAACCCATTTGGGACGTGGCGCAGCGCTATCGTGACGCCGGTCAATCGGTCGTGATGGTTGCCGGCGAACGCTACGGCACGGGCTCATCTCGCGACTGGGCTGCCAAGGGCCAGCGGCTGCTCGGAATTCGCGCCGTGCTGGCGATGAGCTTCGAGCGCATCCACCGCTCCAATCTCATTGGGATGGGGATACTTCCGCTGCGCTTTCCCAAAGGCGTGGGGCCCCAAACGTTGAATCTGCAACCCGGCGACCGTGTCGAAGTCATGGCCCTCGCTGACAGCTTGGCGCCACGTTGCAGCATTCCAGTGCAAATCGTGCGTATCGACGGCTCCGTGGAAAACGTGACGGCGACTGCGGCCGTCGAGACTCAGCTGGAGGTGGCGCTTTTGCACAGCGGCGGCGTCATTCCGCTGATTTTGGGAAAAACCATCGCTGACCATGCTTCGGCGGAGCGGCTGCAGGTTTCCTGAACATTGATGCAAAGCATGGAAGTGCAAGTTGGTCATCGCGACGCAAAGAGCGAAGGTGGGAAAATCCCATTCATGAAAGCTCCCGCCTCCATTTCCGCTCAAATTGTCACTTTGATTCAGACTGAGGACTGGCCTGTTGGCACCCACATGCGGGCCCAGGCGCTGGCAGACCGGCTCCGCGTTTCGCGTTCACCAGTGAACGAGGCTCTCCAACTGCTGGAAGACAAGGGTGTTTTACTGCGTGAACAAAATCGGGGCTACTTCCTCGCGAAGGCAACATCTGAACTGCCGGCGGAGTTGCTGCAGGAAGTTGGGGTGAACGCGTCCGACGCCGCGAGCACCGCGTATTTCAAGATTGCGGAGGACCGTCTGTTGGGCCGATTGCCCGACACGTTCTCGGAAGCGTCGCTCAAATCGCGCTATCAGCTCACGCCCGCCCAGTTGAGTGCGGTGCTGACCCGTATTGCGCAGGAAGGTTGGGCAGAGCGCAAGCCGGGGTACGGTTGGGCGTTCTCCTCCATGCTGACCACGCCCGACAGCCTGCTGAAGTCGTACCGCCTTCGACTCGCGCTGGAGCCCGCGGCGCTTCTCGAACCTGGTTACCGACTGGACAAGCACGTGCTGATACGCTGCCGTTCGGCCGAGATGCACTTACTCCAAGGAGGCATCGAAGTGGCCACGGCCGACGAATTGCACGACCGCGGTGTTAATTTCCATGAGTCACTGGTTGAAGCTTCTGGCAACGCATTTTTCATTGACACCATTCGCCGCGTGAATCGTGTTCGTCGCTTGCTGTCGTACCGTTCGATGCGTGACCGTACGCGTTACGTTGAGCATTGCCATCAACACCTGGCAGTGTTGGACCTCCTGGAACGCGAACGCAACGAAGAGGCCTCCATCGCCATGCGCGACCATCTGAGCAGCACTCTGCGAAATCTGCAGCGCATCAGCGACATCCTTCAAGCGGCTCCTGTTATCCCGCCACCCCTCACGTCAACAAAGTAGCCGCTGTCGGCAACCCACAACCAATGTCCACTTCCGCTCAACTCATCAAGTCCTTTGCGCCAACTGGCAAGCTGCGCGCGTCCATCAACGTCGGCAACCCTATCCTGGCGAATCTGGACAAGGACGGTAAGCCGTTCGGCGTCTCAATTGATTTGGCGCGCGGCTTCGCGAGTCTGCTGGGTGTTGATGTGGAGTTGGTGGTGTTTGACGCCGCTGGGAAATCTGTCGAGGCGGTGACCCAGCAACAGGCCGATTTTGGCTTCTTTGCCGTTGACCCAGCGCGCGGCGCGGGCATCGCATTCACGGCGCCTTACGTGCTTATCGAGGGTGCATATCTCGTTAAGGATGCCTCGCCTCTCCGGGAGAACGCCGAAGTCGACCAAACTGGCCATCGCGTCGTGGTGGGAAAAGGCAGCGCCTATGACTTGTTTCTCACGCGCGAACTGAAACAGGCGGAAATCTTGCGTTCGCCCACCTCACCGAAAGTCGTCGATACCTTCATCGAGATGGGGGCCGAAGTCGCCGCAGGGGTGAAACAGCAGCTCGAGGCCGATGCGCAGCGTGTACCGGGCTTGCGTCTGCTGCCCGGCCGCTTTATGGTCATTCAGCAGGCGATGGGCATTCCCAAGGGGCGCGGAGAGGAGGCGGTGGCGGTTCTGCGCCGGTATGTCGAAGACATGAAAGCCAGCGGCTTCGTGGCCGAGGCGCTGGCGCGCCATGCCATTCGAGGTGCGTCCGTCGCGCCAGCACAGACATGAGGCACATTGGAGCCGCGCAAGAGACGGTTGTGTATGCGTACGTCGGCTCTCGCACCACACGAGAGCGCAATGCGCGCGGCGAAGGCATCAGCGTGTACCGGGTCGACCCGCAAGACGACCGTCTGGAACTTGTCCAACTGGTGTCTGACCTGGTGAATCCGTCTTTCCTGTGCCTGAACAAATGCAACGACCGACTCTATGCGGTACATGGTGACGGGCACGAGGTCAGCGTATTCTCAGTGTCCCCGAAGGACGGTACGCTGCAATTCTTGCAGCGACAAGAGTGTGGCGGTTTGAACCCCGTGCACCTTGCGTTGGACCCAACCGAAAAATTTCTTGTCATCTCAGACCACCTCGGCGAAAACGGCGGCACGTTGGCCGTGATGCCTGTCAACGATGACGGAGGTTTGGGCGCGGTTGAGCAGCGAGTAGGCCTGGTGGGAACTCCTGGACCGCATCGCAAAGAACAAGCGCATGCGAAGCCGCACTTCAACCCCTTCGAACCAACGGGCCGGTTTGTTGTGGTACCTGACAAAGGCTTCGACCGCGTGTTCGTTTTCCGTTTCGAAGACGGGCGACTCACGCCCGCCTCGACTCCCTGGATGGACACACGGGAGGGAGCTGGGCCGCGCCATGTCGCGTTTCATCCGACGAGGCCTTTTGCCTACGTCGTCACTGAGCTTGATTCAACCGTAATGGCTTGCGGGCTTGATGCAGAAACCGGCGCTCTCACGCCTTTGCAAGTATTGTCCTGCCTGCCGGACGCCTTCACGGGCAACAGCCGCGCATCTGAGATTTCAGTGGCGCAAGATGGTCGAACACTTTACGCATCCAACCGTGGCTATGACAGCATTGCAGTGTTCCACATCGATTTGGAAACGGGGTTTCTGACCTTTTCAGAGGCAACGCAGTCCATGGGCCAAACCCCCCGTTTTTTTGCGATTAGTCCAGGCAATAGCGTCATGTATGTCTTGAACGAAGACAGCGACAGCATCGCTACTTTTCATATTGATATCGGCACCGGGAAACTCAAATCCACTCCAATGTCCTTGCATTGCGGTAGTCCGGTCTGCATGGTTTTTTCATCAACTAGGGGCTCCTGATTTCTGTGAACCACATGTGTCTTCTGAATGCCCGATATTGGCCGGTTGAATCCGCCGCTGCGTTGAAGACATTGGATGAATTCGGCTGCAGTACGGCAACGGGCCCGAAGCGGTAGTAGAGGACTGTGGAACGCAGTCGTTCAACGTGTGACTTGAGCGGAGGGCCGAAGGCCCGTCCGCTCGAAGGAAGGGCTAGACCCCAGCGGGCGGCAGATCATGACGGGTGCGGTAACAGATACTCATCACGCAGTTGCTCGGCACTAACTGGCATCAGCTTTACGTCCCCGCCGGAAAGCGGCTTTCCAATGATGATGCCAAAGACAACTTTCTGAGGGACCGCAAATGCGAGGAGTCCTCGCAACTTGTACTGAGGCATTCCGAAGACGGCAAACAACTCCTTGTCGGGTAACCCTAAGGACACTGGGATATCCAAGGCGCGCGACGCTCGCCGCCTGGATCGATGATCTGCACCCTGAGACGAGGAAACGCGTTGTCGGCAAAGCGGGAGGCATACTGCGCCCCCGAGAGTTCAAGCAGGCGGCTGCCCAACTTGCCGTTCAAATTCCGCCGTGCGCTGCGCTATGAAGTCGCGCAGGCATCGCACCAACGGCGTCAATTGGCGCCGGCTTGGCACGACGAGGAATAGCGGTGCGGCTTCAGCGATCCAGTCGGTGCACAAGATGTGAAGCCGGCCTTGTGCCAAGTCGTTGGCCACGTCGAAGCGAGCTTTGTAGGCAATGCCTTTGCCCAAGAGTGCCCAGCGCCGGACCGCATCGCCGTCGTTGGAGACGTTGACGCTTTTGACACGCACAGTGATTTCCAGCGCGCCTTCGCGTGAGAAGCTCCATTGATCGTGCACATCGTCACCGAACATGAAACACAGGCAATCATGCCCCGTCAACTCATGCGGTGTAGCCGGCGCACCATGCTTTTCAAGATAGGCGGGCGAGGCGCACAAGACCCGGCGGTGCGACGGCGCCAAGGGCAAGGCCACGAGACTGGAGTCCGGCGGTTTACCATAGCGAAACGCAGCATCCACCGGGTCGCTGTAGACATTGGCCAAGCGATCCGACAACTGCAGCCGAATATCGACGTGGGGATGCAGGTCCTGGAACTCGTTGAGCCAGGGCAGCAGCAAATTGCGCCCGAAGTCTGAAGGTGCGGAAAGTTTCAGCACCCCACGCAAGGCCTGCTCTCCAGCGGCCAGTTGCTGGCTCGCCTGCTGGAGCGCTTCAAGTGCCGGACGGCACTGCTCGAGAAACAGTTCGCCATGCGGGGTCAGGCGCAGGCTGCGTGTGGAACGCACAAGCAGTTGCACACCCAGCTCGGCCTCCAGCCGCTTGAGCGCAGCGCTGGCGGCCGCTGGCGTCATGTCCAGCGCCCGCGCGGTGGCCGACAGGCTGCCGCTGTCCACGGTGCGCACGAAGATATCCAGATCCTGTAGAGCTTTCATCGATGAATCTTACCGACAAGCGCCTAACTTTCTAATTGAATTTGAATATGCCTTCAAAAGACAGCCTCTTTTTCAAATGAAACAGATGTGGGACGATGACGTATTCCACGAACAGTATCTGCGCCAAGCTTTCTCCCCCTAGCCCTTCCTCCCGCATTCCTCTGGCCGCATGGGTTCTGACCGTTTCGGTGTTTGCCATCGGCACAGCCGAATTCATGATCGCCGGTATCTTGCTGCAGGTCGCCAAGTCACTGGGTATCAGTGACGGCGCTGCGGGCAACCTGATCACCGCCTACGCGATGGTCATCGTAATCGGCGGTCCGATCTTGAGCATTTGCTTGTCGCGCTTCGAGCGTAAGAAGGTATTGATCGGCCTGATGTTGCTGCTCACCATCGGCAACATCCTGTCGGCAACCACCCAGGACTACACCGTGCTGCTGATCAGCCGCATCTTCACCGGATTGGCGCAAGGTGTGTTCTACGGTATTGGTGCGGCGGTAGCCACGCGCATGGTGTCCAAGGGGATGGCGGGCCGCGCTGTCGATCAGATGTTTGCGGGTCTGACGCTGGTCAACGTGCTGGGTGTGCCCGCCGGCGCATGGATCGGCAACGCCTATGGCTGACCTGTCACCTTCTCGGCCGTGGCGCTGCTGGGCGTCGGCGCGATGGCCGCCATTGCCGTGCTGGTGCCGCACATCGCCGCCGAGCAGGCCACTTCGGTGGCCGGGCAACTGGGCGCTTTTTGCATTCGGCAGCTGTGATTGAGCCTGGTCATCACGGTGTTCGGCTGGACCGGCTTCATGACTTGCTATGGCTACATCTCTCCAGTGGCCCAGTATGCCGTGGGCCTGCCTCCCCAGGCCGTCACCGGCTTGCTGGTTGCGGTAGGCGCCGGTCTGGTGGCGGGCAATGCCATCGGCGGGCGCGCTGCGGATGCGAACCTGCGCCTTGCACTGTTCGGCGGCATCCTGGCGATGATTGTCTCGCTCGTGATCGTGGGCTTTTCCATCGTCAACGTCTGGGCTTGGAAGGAGACTGCGGTGCGCCCAGCAGGCGTCGGCGGCGACCGTACCTGATTGTGATTTTCAAAATAATTTTGAAGCCACATTCAATTCATCGGCTATTTTTCAATCAATGCAAACAGGCGATCATTCACCTACTCAACGCCAATACGGATCATGAACGCCACCACTTCCCTAAATGACCACGCCGCCTCGGTAGGCAATGCCACCCCGGCAGGCGTGGCCCCCGCTTGGCGCTTCGACCATGTCAATGTGTCTATGGGCGCAAGCCACGCTTTGCGCAGGTTGTTCGAGGGTGTGATGGGCTTTCAGCCCGGATTTCGCCCTCCGTTTCCCTTTCCCGGCCTGTGGCTCTATGCGGGTGATCAAGCCGCCGTACATGCGGTGGACGATGCGAAGTTGTCGTCCGAGACTGGCGAGGTGCGTTTTGGCCATATCGCCTTCAGCAGCGAACAGCCGGCCTCGCAGCTGATCGATCAGCTGCGCCGCAGCGCGCTGCCGTTCAAGGTGGCGCGGGTTCCCCGGGACAACATCGCACAGATTTTCGTACTCCTGCCCGGGGAGTTCGTGGTCGAACTCGACGTGCCCGATGACACCGCCACGTCTCAAGACCACGCCTACAGCGCGACCAGAGCCGCGCCCGGTGCGGGCGATTTTTGAAAATCTCCGACAGACCCATCCAATCCATCAGACTCACGAAAGTACCTTATGTCTTCTTCGCCCCTGTTTCTTCCCCTTCAGCTTGGCCCGCTCCACTTACCTAACCGCATGGTGATGGCGCCGATGACCCGCAGCCGTACCAGCCAGCCGGGCGACGTGCCCAACGAACTGATGGCCACTTACTACGCCCAGCGTGCCAGCGCCGGTCTGACCATCTCCGAGGCCACCCAAGTTTCGCGCCAGGGCCAGGGCTATAGCTTCACGCCCGGGATCTACAGTGATGCCCAGGTCGATGGTTGGCGACGCGTGACGGATGCGGTTCACGCGGCCGGCGGGCGCATCGTGCTGCAGCTGTGGCACGTGGGCCGCATGTCGCACGCCAGCTTCCATGCCGACGGCCTGCCGATCGCGCCCTCGGCCCTGTCGCCCGACGCGCAGGTGTGGGTGGTGGGTGACGATGGCGTGGGGCGCATGGTTGACTGCCCAGTGCCTCGCGCCATGACGCCCGAAGACATTCAGACGGTGATCAGCGATTTTCGCCGCGGCGCGGCCAACGCGATGCGCGCCGGCTTCGATGGCGTGGAGATCCATGGCGCCAACGGCTACCTGCTCGACCAGTTCCTGCGTACCACCTCCAACCACCGTGAGGACGCCTACGGCGGCAGCATGGCCAATCGCACGCGCTTCGTTGAGGAGGTGGCCGCCGCAGTGGCGAGCGAGGCCGGCGCCGAGCGCACCGGCATCCGCCTGGCGCCCTTCATCACACAGCGCAATATGAACTGCCCGGAAATCATCCCCACCATCCTGCATTTGGCGAAGAAGCTGGACGACGTCGGCCTAGCATATATTCACCTGTCCGAAGCCGACTGGGACGACGCCCCGCAGATCCCCGAGGCGTTTCGCCGTGCGCTGCGCGATACCTACCAGGGCCGTGTAATGGTGGCCGGCAAATACGACGCCGAGCGCGCCGAGCGAATTCTGAGAGAAGGCTCGGCCGACCTGGTCGCTTTCGGCCGGCCTTTCATCGCCAACCCCGACCTGCCGGCGCGCTATGCGGCGAAGTTGCCGCTGGACACTTTCGATGCCCAGTCGCTGTTCGGCGGTGATGCGCGTGGTTACACCGACTATGCGGCCCACACGGCCGCCTCTTGATTTCCTCCCATTATTTTTGAAAGATAGACTATGAAAGCCATTGGATACAAAACCCCTCAAGCCATCAGCCAGCCCGACTCGCTGATTGACATCACCCTGGCCGATCCGGTGGCCACCGGGCGCGACCTGCTGGTGGAGGTCAAGGCCGTGTCGGTCAACCCGGTGGACACCAAGGTGCGCACCAGCGGTGCGCCCGCCGAAGGCCAAGCCTACAAGGTGCTGGGTTGGGACGCCAGCGGCATCATCAAGGCCGTGGGACCCGAAGTCACGCTGTTCAAGCCGGGCGACCGCGTCTGGTACGCCGGCTCCATCGCGCGCCCAGGCACCAACAGCGAGCTGCACTTGGTCGATGAGCGCATCGTCGGCCACGCGCCGAAGTCGCTCGACTTCGCGCAGGCCGCGGCCTTGCCGCTGACCGCTATCACCGCGTGGGAGATGCTGTTCGACCGGCTCGGCATCGCGCCAGGCAAGCAGCCGAGCCGCAAGACGCTGCTCATCATCGGCGCCTCCGGCGGCGTGGGTTCCATCATGACCCAGCTGGCCGCGCGGCTGACGAGCCTCACCGTTATCGGCTCCGCTTCACGCCCCGAAACACAGGCTTGGGTGAGGGAACTCGGTGCGCACCACGTCATCGACCATAGCCAGCCCATCGCCGTCGAACTGAAGCGTATTGGCTTCCCCACGGTGGACTACATCGTCAGCCTGACCAACACCGACGACCACCTTGCGGAGATCGTCGAGGCCATTGCACCGCAAGGCAAGTTCGGCCTCATCGACGACCCGAAGGCGCTGGATGTGAGCCCGTTCAAGCGCAAGGCTGTGTCCATCCACTGGGAACTGATGTTCACGCGTTCATTGTTCGGCACCGATGACATGATCGGCCAGCACCGCCTGCTCAACGAAGTGGCCGACTTGGTGGATGCCGGTCTGATCCGCACCACGCTCGCCGAGCGCTTCGGCGCCATCAATGCCACCAACTTGAAGCGCGCTCATGCGCTGATCGAGTCGGGCAAGGCGCGCGGAAAGGTGGTGCTGGAGAACTGGGGCTGATCAGACGTCTAGCGTCTGCGCAATGCAGGCGCACGCCTTGCTGCAGCCAATTTGTCTGAGACTGGGAGCCGGAGACCCCGGCCACAGCCCCCCGTAGTGAACCATGGTGCATCCGCACCAGGGTCCGGTGTGCAGCAGATCCACCGAACCTGACAATTGCAACGAAGGAAAAAGATGAAAACAGCACCTCTGGTCAGCCTGGCTATTCTTGAAGCGAAGACAGATAAAAAAGACGAACTCCGTTCCGCTTTGCAAGCCCTCGTGCCACTTACCCGGCAAGAGCTCGGTTGTTTGGACTACACCCTCTTTGAGCAGTCAGACTCTCCCGGCACTTTCTATATGCGAGAGTCATTCAAAGACCGCGCTGCGCTGGATGCGCACTTTTCGATGCCGTACTTCCAAGAGTTCGCGGGACGCTCCAATGCACTTTTAAAGCGCCCGTTGCAACTTGTCTTCTTAACTGAAGTGCTTTAGTAGAACCCCGCCGTGAGAGAGGGCACGTCCCTGAACCAAAGCAACCGCCGAAGACCGCCCCCATACCGAAACCCGAGTGACAACAAGGATTGCGAGCCGTTTCAACGACGCATCAACGCCAAAGAAGAACCATCATGCAACACCGTCTTTAGTTGGCCCAGACGCGGCTATAGGCCCATTCTTGCGGGCAGGCCTGAAAAATGCGTTCAGCTTTTCCGTTGATTCAGAGGGTGGAGGCATGAGGAAGCTGTGCCTGATGCCCAGAGCCTGACCGGATTTGACGAACAATTTTCAACGACAGGCTGAGCCAATACCTGTGATCAGCCGCTTGATCGAAATACCCAAAGCCGCGCAGTGGGCGTCGGCAGCCTGCAGGAAATCCACGGCCGAGCCTCGGCGGTCGTCTACATGCATCTGCACAAAGCCCAATGGTGGCAAAGCGCGAAATAGGAGATTAAGCAGACGGCTCCTTGCGGCGTGAACGGGAAGTTTCGCCGGGCACGGAATCACCAAGCGGCGGTTTCATAGCAGCCAAGATGGCCTCGCACTTATGTCTCAGATGTGTTTTCAAAATTCCAGAGAGCGAGCCGGCGTCACGCCGTGCAAGCGCGTTCAGCATGCCTTCATGTTCGGCCATGGCACGTGACCAGATGGCCTGTGTCATTGGCGAATTGAAGCGAATGCGGCGAATGCGCGCGTTGATCACTGCGTACTGTGCAAGCAGGACGGGGTTACGGGCAGCTTGAACGACCGCCTCGTGGACGCCGCGATTGAGCTCGTAGTAGACGCTTAGGTCGCGCGCCGCGTAGGCGGAGCGCATACGCTCGTGCAGCAAAGTGATCTCGGCAAGCTCCTCCGCGCTCACACGATCAGCGGCCTGCTCGCCCGCCAGGGCCTCGAGCGCTCCAGCCACCGCGAACAGTCCCTCCACCTCCTCAATGGACAACTCACGCACGCGCGCTCCCCGGTTGGGCAGGAGCTCGACATGTCCTTCCGCGCCGAGCACCTTGAGCGCCTCGCGCAGCGGGGTACGCGAAACACCGAAACGCTCGCAAAGCAAGGCTTCCGGCACCTTGGTGCCGGACGAAAACTCGCCCGAAACGAACACCTCGCGCAGCTTGTTGAGAAGGTCTGTATGAACGAATTCTTTGGCCATGTCTGAATTATGAATTCATTTTTTACTATTTTTTATACTTTTTCATAAATTTCTAGGTTTTTTCCATTGTTTTGCATTCACGGTTATTGACGGCTAGGCTAGGCGTGTTTACATTTATCGCATTCATTCTTGAGGAATGGATGGTCAATTTCCCTCAATTACATAGTCAAAAGGCAATTTATGAATGCATTCCAGAAGGGTATCGAAGAGATTTCCGGCTCCACGCACGACAGTGAGCGTTACGTCAACGCACTCGGCCCGCGCGGCGTCATCGGTGTGATGACGCCCGGCCCTAACGTCAACGTTGAGAACGAAATGATGGACATGCGTCCCCGCGGCGTGATTAACGCGATCGACCGGTATTACGTGCCCAACCAAAAGATCGCGCAGGACGAGGATTGGTCGGTCATCATGCGCAATGTCGCTGTCAATCTGGACGACTCCGTGCGCCGCCTCAAGGAGGCACTGATTGACCACCTGGTGCTCGGCATGTCCTCACAAAGCTATATGGGCGGCGAGGCAGGCAGCTTCGCGCTGCAGGAACATCTCGAGAAACTCTCAGGATTGCAAGTGACGATGGGCGCGCAATCGGCTGAGCAGGCTTTCAGGCTGTGCGGCGCGAAGAAGATCGCACTGCTCACACCGTACTACCCGGTCATTGAGAAAAATGCGGTCAACTATTTCACGGCGCGTGGCTTTGAGGTAGTGCATGTCGAAGGGCTTAAGTGCAAGAGCATTATCCATGTGGCTTCCCAGACATACGAGCAATTGGCTGAAGCCACGTTGCGCTGCGAAGCGGCCAAGCCCGATGCGATCCTGCAACTGGGCACCAATTTGGCCTATGCCCGTGTAGCCAACGACGCGGAGAAATGGTTGAAAAAACCGGTGTTCGCCTCAGGCCCCGTCATCTACTGGTCGGCCCTACGCAAGATGGGCATCACAGACCAGTTTCCCGGCTTCGGCAGCCTGACCGAATTCCACTGAACACCCCAACATAGGAAACAAAGCATGAACAAAAGACGAAGCGTGCTCGCCGTTGGCATGAAGCTGGGCGTTTGGGTTGCGCTGGCACTGCCTTTGCTGGCGTCTGCACAAGAAAGCTGGCCCACCAAGCCGATCACACTGCTCGTGGGCTTTGCTCCAGGCGGTGGCACCGATCTGATTGCCCGGCAGATCGCCCCTAGGTTGTCCGAACTACTCAAGCAACCGGTGGTCATCGAGAACCGTGCCGGCGCAAGCGGCGCAATCGCGGCGGCCGTAGCCGCGAAGGCCCGGCCGGATGGCTATACGCTCCTGCTGGGCCACGTCAGCTCGAACGCGATGGTGCCCGCCATCACGCCCAAGCTGCCGTATGCGGCCGCGCGCGACTTCGCGGCTATCACGCTGATTGGCAGCGTTCCGCAGGTGGTGGTCGTCCCCACCAGCTCGCCCGCGAAGACGCTGCAGGAGTTCATTGCGCTCGCCAAGTCCAAGGCCGGCCGCCTGAACTACGCGTCCTCAGGATCGGGCACACAGCAGCACTTCGCGGCTGAGTTGTTCCAGCAAGCAACGATGACCACCATGACGCACATTCCCTACAAAGGCAGTGGCGCAGCTCTCATCGACTTAATCGCAGGTCAGGTCGATGTCAACTTCGACACCGTGCCGGCGGTACTCCAGCAAATAAGATCGGGCAAATTGCGTGCACTGGCCGTCACCACGCGTCATCGCGCCGCGAGCCTTCCTGATGTACCAACCGTGATGGAGGCCGGTGTGCCAGACTACGAGATAGGTGCTTGGTACATGCTTATGGGCCAGGCCGGCTTGCCGAAGCCTATCGTCGATGCACTCGCCGATGCGATGAACAAGACGCTGCAGGCGCCAGACGTCCGGGAGAAGCTTGTCTCGCTCGGCACCGACATCGCTGGTGGATCGCCCCAGCAGGCGCAGGTTTATTTGAGTTCCGAGATCGCGCGTTGGAGCAAGTTGGCCGCGGACAAGCGGATCGTTGCAGAGTAATCCGGCAAAGCTGTCAGAGCAAACCAGCGCCTGGCGGTTGTTGCAAAGCGTCCGCACCGGCCATCAGGCGCTCCAATTCCCGCGAGAAGAGGGCATAAGGCAGTGGCTCGAACGTTTGGCGCGGCGCTGGCTCCCGACGTCCACCGTGCAGGATCGACCTGATCGGTCGCGCCGGTAAAGATGGATTCTCCCTGCTGGTGTTGTCCATTGCATGTTAGTGCTGATGCAAAACTAACCACCTAAACCGCAAAGGGAGGTGCGGCAGAAATTTTGGACTGGTTTCTGCCGCACCCCCCTGGTCAAATTTGCATCGGCAGCAACAAAGTACTGGCATTAGCCGTCACATTTAGCGGTCGGGGCGAATTTGAGCCGCCGCCTGTCCGATTGCCGTCCCAGTGGGACTTGTGCGGGCCGTTGTTCCCGCTTTTGACCTTCGCGGCCCAAACTCGATCCAAAATTTCACGAACGCTAGGCTAGCCACGCATCTCGGTTGACCAGGTTGACGACGTCATGGTGCTGCAACAGATGCTTGCTGGCCTCTTGCGGGAGCACCCTTTGGTGCGAATTGAACTCACAAACGATGAAGGTTTCATCGACATTGTCGAACGTGGTTTCGATGCGGGCAACCCAACTGAAAGCTTTGATTGAATACGTGAGCCGGTTAGCTCCCTCGCCAGGGCCATCGTAATCCAAGCGGTCGAGCATTTGCCAACGATTGTTAGTCGAGCCTATGGGGCGGAATATCGGACATATCGGGTTACTCGCAGACGCAGCTCAATGCGGTGGCAAGAAGGTTGAACGAGCGCCCGAGGAAGACCCTAAACTACGAAACGCCTGCTGAAAGATTCAGCCAACTTGTTGCATCGACCGGTTGAATCCACCGCCGTATTCTGACATCTAACCGAGTGCCCGCTTCTGGCCGAAATCAGCCCCTCACACGCTCCACGCCCCCCAACGTATCTCACAACCACCGCACCGCCGCAGCCAACACCGCCAAGCGGGCGTCGAGCACCAGGGCGGTGCCTGAAGCGAAGTTATTCATCACCGTCAACGCCGACAGTAGCGCCACAGTGATGGCGCCGGCCACGCGGGCCATACGTGGGTTGTTCAGCCAGCGGGCCGGCACGGCGATGCCCGCCAATTTGATGAGATAGGCAGCAGCACGGGCCGGCAGGATGGCGTACCTGCGTCGGTCTTGAATACCAACCCCTGCGCGGGCTCGGTGTCGGGGGCGTGACCACCACAGTCAACAGCCCCATACGCACGGCCGGGGTCAAGGCCGTGGTGCGCGGAGGACGGTCAGGTGACGGGGAATGAGGGGGGATAACTCATTTTTTGATAGCTACCAGCGGACGATCTACAAGGGTTTCAGACACAAGGTTCTCAAAATTCCCTGTGGTAGGGCGCAATGCGCTTCTCGTTCAATAGCATTACTTGTCAGTGCGCTTTTTCCCAATTCGGCCCGAAGCCAATTTCGGCCAGCAGCGGCACCTTGAGTTCAGCCACGCCGGCCATCAGGCGCGGAATCTCGGTCTTCACCCATTCAACCTCGGTCTCGGGCACCTCGAACACCAGTTCATCGTGCACCTGCATGATCATTTTGGTGGCGCGGTTTTCAGCGTCCAGCACCTTTTGCACGGCGTTCATGCTGAGCTTGATCAGGTCGGCCGCCGTGCCCTGCATGGGCGCGTTGATGGCCTGGCGTTCGGCGGCCTTTTTACGCGGCCCGTTGCCGCCGGCGATCTCGGGCAGCTGCAGGCGGCGGCCAAACACGGTCTCGACGAAACGGTGTTCCTGGGCAAACAGCACGGTTTCGTCCATATAGGTTTTGACACCAGGGTAGCGCTGGAAGTAGCGGTCTATGTAGGCGGCCGCGGCCTTGGTTTCAATGCCCAGATTTTTCGCCAGGCCAAAGCTGCTCATGCCGTAAATCAGGCCGAAGTTGATGACCTTGGCGTAGCGGCGCTGCTCGCTGCTGACCTGATCGACCGGCACGCCAAAGACCTCGGCGGCGGTGGCGCGGTGCACGTCCAGACCCTCGGTGAAGGCGTGCAGCAAAGCTTCGTCGCCGCTGATGTGGGCCATGATGCGCAGCTCGATCTGCGAGTAGTCGGCGCTGGCGATCACGCTGCCCGCGGGCGCCACAAAGGCCTCGCGCACACGGCGGCCCTCGGCGGTGCGTACAGGAATGTTTTGCAGGTTGGGGTCGTTGCTGGACAGCCGGCCGGTGACGGCCACGGCCTGCGCGTAGTGGGTGTGGACACGGCCCGTCTTCGGGTTGGCCAGTTGCGCCAGTTTGTCGGTATAAGTGCTTTTGAGCTTGCTGAGCGAGCGGTGCTCCAGCAGCTTGGCCGGTAGCGGGTAGTCTTCGGCGAGTTTTTCCAGCACTTCCTCATCGGTGCTGCGCGCGCCACTGGGGGTCTTCTTGACCACCGGCATGCCCAGCTTGTCAAAGAAAATCTCGCCCAGTTGTTTGGGGCTGCCGAGGTTGAAGGGCTGGCCGGCAATCTCGTAGGCCTCGGCTTCGAGTTGCAAAATGCGCGTGCCCAGTTCGCCGCTTTGTTTGGCCAGCATGGGTGCGTCTATCAGCACGCCGTTGCGCTCTATGCGGTACAGCGTTTCGCTGCTTTGCATCTCCAGCTCATAAATGAAACGCAGCTTGTCGTTCGCCTCCAGTTGCGGCCACAAGACGCGGTGCACGTCCAGCGTCTGGTCGGAGTCTTCACACGAATACTCAGCGGCCTTGGCGATATCGACCTGGTTGAACTTGATCTGGTGCACGCCCTTGCCGCACAGGTCTTCGTAATTGATGCCGCTGCGCCCCAGATGGCGGTCGGCCAGGCTGGCCAGGCCATGCGGCTTGTTCACCTCCAGCACATAACTTTGCAGCATGGTGTCGTGCGCGTAGCCCTGCACCTCGATGCCGTGGTTGGCAAACACATGGCGGTCGTATTTGACATGCTGGCCGAGTTTTTTCTTGGCGCCGTTTTCCAGCCAGGGCTTGAGCCGTGCCAGCACGTCATCGCGCGGCAGCTGCGCCGGCGCATCGGGGTAGTCGTGCGTCAGCGGAATATAGGCGGCCTCGCCGGGCGTGACGCTGAAACTCAGGCCGACAATCTGGGCCACCATTTCGTCGAGCGAGGTCGTTTCGGTGTCCAGCGCTACCAGGTCGGCGGCTTCGATTTTGGCCAGCCAGGTGTCAAAAGCATCCCAGGTAAAAATCGTGTCGTAGTGCACCTTGCTGGCCGGTGCGCGGGCTTCGGTCCCCTCGCCCGGTGCCTCTTCCGACTCGGACGCGAACATATCGGTGGTGTCGGTGTCGCCCTTGGGTTTGGCGGACTTGGCCGCCTTGGGGGCTGCTGCCGAATCGGCGCTGGCAGCCGCGTCGCCGCCTATAGAGCGGACCAGGCCCTTGAAGCCATATTTTTCATAAAAAGACTTCAAGGCCTCGGTCTGCTGGTCGCCTATGGCGATGGCATCCATCGCAGGCAGGCCGGCGATGTAGTCGGACAGCTCGCAATCCTTCTTGATGGTCACCAGCGCCCGGCCCGTGGGCAGCCAGTCCAGCGAACTGCGCAGGTTCTCGCCGACCACGCCCTTGATCTCGCCGGCACGGGCCACCAGGGCATCGAGCGAGCCGTATTCGAGCAGCCACTTCACGGCGGTCTTGGGGCCCACCTTGGGCACGCCAGGCACGTTGTCCACGGTGTCGCCGACCAGGGTCTGGTAGTCCACCATCAGGCGCGGCGGCACGCCAAACTCGGCCTCGACGCCGGCCAGGTCACGGCGCCTGTCGTTCATGGTGTCGATGACGGTGATGTGTTCATCGACCAGCTGGCTCAAGTCCTTGTCGCCACTGGAAATAATGACTTCAATGCCCTGCTGCGAGCCCAGGCAGGCCAGCGTACCGATGACGTCATCGGCTTCCACGCCGGGCACGGCCAGCACCTTCCAGCCCAGGAGCTGCACCACCTCGTGAATCGGCTCGACCTGGCTGCGCAAATCGTCCGGCATGGGCGAGCGCTGGGCCTTGTACTCGGCGTAAATTTCATCGCGAAAAGTCGGGCCTTTGGCGTCAAACACACACACGGCGTAGTCGGCCCGCACGTCTTTGCGCAGCTTTTGCATCATGTTGATCATGCCGCGTATGGCGCCCGTGGCTGGGCTGTTGGGGTCGCCCGGGTCGGCCCGCAGATCGGGCATGGCGTGGAAAGCGCGGTACAGGTAGCTGGAGCCGTCCACCAGCAGAAGTGTTTTTTTGTCGGTGCTCATGGGCCTGATTGTCAGCTATATCCACAGGCGGGCCAGCGTCCTACAATGGACCCATGCAACACCCTATTTGCTCCCTCCTGCTCGTTGGCGCCGCTGCGGCATGGACCGGCGCCCCGGCTTTGGCCCAGACGGCGACACCGACACAGTCGCTCGCCCCCGCGCCTGCCCTGGAGCCCGGCACCAACCCGACCAGCCGCCGGCCGGAGCCCGCCATCCAGCGCATCCACGTCGAAGATGCCGGTTCGCGCATCGACGAGTTGCGGGTGGGCGGTGAAACACAAAGTATCACCGTGCAGTCCAAGGCCAATGTCCCGGCCTATGAAGTCTTGCCCTCCGACGACGCCAAGGGCGGCGGCACGGCCCCCGCCAAATCGGGCGGCGTGGGCGCGACCGGCAGCCGTGTCTGGAACGTGTTCAAGTTTTAATTTTTGCTTTAGTTTCAGGTTTCAGTTTCAGGCATGGCCGTTTACACCGAAGTCTCGTTCGACGAGGCCGCTCCCCTTTTGCAATCTCTCGGACTGGGGCAGCTACAAACCATCACCGCTTGCGCGGGTGGCATAGAAAACACCAACTACTTTGTCGACACCGACCAGGGTCGCTATGTGCTGACGCTGTTCGAGCGCCTGACCTTTGAGCAGTTGCCGTTTTACTTGTATTTGATGCAACACCTGGCGCAGCACGGCATTCCGGTGCCCGAGCCCCATGCCCTGGTGAGCACCAAAGCCGGCAAACCCGGCGACATCCTGCTCAAGCTCAAAGACAAACCCGCCGCCGTGGTGAACCGCCTGCGCGGCCGCAGCGAACTGGCGCCCACGCCGGCCCACTGCGCGGCCGTCGGCGACATGCTGGCGCGTATGCACCTGGCCGGGCTCGATTACCCGCGCCAGCAGCCCAATCTGCGCGGCCTGGCCTGGTGGAACGAAACCGTGCCTGTGGTCCTGCCCCACCTCGATCCGGCGCAAAACCGCCTGATCCTGTCCGAGCTGGCTTACCAGAACCATGTGGCGGCCTCATCGGCCTGCCAGGCCTTGCCGCGCGGGCCGGTGCATGCCGACCTGTTTCGCGATAACGTGATGTTCGACCGCAAAGGCGACAGCCTGGAGCTGACCGGATTTTTTGACTTTTATTTTGCCGGCTGGGATGCTTTCCTGTTCGACATCGGCGTCACCCTGAACGACTGGTGTGTGGACCTGGCCACAGGCGCACATGATGCCGAACGCGCGCAGGCCTTCATGGCCGCCTACCAGGCGGTGCGCCGCCTGAGCCCGCAGGAGCGCAGCTTGCTGCCGGCCATGTTGCGCGCCGGCGCCCTGCGTTTCTGGATTTCACGCTTGTGGGACTTTCACCTGCCGCGCGAAGCCGCGGTGTTGCAAGCCCACGATCCCGGCCATTTCGAACGTGTATTGCGCCAGCGTATAAGCCATCCTTACAGCCTGCAAGACTGAGGCTGGGCGCCAAGTTGCCGGCAGCAGCAGACAATGGCTGCCGACCCCGTTTTTTTTAAAGCAAACTTCCCCGCGCCCGTGAACCTGGACCGCCCTGAACCTCTCAACATGCAACCTTCGCAATGAAACTCAACATCGTTCCCGCAAGCACCGGCATCACATGGGTCAAGCTCGGCATCCAGACATTTTTCAAGCAACCCCTGGCTTTGTCAGGCCTGTTTTTCCTGTACATGGCAACCGCCACACTGGCCTCGCTGATTCCTGTGGTCGGTGTGGTGCTGGCCCTGGCCATCGTGCCGGCCGCCACGCTGGGCCTGATGGCCGCCACCTTGGAGGCCACCAAGGGGAAATTCCCCATGCCCACCATCCTGGTCACCGCCTTCCGGGCCGGCCAGCAGCGCGGCCGGGCCATGCTGATTTTGGGGTTTCTGTATGCAGCGGCCTGCCTGGTGGTGGTGTCCGTGGTGCCGCTGTTTTTTGATGCCCCGGTCAGCCGCGAAAGTGCACTGTCGCCCGAAATGCAGGGGACGATGCTGGTTGTCATGGCGCTTTACCTGCCGATCTCGATCTTGTTCTGGCATGCGCCCGCGCTGGTGCACTGGCATGGCGTGCCGCCGGTCAAAAGCCTGTTTTTCAGCGCCGTCGTGTGTTTCCGGAATGCCGGCGCCTACGCCGTGTTCGGCATCACCTGGATGGTGGTGCTGATGGTGGTCGGGGTTGCCGTCACGGTGGTGGCCGGCCTGCTGGCCAGCCCCGAAGCCGCGGCTGCGCTGATCATGCCCATCGCCTTGCTGATGGCGGCCATGTTTTCGACCTCGATTTATTTCACCTTCCGCGACAGTTTTGAGGCTTCCCCGGCCGACGATCCCCTTACGCCCGAACAAACACCATGACCCAACACCTGCTGCTAGGCCGACAAGAAAAAGAAATTTTGTGGTTCCAGCGGCGGGATACGCTCAAGGCGGCCGCGGCCTGGCTGGCCCTGGGCGGCTTGCCTGCCGCGATGGCGCAGCAGCGCAGCAACATCGTGCAACTCCAGGGTGACGCCCTGCTCAATGGCGGCCGCCTGAGCCCGCAACAAACGATACAAACCGGTGACGAGATCCGCACCGGGCCCGGCGCCCACCTGATTTTTGTGATCGGCCATGCGGCCTTCCATGTGCGGCAGAACTCGCAACTTTCGGTGGGGCGCGGCGCCACACTCAACACCGTCAGCCTGCTACGGCTGGTGAGCGGCGCGGTGGCCAGTGTCTGGGGCCCAGGGGTCAACCGCGGCATCGTCATGCCAACTCTGTCGGCCGGCATACGTGGCACCGGCGTCTACGCCGAAATTTTTGCCGCCCAGGGCCAGCGCAATTATTTTTGCAACTGTTATGGCACGGTCAAGCTGGATGCGGGCCGTGAAAAACGAGTTTCCGAAGCGCAATACCACCAGGCGTTCTGGGCCGACGCCGAACCCCAACAGGGCCGTCGCCTGAGCCCGGCCCCGGCGCTGAACCACACCGACGAAGAAGTGGAATTTCTCGCCGGCCTGGTCGACCAGCGCACGGCCTGGCAAATCGCCGGCCGAAAAGGCATCAAGGACGGCCGCGGAAAAATGGCGTATTGAGGCAACCCTTGGCCCGGGAAGCCTCAGGCCGCGTAACGCACTTCCAGGATTTCGTAGTCCAGCGCTTCCCGGTACACCTTGGCGTCATGCAGCGCCAGGTGCAGCAAAATTTTCGTAGCATGGGCTTTGACGACGCGGTGCAACAAAGCACCTACCACCACCAGAGGCAAACCAATCCACGGGTAACCCGACAGGCCCAGCGCCGTGCCTATGCCCAGCAGGGGCAGCGAGATCCCCACGACAAACAAGCGGTGTTTGACGTATTTCTGGGCGCGCTCGGGGTTCACGATCAGGCGAAAACGACCGGCGGGTACGCCGCTGCGAAATTCCTGGTGCGGCACCTCGGCAGGTAAAGATTCAGCGCTTGTCTCGGTCTCGTTCATTGTTGTCTCGCTGGCTGCAGGTCCATGAGCCGCAGGCTGATGCCTGTGGGCCTATCTTAACCAGACGCTGACGACGCTAGACGATGGTCAGCTTGGCCACACTCAGCGCCAGCCATTTCACGCCGTGGCGCGGGAAGTTGATCTGGGCCCGGGCGTCGTCACCACTGCCTTCCAGCATCAAGACCTTGCCCTCACCAAACTTGGCGTGAAAAACGGCCATGCCGCTTTTCAGGCCATGCGAAGGTGTGTTGCGCTGCGGCGGCACCGGCGGGCTGGCAAATCGCTCGCCCCCCGCATTTCTTGAGGAAAAAGCGGCCGCAGCCCAATCGCTACGGGCGCCACCAGCTCCTGAATTGCTAGCGCCTTGCCAGCCGCCAGAGTGCCCGCCATAAGCCGGTGCAAAACCCTGGTTTTTCGGCGTGATCCACTTGAGCGCACTTTCTGGCAACTCGTCGAAAAAGCGGCTCTTCAGGTTGTAACGCGTCTGGCCGTGCAACATGCGGGTCTGCGAGTGGCTCAGGTACAAACGCTTGCGGGCGCGTGTGATGGCGACATACATCAGGCGGCGTTCTTCCTCGATGCCACCGGCGTCGCTGAGGGAGTTTTCGTGCGGAAAGATGCCGTCTTCCAGCCCGGTGATAAACACACAGTCAAACTCCAGTCCCTTGGACGAATGCACCGTCATCAGTTGCACCGCATCCTGGCCAGCCTTCGCCTGGTTGTCGCCGGCCTCCAGCGCGGCGTGGGTCAGGAAAGCGGCCAGCGGCGACAAGGTCTCGCCGGTTTCGCTGTCGGGCGCCAGGGCCTCTGGCAAGGGCTCATCCAGCAAGAACGCCGACGGGTCCAGGCCCTGGCTGGCTGGCGACTGGCGCAGGGCGGCGCCAAGTTCATCCACCGGCAAGGCCACAGCGTCGCGGCCAAAACCTTCCTGGCTCACAAAGGACTCGGCGGCGTTGACCAGTTCGGCCAGATTCTCCAGCCTGTCCTCGCCTTCTTTTTCCAGCTTGTAGTGTTCTTCAAGGCCGCTGTGTTGCAACACCAGTTCGATGATTTCACGCAAGGTCAAACCCGCGGTCTGCTCACGCAACACATCGAGCTTGGCCACAAAAGCGCCCAGGTTGGCGCCGGCCTTGCCCGGCACCGCGCTCACGCCGTCATGCAGGGAGCAGCCGGCGGCACGCGCCACGTCCTGCAACTGCTCCACCGTGCGTGCACCAATGCCGCGCGGCGGAAAGTTGACGACACGCATGAAACTGGTGTCGTCGTTCGGGTTCTCCAGCAGGCGCAGATAGGCCAGCGCATGTTTGATTTCAGCACGTTCGAAAAAGCGCAGGCCGCCATACACGCGGTAAGGCACACCGGCGTTGAACAGCGCGGTTTCCATGACCCGGCTTTGCGCATTGCTGCGGTATAGCAGCGCAATTTCTTTGCGCTCGGTGCCTTCGCGCACCAGTTGTTTGACCTCGTCGACAAACCACTGCGCCTCGGCAAAATCGCTGGTCGATTCATACACACGCACCGGTTCGCCCGGACCGGCTTCGGTACTCAGGTTTTTACCCAGGCGTTTGCTGTTGTGACTGATGAGTTCGTTGGCCGAATCGAGGATGTTGCCGAAGCTACGGTAATTACGCTCCAGCTTGATCTGGTGCGTGACATTGAATTCGCGCACAAAGTCGGTCATGTTGCCGACGCGGGCACCGCGGAAGGCGTAAATACTCTGGTCATCGTCGCCCACGGCCACGACCGAACCACCGGGGATGGTGCTGGCGCCGGCCTCATCGCCCTGCCCGGCCAGCATCTTGATCCAGGCATATTGCAGCTTGTTGGTGTCCTGGAACTCATCGATCAGGATATGGCGAAAGCGCCGCTGGTAATGCTCGCGCACCGGCGCGTTGTCACGCAGCAACTCGTAGCTGCGCAACATCAGCTCGCCGAAATCGACCACCCCTTCACGCTGGCACTGTTCTTCGTAGAGCGCGTAAATTTCGGCTTTTTTGCGGCTTTCCTCATCGCGCACCGTCAGGTCTTTGGCGCGCTGCCCGTCTTCCTTGCAGGCGGCGATAAACCACTGCAACTGCTTGGGCGGAAAACGCTCGTCGTCGACGTTGAACTGCTTGCACAGGCGTTTGATGGCCGAGAGCTGGTCTTGTGTGTCCAGGATCTGGAAGGTCGACGGCAGATTCGCCAGCTTGTAATGCGCGCGCAGAAAACGGTTGCACAGGCCGTGGAAAGTGCCTATCCACATGCCGCGCACATTGACCGGCAACATGGCCGAGAGCCGCGCCAGCATCTCCTTGGCCGCCTTGTTGGTGAAGGTCACGGCCAGGATGCCGCCTGGCGAGACCTGGCCGGTTTGTAGCAGCCAGGCGATACGTGTGGTCAACACCCGGGTCTTGCCGGAACCGGCACCGGCCAGAATCAGCGCATGGGTCGCGGGTAAAGTGACCGCAGCCAGTTGCTCCGGATTAAGATTTTGTAAAAGAGGGGAGCTTGATGCGACGTCTGAGAACATCCCTCATTGTAGAAAGCCCCAGATGCAGTGTTTGTTTCCGCTTCGGTTAACCTTTTTGGCACTTTTGTGCCTGGTGCAGCTCGCTCAGGCGCAGTCCTCCTGTGCCAGCGACGGCCAGCCCGTGCCCACGGCCCTGGTGGAGCGTTTCATCAACGCCGACTGCGCTGATTGCTGGACCGACCCGGCCACACCCCGCCTGCGGCGCGGCGAGTTGGCGCTGGACTGGGTCACCCCCGGCGACCTGGGCGAAGACGCGCCGCTGTCGGCCGTGGCCAACCGTGACGCGCTGGCGCGGCTGCAAGTGCTTGGCCATAAGGTCCCGCCAACGCACTGGACCAGCACCAGCCCGGTGGCGACGCGTCAGGCCGGCGTGTTGCGCGTGGCCCATGGTTTGCCGCTGTCCGGCTATGTGGGTGCCTCCATAGAACTCAAGGCCCTGCCTCGCCAGGCCGGCAGCCCGCCCTGGAGCGCCTGGCTAGCGCTGGTGGAAACCCTTCCGGCCGGGACCGAAGGTTCGCCGGTCACCCGAAATCTTGTCAAAAACCTGCTCCAGCCCCATTGGGATGGACGTGAGCAGCTATTAAAAAATGAGCAAATCCGCTTTGAGGATTCACGCGCCATGAACATCCCGCCCGGCATGAACACCGACCGCCTGCGACTCATAGGCTGGGTGCAGGACGCCAAAGGGCGCATCGTCGCCGCGGCGCAATCCCGCTGCCGCCAGCCCTGAGCGCCTTAGCTGCGGCCATTCGCCTTCACATATAACGGGTATATGCCCGCTTGTCTCGGAATCGCTCGCGCAAGTGGCTAGAATCAGTCACCGGGCCCAAGCAATTGCGCCCGGTTTTTTGTTTCTGCAGCACCTGCAGCAACAAGCCGGTCCAATCCAAGCGCCTTCTGTGTTCATCAATTCAGGAGCCTGGAAAAAAATGGAAATCTTCGACTACGACAATGTCTTGCTGCTGCCACGCAAATGCCGCGTGGAAAGCCGCTCCGAGTGTGACGCCGGCGTAACGCTGGGCGGGCGTAGCTTCCGCATCCCGGTGGTACCGGCCAACATGAAAACCGTGATCAATGAAGAGCTTTGCGTCTGGATGGCGCAAAACGGCTACTTTTATGTGATGCACCGTTTTGACCTGGACAACATCGCCTTCGTCAAACGCATGGCGGCCCAGGACGTGTATGCCTCGATCTCGCTGGGCGTCAAACAAGCCGACTACGACACGGTGGACAAACTGGTCGCCGAGGGCCTGGTGCCCGACTACATCACCATCGACATCGCCCACGGCCATGCCGACACGGTGCAGCGCATGATCGCCTGCCTGAAAGAAAAACTGCCAACCTCGTTTGTGATTGCCGGCAACGTCGGCACACCCGAGGCCATCATCGACCTGGAAAACTGGGGCGCGGACGCCACCAAGGTCGGCATAGGTCCCGGCAAGGTCTGCATCACCAAGATGAAAACCGGTTTTGGCACCGGCGGCTGGCAGCTGTCGGCGCTCAAATGGTGTGCACGTGTGGCGACCAAACCCATCATTGCCGATGGCGGTATCCGCGAACACGGCGACATTGCCAAGTCCATCCGTTTCGGCGCCACCATGGTGATGATTGGCTCCATGCTGGCCGGCCTGGAAGAAAGCCCCGGCAAAACCGTGGAGGTCGACGGCAAACTCTTCAAGGAGTATTACGGCAGCGCCTCGGACTTCAACAAGGGTGAATACAAACACGTCGAGGGCAAACGTATCCTGGAGCCGGTCAAGGGCAGCCTCAAGGACACCTTGCGCGAGATGGAAGAAGACGTGCAAAGCGCCATCAGTTATTCAGGCGGCAAAAAACTGATGGACATCCGCAAGGTGAACTACGTCATCCTGGGCGGCGACAACGCCGGCGAACACCTGCTGATGTAAACCGTTAGGCGGTACCGGCGACCAGTTGCAAAGCCAGCTGGTTCAGCCGGTGGCCGGGCTGGGCCAAGGCATCCACGATGCTGAAGTGGTTCAGCCCCGGCAAGTCCTCACACACCGGCACCACAGCTTGGCCCCAAGCCTGGGCGATCAATGCGTTGTGGCGCAAAAACTCTTCACTTTCGTCGCCGCCGGCGACGCTGTACAGCTGGCCTTGTTGGGGTGCCGGCAGCCAGGCCGGGCTGGCCTGCATCACCTGCGCCGGTGTCAAACGCAGCGCGTCTTTCAAAAACGGTGTGAGCATGACGGAATCGAGCTCATACAGGCCGGAAATCGACAAGGCGTTTTTCACCAGATCGGCCGGCAGGTCTTTGGCATACACCGGCCACAAGCAGGCCAGCAGCATGGCCGCCAGGTGACCGCCGGCGGAATGACCCACCACACTGATGCGACCGGGGTCACCACCAAAACGTGCGATGTTGCGATAAGTCCAGGCCAGCGCCTTGACCATTTGCGCCGTGATCTCGGGAATCGTCACGGCCGGGCACAAATCGTAATTCGGCACCACGACACAAGCGCCTGAGGCGCCTGAAGCGCTGAAAGCCGGCGCCAGAAAAGAATGTTCGGACTTGTCCAGCCCGCGCCAATACCCGCCATGGATAAACACCACCACCGGTGCGCCAGCCTTAGCGGCCTTGGCGGCCGGAAAAACATCCAGGGTCTGGAGAGCACTCGGCCCATAGGCGATGTCCAGGGTACAAGGCTGCGTGGCCCGGACCTGCGCGGACAAGGCCGCCCAGCGGCTGAAATACGCGGGATGTTCGGGCACCAACGCGCGGTTGTTGTACATGCGGTCCAGCCAGGCGGGATCGAGTCGGCTCATGCTTGCTCCTGAAAAATATCAACACCATTGTCAAACGGCTGCCATCTTGGCACAGCCGGTCCGACGTCTGGGGCAACACCCTCCAGCATCGGGAAAACCCGGAATACAAGAAAATCTCAACGGAGTATTCTGTATACAGAGTACAAACATGCCACCCCAACTCATCAAAATCGAATCCACGCCAGACCTGGTTGACCAGGTCTACCGCAGCTTGCTGGACGCCATCAGCGACGGGAGCTTGGCGCCTGGCGAACGCATCATGCAGGAAGACATTGCCGAGCAACTGGCGGTGTCGCGCCAGCCGGTGTTGCAGGCTTTGCGCCTCTTGAAAAAAGACGGTTTTGTGCTGGACGCACCCGGCCGTGGCGTCCTGGTGGCACCACTGGACGTGAACTGGCTGGCGCAGATTTACCAGGTGCGCAGCGCGCTGGATGGGTTGGCCGCACGGCTGGCCGCCAAAGCCCGTTACCAGATGGACCCGCAACTGATACGCCAGGGCCGGTTGGCGGCGCGCAGCCACCAGATCAAGGCCATGATGGCGGCCGACGCGCAGTTTCATGCGGCCATTTACGCCGCCTCGGGCAACCCCTTGATTGCACAAAGCGCGCAACTGCACTGGCAACACATACGCCGCGCCATGGGGGCAGTGCTGCAGCTGACCACCATGCGTGAATCCATCTGGGATGAACACGAAGCCATTGCCCAGGCCATAGGCGCAGGAGATGAAGACCGGGCCGAGACCCTGATTCGCCAGCACGGCGAAGACGCCAACCGCAACCTGGCCAGCCTGCTGTCCAGTGCCCTGAATAAAACAAACCAGGAGACAAACCATGAAACTGAGCCCCGAGCAACTCGCCCAATTTGAGCGCGACGGTTACCTGTTTTTCCCCGGCCTGTTCACGCCGGAAGAAACCCAAACCCTCAACGACGAAGTCCCTGCCCTTTACAGCCGGCGCGAGGACTACAACGTTCGTGAAAAAGGCAAGGACGCGGTTCGCACCAACTTCGCCGCACACATGTACAGCGCACCTTTCGCCAAACTGGCGCGGCATCCGCGCATGATAGAACCGGTGCAAGATTTGCTGGGCGAGCAGCTCTATATGCACCAGTTCAAGATCAACGGCAAGATGGCTTTTGAAGGTGATGTCTGGCAGTGGCACCAGGACTACGGCACCTGGCTCAACGACGACCTGATGCCGACCGAACGCGCGATGAACGTGGCGATTTTTCTCGATGACGTGAACGAGCACAACGGCCCGCTGATGTTTATTCCCGGCAGCCACAAAAAAGGCGTGGTCGATGCGAAACACGACCTGACCACCACCAGCTACCCCTTGTGGACCGTGGACAACGACCTGATCCGCCAACTGGTGCAACGCGCCGGCGGCAAACAAGGCGGCATCGTCAGCCCCAAGGGCCCGGCCGGCTCCATGATTTTGTTCCACTCCTGCCTGGTCCATGCCTCGGGCAGCAACCTGTCGCCCTTCAACCGCGTGAGCGTTTACCTGAGCCTGTGCGCGGTCAGCAACCACATCCGCCGCCACAAACGCCCCGAATACATCGCCCACCGCGACTTCACGCCCATCACCTGCCTGCCCGACGACTGCCTGCGCAAGGACTACCCGGTGGATCTGCCGTGGAAAGACGGCTTGCCGGCCATGGCCTTGCAAACCTCGATGGACGCCATCGCGCCCGAACGCAAAGCGGCCTGACAACAACAGCGACTTGGGATAAACCATGAATCTTCACACCAAACTCCAGCAACGCGCCGCCGACAACAAGCCGATTCGCATCGGCCTGATAGGCGCGGGCAAATTCGGCTCCATGTACCTGGCGCAGATTCCCAAGACACCCGGCGTGCACCTGGTGGCGATTGCCGACCTGTCGCCCGAGGCGGCCCGCACCAACCTCGCTCGTGTGGGGTGGAATTCGGCCTTGACCCAGGCGGAATCTGCGCAAGAAGCTATCAAAACAGGAGCAACCTGGATCACGGAGGACTGGCAGGCAGTGGTTTCACACCCGCAGATCGACATCATTGTCGAATGCACAGGCAACCCGGTGGCCGCGGTCGAACATTGCCTGCAGGCTTTTGCGCACGGCAAACACGTGGTCAATGTCACGGTGGAAGCCGATGCCTTTTGCGGCCCGCTGCTGGCGCGCAAGGCGGCCCAGGCCGGCGTCATTTACTCCCTGGCTTTCGGCGACCAGCCGGCCCTGATCTGCGACCTGGTGGACTGGGCGCGCACTTGCGGTTTTCCAGTGGTGGCGGCGGGCCGCGGCCACAAATGGTTGCCGCATTTTTGCGAATCCACACCTGAGACGGTTTGGGCCAATTACGGTTTGAGTCCCGAGCAGGCCGCGCGCGGCGGGCTCAACCCCAAGATGTTCAACAGTTTTCTCGACGGCTCCAAGCCGTCCATCGAATCCACCGCCGTGGCCAATGCCACCGGCCTGACCGTGCCCAGCAACGGCCTGCTTTACCCGCCGGCCAGCGTGGAAGACATTCCGTTTGTGACACGACCTATTTCTGAGGGCGGCGTGCTGGAACGCAAAGGCATGGTCGAAGTCATCTCTTCGCTGGAAGCCGACGGTCGAAAAATTCCCTACGACATTCGTATGGGCGTCTGGGTCACGGTGGAGGCCGAAACCGACTACATCAAAAACTGCTTTGAAGAATACAACGCCCACACCGACCCCAGCGGGCGTTATTTCACGCTCTACAAACGCTGGCACCTGATCGGCCTGGAAGTCGGCGTGTCGGTCGCCAGCGTTGCCTTGCGCGGCGAACCCACCGGTGTGGCCACCTGCTGGAACGCCGATGTGGTGGCCACGGCCAAACGCGATTTAAAACCCGGCGACATGCTCGACGGTGAAGGCGGTTACACCGTCTGGGGCAAGCTGCTGCCGGCCGACACCTCGATGAAGATGGGCGGCCTGCCGCTGGGCCTGGCGCACAACGTCAAAGTCGTGCGTGCGGTCAAAAAAGGCCAGAGCCTGAGCTGGGCCGACGTGGTGATGGACACCGCCACCCCGGCTTACAAGGTGCGCAACGAAATGGAAACCCTGTTCGCGCCAGCCATGAAGCAAGCTGCCTGACAGCCTTTTGTTGCGCTGTGCCGCATGATGATGGCCATCCCACCTTTTCCCTGGAAATTTGAATGAGCACGCCCCCCAAACAACCCGCCCTCCGCATTGCCTTTCTGGGCACAGGCAGCATGGGCCTGCCCATGGCCAAACGTCTTTGTGAAGCCGGTCATGCCTTGCAGGTCTGGAACCGCACACCGGCCAAAGCCGCTTCGCTGACGGCGCTGGGCGCGGTGCTCCATATGCAAGCCAGCGCGGCGATCGCAGGGGCAGACATCGTGATCGGCATGCTGGAAAACGGCGCCGTGGTGGAAGACGTGTTGTTTGCGCAAGGTGTCGCCGCCGCGATGAAACCGGGCGCGCTGTTTGTCGACATGGCATCGATCAAGCCGCGTGAGGCACGCGACCATGCTGCGCGCCTGGGGGCGCTGGGCATTTCGCATCTCGATGCCCCGGTCTCGGGCGGCACGGTGGGCGCCGAACAAGGCACATTGGCGATCATGGCCGGCGGCAAGGCGCCGGCCTTTGAACGTGCGCTGCCTATTTTTCAGATCTTCGGTCGCGCCACCCACGTGGGCTCGCACGGCGCGGGCCAGCTGACCAAACTTGCCAACCAGATGATTGTCGGCATCACCATTGGTGCGGTCGCCGAGGCTTTGCTGTTTGCCAGCAAGGGCGGCGCCGACATGGCCAAGGTCAGGGAAGCGATCAGCGGCGGTTTTGCCGACAGCCGCGTTTTGCAACTACATGGCCAGCGTATGGTGGAGCGCGATTTTGCGCCGCGTGCCCGCCTGTCGATACAACTGAAAGACATGCGCAATGCCCTGGCCACGGCTGAAGAAATCGGGTTTGATGCGCCGGTGACCGCCTTGTTTGAACAGCTCTACGCCGACGGCATGGAACACGGCCTGAGCGACCTGGACCACTCCGGCCTGTTTGTCGAGCTGGCCAGCCGCAACGGCATGAACTGATCGTTCAAGCTCTCAGCGCCCATAAAAAAACCCGCTTGCGCGGGTTTCTTTTTTACCTCAGTACGACTTAACGTGCGGGGCGTGCCGGACGCTTTTGGGCATCACGGGGAACAAACACCTTGCCGGCCGGCTTGGCGAAACCAGCAGGCTTGCGGTTGGCGAAGTCAGGGCGCGGGGCAAAACCTTCGTTGCGCGGAGCGCCACCGCCACCAAAACTGCGCTCTTCACGCGGGGCGAAACCGGCGTTGTTGTTATTACCGAAACCACGGTCATCCTGACGACGCGGGCCGCGGTCATTAAAACCGGAACGGTCTGCATAGTTGTTGCCCTGAGGCGCAGGAGGACGACCCTGGAAGGAGCCACCGCGGTCATCACGGTTACCGCCACCAAAACCACCGCCAGCACCACGGTCATCGCGATTGCCACCGCCGAAACCACCACCACGGTCGTCACGGTTGCCGCCGAAGCCGCCACCACCGGCAGGCTTGCGGCCTGCATAACCACCGCCACCGCCGCCGAAGCTGCGACCACCACCACCACGGTCATCACGACCGCCACCGAAATTGCCACGTGGGCGATCGGAGGTAGGTGCAAAACGTTGCTGCGGCTCCAGACCGGCGATCACGCTGGGCTTGAGGTTTTGCTGCATGTAGTGCTCGATGTCCTGGATCTTGCGGCGATCGCGGAACTCGGCAATGGTCATGGCTTGACCGGTGCGGCCAGCACGGCCGGTACGGCCAATACGGTGCACATAGTCTTCGGCCTTCATGGGCAGGCCGTAGTTGATCACGTGGGTGATGTGCGGCACATCCAGACCACGGGCGGCGACGTCGGTCGCGACCAGAATCTGCACGCGGCCATCACGGAAAGCCATCAGGCGGCGATTGCGCAGGCCTTGACCCAGGGCACCATGCAGTGCCACGGCGCTAAAACCTTCTTGCACCAGATCGTTGGCCAGACCGTCACACTCAACCTGGGTGCTCGCAAACACGATGGCCTGGTTGATGGTGGTGTCGCGCAACATGTGATCCAGCAGCTTGCGCTTGTGGCTCATGTTGTCGGCCCACAGCAGGGACTGCGTGATGGAGGCGTGTTTTTCGTGCGGCGAGTCGATCTCGACGCGCTGCGGCGTACGCATCACACGGGTCGCCAATTGCATGATGCGGGGCGCGAAAGTCGCGCTGAACATCATGGTCTGCTTGCGCTCGATGGTGAGCTGGTTGACTTCAGTCAGGTCGTCGGCAAAGCCGAGGTCCAACATACGGTCGGCTTCGTCCACCACCAGGAACTGGACCTGGTCCAGTTTGATCTGCATGCTGCGCTGCAAGTCCAGCAGACGGCCGGGCGTAGCCACGACGAGGTCGGCGTTTTGCAACTTGGCAATTTGCAGCTGGTAAGGAATACCACCCACCACGTTGGCCACGCGCAGGCCGCGGCAATGACGCACCAGGTCGATCGCGTCGGCGCAAACTTGCTGGGCCAGTTCACGGGTCGGGCACAGGATCAGGGCGCCAGGGGTGGCGGCCTTGAAGTTGCGTGGGCTGGTCGGGTCTTTGCGCTTGGGTTTCTTCAGCGGTGCTTCGCCACGGGCCACGGCTTCAGCGCTTTGGCGCTCAAACTCGGCACGTTCGTTGCGCTCGGTGTCTTCCTGCTGCTTGAGCAGGGTGTGCAGCACGGGCAACAGGAAAGCAGCGGTTTTGCCGCTACCGGTCTGGCTGGAAACCAGCAAGTCGGTGAATTTGGTGGCTTTCGGGTCCGCATCCAGGGCCTGCATGGCTTTGGGGATGGTGGCCATCTGCACGGCGGTCGGCTGGGTGAAACCCATGTCGGCCACGGCTTGCAGCAGTTCTTTGGCCAAGCCCAGTTTCACGAAACCGTTTGGCTCCGCAACGATGGCTTCCAGCGAGCTTTCAGGCGCGGCGGTCGCTTCGGAAAAATCCGGAACGGGGTTGGTGTCGATATCGGTGTTTGCTTCGGCCATAAAGTCGCCGCGAGCCTCAAAAGAGTCAGTCATGTTTTTTCTCACTAAACACTTGTCCACGCCGCCACGCTTGTGGTGTGGGCTGGCGAACAAGAAACTACCACCTGCCGCGTAGCGGAAGGCTTCGTTCATGGTTAATAAAACATCAACCATCAAACGAATATTTCGGCTCAGGCGGAAAAACCGGTGCCTGAAGCGATGACTCTGTTGGTAGAGCCCAAAAGTGTGAGGTAGATGTGCAAATGCGGTGCACACCCTGTGCATCCGTCAAGCCCTCAATTATGCCATGGCTTACGGGTTTCTACCAGCCCCCAATGGCTGAAAGACCTTTAAACCCGCTGCCGCGGGCTTGAGGCCTTCTTGGGTAGCTCACTTTTTAATAGCATATTACGCCCGCAGGTCAAGGGCTAGAGGCCAAAATCACTTAAGAAAGTGGGTGCGGTAGTGTTCCAGCTCGTCAATCGACTCGTGTACGTCGGCCAGCGCCGTATGGCTTTGCCGCTTCTTGAAAGCGCTGTACACCTCGGGGCGCCAGCGTTTGGCCAGCTCCTTGAAGGTGCTGACATCGACATTGCGGTAGTGAAAATACGCCTCCAGCTTGGGCATGTATTTCACCAGGAAACGCCGGTCCTGGCTGATGGTGTTGCCACACATCGGGGTCACGCCTTTGGGCACGTATTTGGCCATGAAGGCCAGCATCTGCTTTTCCGCATCTTCTTCGGTCACCGAACTGGCCTTGACCTTGTCGATCAAACCGCTGCGGCCATGTGTTCCCTTGTTCCAGTTGTCCATCTTGTCCAGCAACTCATCCGATTGATGAATCACCAGCACCGGGCCTTCGATACGCGGCGTGAGCTGGGGGCCGGTCACAACCAGGGCGATTTCCAGCAGGCGTTCTTTTTCCGGGTCCAGGCCGGTCATTTCGCAGTCGAGCCAGATCAGGTTCTGGTCGGATTTTTTGAGTGTGGTTTCAAGGTCAGACATCTTGCGATTCTCGCTGATCGCCTAAACTTCCCAAGATGAACGACTATTCTCTGGTTTTCACCCTCGTCTTCTGTGCCGCGCTGGTGCTGGGCGTGGTGCTGAAGTTTTATCTTGCGTCGCGCCAGATCCGTCACGTGGCGCAGCACCGCAACGAAGTGCCGGCCGCCTTCGCCGCCACGATTTCTCTGGACTCGCACCAGAAAGCTGCCGACTACACCGTCACCAAGGCCCGCTTCGGTCTGCTGGAACTGGCTTACGGCACCGCCTTGCTGCTGGGTTGGACCTTGCTGGGCGGTATCGACACGCTGAACCAGGCACTGGCCGGCAGCGGCCTGGACCGCTACGGCAGCCTGGTGCCGCAACTGGCCCTGCTCGCCGCGTTTGGTTTGATCAGCGGCCTGCTGGATTTGCCCTTCACGCTGTACAGCACCTTCCGCATCGAAGAGCGTTTTGGCTTTAACAAAATGACTTTCAAGTTGTGGCTGACGGACCTGCTGAAATCCACCTTGGTCGGCGTGTTGATCGGCCTGCCGATTGTGGCGCTGATTCTCTGGATCATGGGCAGCACCGGTAGCTGGTGGTGGCTCTGGGCCTGGGGTACCTGGATGGTGTTCAACCTGCTGATCCTGGTGTTGTATCCCACGGTGATTGCGCCGCTGTTCAACAAATTCCAGCCGCTGGAAGACGAAACCCTCAAGGCACGCGTCACGGCGCTGATGCAGCGCTGCGGCTTTGCCGCCAAGGGCCTGTTCGTGATGGACGGCAGCAAACGCTCGGCCCATGCCAATGCCTATTTCACCGGCTTTGGCGCGTCCAAACGTGTGGTGTTTTACGACACCCTGCTCAAGCAGCTGAATCCGGCCGAGGTGGATGCCGTGCTGGCGCATGAGCTGGGCCACTTCAAACACAAACACATCATCAAACGCATAGTGTCGATGTTTGCCATGAGCCTGGCAGGCTTCGCGCTGCTGGGTTGGCTGTCCACACAGGTCTGGTTTTTCACCGGCCTGGGCGTGCGGCCCAACCTGCAAGGCAGCAATGACGCGCTGGCCCTGCTGCTGTTCCTGCTGGTGGTGCCGGTCTTCAGCTTTTTCATCTCGCCGCTGTTTGCCCAGTTCTCGCGCAAACACGAGTTCGAGGCCGATGCCTATGCCGTGGCGCAGACCGATGGCAAGGACTTGCAAAGCGCCCTGCTCAAGCTCTACCAGGACAATGCCAGCACGCTGACGCCCGACCCGGTGTTTGTGAAATTTTATTATTCGCACCCACCGGCCTCCGAAAGACTGGCCCGCATGGGTGCCCCCACCGGAGCCTCCGCATGAGCAACCCCATCCACCAGAACCGGCGCGCCTTGAGCGCCACCGAAATCGTCACCCAGCTGAGCCAGCTCAACGGCGAGCAAGCCCTGGGCTGGCGGCTGATCGACGGTTCGCTGGAAAAAACCTATACCTTCAAAAACTTTCACGAAACCGTGGGTTTCGCCAATGCCGTGGCGTTTATCGCCAATGCCGAGGACCACCACCCGGACCTGGCCCTGAGTTATGGCAAATGCACGGTGCGTTTCAACACGCACGACGTGAACGGTATTTCGGTCAGTGACTTTTTCTGCGCGTCCAAAGTCGACGCCTTGCTCACTTGACCACTGTTTCATCCGCCGGGACCTTGCCCGGCCTGGTGGTCGCCGGTTTTGGCCGGCATTGCCTGGTGGAAACACCCAGCGGCGAACGTATCATCTGCCACCCCCGCGGTAAAAAAAGCCAGGTTGTGGTCGGTGACCGCATCCAGTGGTTGCCCTCGCAGGACGAAGGCACGGTTGAAAAAGTCGAGCCGCGCAGCAACCTGTTTTACCGGCAGGACGAGATGCGCACCAAGTCCTTTGCGGCCAATTTGGACCAGGTGCTGATCCTGATTGCCGCCGAGCCCGAGTTTTCGGAAACCCAGCTGACACGGGCGCTGATTGCGGCCGAAGCCGAACGTATCACGCCCATCATTGCGCTGAACAAAAGCGACCTGGCCGAACCCTTTGGTCGCGCCTGGACCAAGCTGGCGCCCTACCGGGCCATGGGTTACCAGGTCTTGCCGCTGGCCATCAAGCCCAAAACTGACACGCCGGTGGCCAACGACGCGCAATACCAGCAACTGCAGGCGCTCTTGCGCGGCAAAAAAACATTGGTGCTCGGCCCCTCGGGCGCCGGGAAAAGCAGCTTGACCAACCTGCTGGTGCCCGACGCTCAGGTGCTGACAGCCGAAATATCGCAGGCGCTAAATTCAGGCAAACACACGACCACCAGCACCACGCTCTACTGGATAGACGCCGAGCGAACCACTGCGCTGATCGATTCGCCGGGTTTCCAGGAATTTGGCCTGCACCACATCGACCCCATGCACCTGGCCAACTACATGCCGGATCTCAAAGCCCATGCACAGGACTGCAAGTTCTACAACTGCACCCATCTGCACGAACCCGGCTGCGGCGTGATTTCACAAGCAAAATCAGCCTCTGGCCCAGGTTCTATCAGCGCAAGTCGCTATCGTTTGTATAGCGACTTATTTGCCGAGCTGTCGCAAGAGCGGCGCTACTGACAAAGACTAGCCGCCCAGCAGACTGCGGCAGGCATCCACCAGGGCCGAACATTGCGTCGGCGTGCCTATGCTGATGCGCAGGTGTTGCTCGATACGCGGCAGCTTGAAATGGCGCACCAAAATACGTTGCGCACGCAGACCAGCGGCGAGGTTAGCCGCGTCGTGCCCGGGATGGCGCACCATCAGGAAATTGGTCTGCGAAGGCAAAACATCAAAACCCAGGCCCTGCAACTGCTGGCGCAACAACTCGCGGCTCTGGATCACGGCCGCACACGTGGTTTCAAAATAAGCCTTGTCCTCGTAAGCCGCCACCGCACCGGCCAGCGCCAGCCGGTCCAGCGGGTAGGAGTTGAAGCTGTCTTTGACTCGCTCCAGCGCTTCGATCAAGTGGCGCTGGCCGGCGGCAAAACCCACACGCAAACCCGCCAGCGAACGTGATTTGGACAAGGTCTGGACCACCAGCAGATTCGGGTAACGCTGAATCAGGCCGATGGCGCTCTCGCCGCCAAAATCCACATAAGCTTCGTCCACCAACACCACCCGGTCCGGTTGCTGCTGCAGCAACAACTCGATCTGCGCCAACGGCAAACCGCTGCCGGTGGGTGCATTCGGGTTCGCCATCACCACACCGCCGCAGGCCGCCTGGTACTGCGTCACATTGATGCCCATGGCCGCATCCAGCGGGACCAGCGTGGCTGTTATGCCGTACAGCCCGCAGTAAACCTTGTAAAAGCTGTAGCTGATGTCCGGCATCAGGAGGGGCAAGTCCTGGCGGAAAAATGCGAAAAAGGCATGCGCCAGCACTTCGTCCGAGCCGTTGCCTGCAAACACCTGGCCGACATCCAGGCCGTGATGGCTCGCCACCGCCTGCCGGAAGGCCCTGGCCTGCGGATCGGGATACAACTGCAAACCGTCCTGCGCCGCCGCCGTGATGGCGTCTATGACCCGGGGCGAAGGCGGATAAGGATTTTCGTTGGTATTGAGCTTGATCAGGCCAGCGATGGCGGGTTGCTCGCCCGGGGTGTAAGGCACCAGCGCCCGAACCGAGGGACTCCAGAACGAGGACATGGTCAGCAGGCGGAAGGCGCGCTCAGCCCAGCAGGCGCGCCAGGGTCAGCAAGGCCAGCAACACCATCCAGAGCACCACGGAGCGCCAGACCAAGCCCACGATGCTGCGCAGGTGGGCCACTTCGGGCTCGCGGCCGGGGGTGCTTTCGGTGGCGACGGGACTGGCATCACCGTTGGCCTGAAAACCCTGGGCGGCATCGGTCGCATACGTGGCCTTCAAGGCCTCGCCGCCCAGCCGCACATTGACCGCGCCCGAGGTCGCGGCCAGGATCACGCCGTCGTTGCGGTTGCCCGCATCGGCCGGCAGACGTTGCGCGTAATTGCGCCAGCCGTCGATTGCATCTTCAAAACTACCCACCACCGCAAAACCCAGCGAGGTCAGCCGGGCGGGCACATAGTCGATCACCTGCCAGGCTTGCGTCGCAGCATGTTGCAGGGCCGGGCTGGCGCCCTCGCCGGTCGATTTGCTTTTGTAGGCCCAATAACGGGACACAAACTCGCTCAGGCGGTACAAGACCGCGCCGGTCGGTCCCAGGCCCAGCGCGGCCAGCACCGAAAACCAGGCCAACACGCCAAACACATGGCGGTGCGCGGCCAGCACCGAATACTCGATCACGTGCCGGACAATTTCGCTGCGCGGCAACTCGCTGGCATCGACCTGGCGCCACTGCGCCAGCAGCTCGCGTGCGCTGTCCTCGTCGCCGTCGTCCAGCGCATCGCGTATGTCGGTGAAGTAGTGGCTGAACTGGCGAAAACCCAGGGTGACATAAAGCACGGCCACGCTCCAGGCCAGGGCCAGCACCACATTCACGCTCCACAGCAACCAGTGAATCGTCAGTGTGAGCACTGCCGGCACCAGCACGGCCATGGTCCAGGCCAACCAGCCGTGCTGCGGCTGGCCGGCGTCCAGGCTGCGGCTGGCCCAGCGCACCCAGCGGCGCAAACTGGCATGGATGACATTGCCACGGGCCAGCGGCCTGGCCTGTTCAATGATGAGGGCGAGCAAAACGGCAAAAAAACTCATGCGCAATGATACTGCCCCCACGGTCGCGCACTGCGTGTCGCTCCCTGCCCCCCGAGGGGGCCGCTGCGCCTGCGGTCTGGCGAAGCCAGTCCCGCGGCCCCTGCTTGAAAAGACAGTCTCTGCCCGTGCCCTATTCTGTGCCCTATTGATACTCAGGCGCTCAGAAATCGATAGAGGTTGCGCAGCATGCCAGCGGTAGCGCCCCAGATGTAACGTTCCTTGCTGTCGCTGCTGTCGGCCGCCCCGGTGTAAGGCATGGACAGCCACTCGCGCTGCACGCCGTCAAATTCAAATACGTGGCGCTGGTGGTGCGCCGGGTTCATCAGGTAACGCAGAGGCACCTCAAAAATATCGGCCACCTCTGCCGGGTTGGGCTGCAGCACAAAGCCGGGCTGCACCAGCGCGACCACCGGCGTGATGATGAAGGCGGTGCCTGTGACGTAGGTCGGGAGAATGCCCAGCACTTCCACATGTTCGCGACTCAAGCCGATTTCCTCATGCGCCTCGCGCAAGGCCGTGTCCACGGCATCGTGGTCGGTCTCGTCGGTCTTGCCGCCGGGCAACGCGACCTGGCCGGCGTGGGTCGTCATGTGGCCGGCCCGTTCGGTCAGCAGCAAGGTCAGTTCGTCGCGCATGACCAGCGGCAACAACACGGCTGCCAGCGCCGGCTCGCGGTTGGAAAACTTTTTCTCGACGCTGTGCTCCGGCGTCCAGAACGGCGGGTGCCGGAAACGCTGGCGCAAGGCCTGCGGCGTCAGCGCCTCTTCCGGCACACCCGACAAATGTGTATCCACACCAATCACCGGAATGCTGCGCGGGTCGAATTTGGGCAAAGGCTTGGTGAACGTCATACAAAGCAAAGCGTAACAGGCAAAAAAAAGCCGCTCCTGAGAGCGGCTTTTCGAGGGCTGAGCCGCTTTTATGCAGCTTTGGCGCCCAGTTTTTCCTTGATACGTGCCGACTTGCCGCTGCGCTCGCGCAGGTAGTACAACTTGGCGCGACGCACGTCACCACGGCGTTTGACTTCGATCTTGGCGATCAGCGGGCTGTAGACCTGGAAGGTCCGCTCGACGCCTTCGCCATTGGAGATTTTGCGCACGATGAAGCTGGAGTTCAGACCGCGGTTGCGCTTGGCAATCACAACACCTTCAAAGGCCTGCACACGCTTGCGTGTACCTTCAACCACATTGACGCTGACAATCACGGTGTCGCCAGGGGCGTACACGGGGAGAGTCTTGTTCAAGCGGGCAATTTCTTCCAACTCAAGAGTTTCGATCAGATTCATAAAAATTCCATCTCGCTATTTTTCGTTCATACACGCGCTGCACTAAAGACCGCAAATCCATGGACACATCGTTGATGGTCAAGATGGTTGCAGTGGCCGCCAGAGGACCGAAAAGCCTTTGATTATATGGCACTTCCATAAATCCATTTTTCGGGCGAATTGCGTCGTTGCGCGGTGCTCGCAATCCTCACGTACCCAAGTACATTCCGGTTGCTGCACTCCGTGCGCCTAGCACTTCATCCCGAAAACCCGAATTTCTGGACATGCCACGAGGCAACTTACGCGTCTTGCTCGGGGTTTTCGACCAAATCAGCCAGAAAAACCTCATCGCTGACGCTCAAATGGCCGGCGGTTCGCGCTTTTTGCACCAGTTCCGGGCGATGGCGCTGGGTCAGCGCCAGCCGCTGCTCGCGGCGCCAGCGTTCGATGTGGCTGTGGTTGCCCGACAGGAGTTTGTCCGGCACGGTTTGGTCACGCCAGGTCTCGGGCCGCGTGTAATGCGGGCAATCGAGCAGGCCATCCAGGGCCGGGTTGAAACTGTCGAACTGGTGGCTGCCTTCGTCATTGAGCACGCCCGGCTGCAGCCGCGCCACCGCGTCCAGCAAGGCCATGGCCGCGATTTCACCACCCGACAACACAAAGTCACCCAGGCTGATTTGCTGGTCCACATAGGTGTCGATAAAACGCTGGTCCAAGCCTTCGTAACGGCCGCAAATCAGCACCGCGCCGCTGCTGGCCGACCAAGCTTCCACCCCGCTGTGGTCCAGCGCCCGGCCAATCGGCGAAAACAGGACCACTGGGGCCTGCTGGTCGGGAGACTCGGCGCGTTCAACACGAATTTTTTCCAGGCAACGGGCCAGCGGCTCGGCCATCATCACCATGCCGGGGCCGCCGCCGAAGGGACGGTCGTCCACGCGACGATAACTGCCATCGGCAACATCGCGCGGATTCCAGAGTTTGACCTCGACCAGGCCGGATTCGTAGGCGCGACGCGTCACGCCGCTTGTCAAAAACGGCGCGAACAGCTCGGGAAACAGGGTGATGACGTCAAAACGCATGAGGGCTATTTTGCTCCATGAAACGACGTGCGAAGTGCTGGAGGACTTGACCCAGCAAGGGCCGCGGAACCGGCTTAGCCGGGCCGCAGGCGCAGCACCCCCACGGGGGGCAGCGCAGTACGCGAAGCGACAAGCGTGGGGGCTCTAGTAGTCAGGCTGCCAGTCCACCGTGATGGTCTTGCCTGACAGATCGACGGCATCCACATAGGCTGCCACGAAGGGGATCATGCGCTCCAGGGTCTGACCTTCTTCGGTGTACTCGACACACAGCACCGAATGCGGGCCGGTGGCCATCAGGTCGCGTACGCAGCCCAGGGCCACACCTTCGCGATTGAGCACGTTCAGGCCCAACAGGTCGACCCAGTAATACTCGTCTTTGCCGGCTTTCGGAAAGCTGCTGCGCGGCACAAAAATGCGCGCACCACGCAAAGCCTCGGCCGGCGTACGGTCATCGATGCCCTCAAATTTGGCAACAACGGTATCAGAATGAGTTTTGGATTCGGTAACACCCAAAATCACCGTGCCGGCAAAGGCATCAAAGCCGGGCCGGTTTTTGGCATCGGGCGGCTGGAGATACCAGCGGCCGGAAGAAAAAAGCGCCTCGGAGGAGGCGCTGTGGGCCAGGACCTTGACCCAGCCCTTGACGCCCCAGGCATCAAGAATGCGCCCAACTTCAACCGCATCGTCCGGTAAACCGGACGGCTCAAGGCCAGGCAGCATTTAAACCTCTACGCTCAGGCGGCTTTAGGAGCAGCGGCAGCGCCCTGCTTGACCAGGCGTTCCACGGTCGGGGATGGCTGTGCGCCAACGCCGAGCCAATGGGTCAGACGGTCCTGCTCAATGCGCAGACCCTCTTCGCCACCTTTAGCGATCGGGTTGTAAAAACCGATGCGTTCGATGAAACGGCCATCGCGGCGAACGCGTTTGTCAGCCACAACAATATTGAAAAAGGGACGGTGTTTAGAACCGCCGCGCGAGAGTCGGATGACGACCATGATTTATCCTTCGGGTGGTGAGGTGAAAAAAATCACCCCAAAATGTTCCTGCAGCGCTTGAGACACACGACATGGCACCCGGCCAGCGAAATGCTGCAAAGCCGCAGATTATAACCCGCGGCCCGAGATTTTCCTCACAACGACTTTCCAACCCCTCCTTTTTAACCATTGCCATGACCCTGATTCGACCTTGCCGCGACGACGACCTGCCTGCCATCACCGCGATTTATGCGCACCACGTGTTGCACAGCACCGGCACCTTTGAAACCGAGCCGCCCAGCGTGGCCGACATGGGCACACGCCGCGCCGACGTCTTGTCCAAAGGCCTGCCCTACCTCGTGGCCGAGGACCAAGGCGTGGTGGTCGGGTTTGCCTATGGCAACTGGTTCAAACCCCGGCCGGCTTACCGCTATTCGGTGGAAGATTCGATTTACCTGGCGCCCGACCAGCAGGGCAAAGGCCTGGGCCGCGCGCTGCTGAGCGAGTTGCTGGCACGCTGCGAATCCGCTGGCATACGCAAGATCATGGCGGTCATTGGTGATTCGGCCAACGCCGGCTCGGTCGGCCTGCACCGTGCACTGGGTTTCACGCAAGTCGGCGTTGTCGAGTCTTGCGGGTGGAAAATGGGTGCCTGGCGTGATATTGTGATCATGCAAAAAACGCTGGGTGCCGGCGACACCTTGCCGCCCCCGGACGCCACGCCGTCCACCTCTTCCTCCCCTCCATGACTGTGCTCACTGTATCCATGAAAAAAAACAAAAATAAGACGCTGGCCACCTGGCTGGCGTTTGTAGTCGGCCAACTCGGCCTCCATCGTGTCTACCTCTACGGCTGGAAAGACCTGTTCGCCTGGCTGCACCCGCTGGCGGCGGCGCTGGGCTGGTGGGGTGTCCAGCGGGTGCAGCAGTATGGCCAGGATGACCATGTGGCCTGGATGCTGATTCCGCTGCTGGGCTTCACCCTCGCTGGCACGGCCTTGACGGCGATTTATTACGGCCTGATGGCGCCTGAAAAATGGAATGCGCAACACAACCCGTCAGCGGCGCCGGATGCCGTTGCAGGCAGGACCAACTGGCTGACCATGGGCGCCATCGTGCTGTCCTTGCTGTTCGGCACCGTGGCCCTGATGTCCAGCATCGTCTTCAGCTTTCAGCGCTACTACGAGTACCAGATCGAAGAAGCCAGGAAAATCAGCCAATAAAAAAAGAGCCCCGCGGGGCTCTTTTTTATGGAGGACGGCCAGCTTGATTAAAAAAGCTGCAGGCTGACCCAATACGCGATGGCTGCGACAAACGCCGAGGCCGGAATCGTGAAGATCCAGGCCCAGACGATGTTGCCAGCCACACCCCAACGCACGGCAGAAGCACGCTGGGTGGAGCCCACACCCACGATGGCGCCGGTGATGGTGTGTGTGGTCGAGACCGGGATACCCAGGGCCGTGGCCAGGAACAGGGTCAAGGCGCCGCCGGTTTCCGCGCAGAAACCGCCCACGGGTTTGAGCTTGGTGATTTTCTGGCCCATGGTTTTCACGATGCGCCAGCCGCCAAACATGGTGCCTGCGGCAATCGCCACATAACAGCTGACAATCGCCCAGGTCGGTGGCGAGCTGTCGCTGGCCGAGGCATAACCCGTGGCGATCAGCAGCATCCAGATGATGCCTATGGTTTTTTGCGCATCGTTGCCGCCGTGGCCCAGGCTGTAGGCACCAGCCGACACCAGCTGCAGGCGCCGGAACCACCGGTCCACCTTGGACGGTGTGGCACGCCGGCAAACCCAGGCGACCACCACCATCATGATCGAACCCAGCAAAAAACCCAGCAGGGGTGAAACAAAGATGAAGGCCACGGTTTTCAGGATGCCGGCCGACACCAGCGAACCCGCGCCCGATTTGGCCATCACCGCGCCGACAATACCGCCTATGAGGGCGTGCGACGAGCTGCTCGGAATGCCGTAATACCAGGTCACCAGGTTCCAGGTAATGGCGCCAATCAGCGCGCCGAACACCACGTGGGTGTCCACCACCCCCGGCTGCACAATGCCCTTGCCCACCGTGGCGGCAACGCTCAGGTGAAAAATGAAGATGGCAACAAAGTTGAAGAAAGCCGCGAACAACACGGCCTGGCCGGGTTTGAGTACGCCGGTGGACACGACGGTGGCAATCGAGTTGGCCGCGTCGTGAAAGCCATTCATGAAGTCAAAAGCAATGGCCAGGAACACCAGCAATGCCACAACCCACAGGGCAGTTTGTACGGTTTGCATGCGCGCCCCGAATGATCAGGAATTTTCGAGGACGATGCCCTCGATCAGATTCGCCACATCCTCGCACTTGTCGGTGATGGTTTCCAGCAGTTCGTACACCGCCTTGAGCTTGATCACTTCACGCACATCGGGCTCTTCGCGAAACAACTTGCTCATCGCCGAACGCATGACGCGGTCGGCGTCAGACTCCAGCTTGTCGATTTCTTCGCAAGTCTTGAGCGCCGCCTCGGCCGTGGCCGCGTCGCTGAGCTTGTCGATCAGTGCCACCGCGTCTTTCAGGCGCTCGCAGCATTTGACGCTGAGGTCGGTCAGCCGAACAATATCGTCGGTCATGTGGCGAACGTCGTAGAGCGCCATGGTTTCGGCGGAATCCTGGATCAGGTCGGCCACATCGTCCATGGTGTTGATCAGCGAATGGATCTGCTCGCGGTCAATCGGCGTGATGAACGTCTTGTGCAACATGCGGTTCACCTCGTGGGTGATACGGTCCGCCGCACGTTCGGCGTTGTCAACCTCGCGGTTGTAAGCCTCGCGTTTTTCAACGTCGTTGTAATGGACGACCAGATTGGAAAACGCATGGGCCGCCTCCACGATGCGATCCGCATGCTGGTTAAATAACTCGAAAAAATTGCCTTCGCGCGGCAGCAATTTGCCAAACAGCATGTTCAACTCCTGGGGGGTGTATGTCGGGGGATAGGACTAAATTGTTACTCCCCCGAGTTTAACCGCCGAGATAAATAGCCCCCACGCTTGTCACTTCGTGTACTGCGCTGCCCCTTGCACCGAAAAAAGGGACTGTGCTAGCTTGGGGCGGCCCGGCGCGGCGCACTGTGCCCCCATGCTGGTCACTTCGTGTACGTAGCTGCCACTTTTTTTGGGGGGGCGGCCCGTCGGAAATTTGATCGGGTATTTCAGCTACTGCGAAAAATGAAGTAAACCGCACCCACCATGCACAGCGCCGCCCACAGGTAATCGAGTTTCAGCGGCTGGTCCAGGTAAAACACCGCAAAAGGCACAAACACCACCAGCGTGATGACCTCCTGCATGATCTTGAGTTGCCCGACGTTGTACATCGTGAAACCGATGCGGTTGCCCGGCACCTGCAGCAAATATTCGAACAAGGCAATGCCCCAACTGATCAGCGCCGCGATGTACCAGGGCGAGGTAGCCAGGTTTTTCAGGTGGCCATACCAGGCAAACGTCATGAAGACGTTGGACAAGAGCAGCAAACCGATGGCCTGCGCGGAAATGGGAAGTGATTGCAAAAATTGCATAAAAATCTCCGTTCGGGTTAGCCCAGCCGGGGCACCAGCAAGACCACCAAGGTCAAGGTCAGCAGCGCCAGCACCGTGGACACCGCCACGCTGGCCGTCGTCAGTTCCTCCGCGACGTCGTAACGCTGTGAAAACAAAAACACATTCGCGCCAATCGGCAAGGCGGCGGCCACAATCATCACCATCATGGGCACGCCGCCGACACCCAACACGCGGCACAACAACCACACCAGCAAGGGATGAGCGAGGTTTTTAAGGCTGGCCAGCGCCAGTGCCTGGCGCCAGTGTTTGCCCACCGGCGTGCTGGCCAGCATCACGCCAACCAATACCAGCGCCAGCGGCCCAAAAGCGTTGGCCAGCAGCTCCAGCGGCTTGTCGATCAGCACAGGAATCTCCAGCGAGGTCTGCGCAAACAGCAGGCCGCAAATGATGGGCAGCGGCACCGGGTGCAGCACGGCATTTTTGAAAGCCGCCAGCACTGTCAGCACGGAACGTCGGTGCATGGCCGCCCGGTCCTGGCTCGCGCCCGGCTGCTGACTCTGCTCGCGCGCCACCGCGAGTTCCAGCACCACCGTGGCGCTGGTCAACAGCACCAGCGAATGCACAGACACCAAGGTCAGCAAGGTGATCAGGCCCGTCGGGCCGTACATCAGTCCAATCAGGGCAATGCCAATCATCACCGTGTTGGAAAACGTGGCGGCCAGCGCCAGCACGGCCGCGCGGCGGTTGAAACCCTGCACCAGCAGGGTCCCGCCAAACAAAATGAAGGCAGCCAGAAAGTAGGCGGCCACCGGCTTGAAGTCGAGTTGCTCGATATGCACCTTGCTCATGGTGCGAAACAACAGCGCCGGCGTGAGCAGCAAAAAAACCAGATTTGCAAGATCTTTTGTGGCCCCAGCCCTTATCCAGCCTGCGCGGCCAGCTATAAAACCAATAGCAATCAGGAGAACCACGGGGAACAGGGAGGCGACAACGGGGGAATTCATTGGGTGATCTTAGCTGCGGCCTGGATGGGTCTGCTGGCTTGCGCCGCTGCCAGCGTGGACTTTTGTTGGTGCTTCGGGCAAGCCGGGTCTCGCCCCGGCGGGCGACTTACTTTTCTTTGTCTCGCCAAAGAAACCTAAGGAAAAGAAAGGCGACCCCGCTGTCTGCGTCCCTTCGCTGCGCTACGGGCAAGCTGCGGTGCTCGGTCCAGCCGGGGTCGAGCTCGAACTCGCCTTCGGCTCAGACAATCGCTCGCCCTGATCCGACTGGCCCTCCGCTCCTAGTCGCAGCCAGAAGGGGGTGGAGAAAAACGCAAATACCAATTCGGGGGAGATATGACGCGCGTAGCACGTCATGTCGAAACACAAACGGCTGCCATTCATGCACGCGTTTGCAGCACACATAGCCAAATGAAGTCCCCCTCCATCGCCCAGCGGGGCGAGGGAGGGGTTAGGGGTGGGAGTGGGGAGTCCGTCCTACTGCCCAAGGCAAGCCACTGCAGCAGCGTGATGCCGCAGCCACCAGTCCCTAGAAACCAACCTGCAAACCCACTTTCAAACTCCGCCCCGGCAAAGGCGCTTTCGGAAACGCCGTGCTGGTCAGCACCGACGTGGCGCTGTAGGCCAGTTTGTTGGTGATGTTGTCCAGCCGGGCATACCACTGCAGCGTCGCGGCGCCAGCCTTGACGCGGTAGGTGGCAGCGGTGTTCCACAAGGTGTAGGCCCCGGTTTCGCCCACGGGCGGCGTTGGCACACGGGTTTGCGCGGCCAGGTGGTCGAAACCTACATTCGCACCCCAGGGGCCGCTGGCCCACAGCAGCGACGCACCCACGCGCCACGGCGCAATCCGTGGCAGCGGCAGGCCGTTGCTGAGGTTGGTGGCGCGCACCAGGTCGCCGCGCAGCGCCAGGTCCAGCGTCGAAGCACCCTCACGCAACCGGATGTTGCCGCTGGCCTCGATGCCGGTAAACCGCGCACGCACTTGCTCGTACTGGAACTGCGCCAGCGGCTTGAACTCGGCGCCCGAGGCGGTGAAACCCGGGTTGCCGGCATCTTCCACCGGGTTGACCGCGCCGTCTTCGGCATTGCGCGTGACACCTGGTGCCTGGTTCAGCGCAATGTAGTTTTTAAAGTGGCTGACATAGGTGTTGACCTTGAAGCTATGCCCGCCCGACTTCCAGGCCGCGCCCACATCCAGGTTGCCGGATTGTTCCTTGCCCAGATTGGCATTGCCGACTTCATAAGCAGCCGTCGCGATATGCGGGCCGTTGGCAAACAGTTCGTAGTCCTTGGGCGCACGTTCGGTGTACGCGATGTTGCTGGTGAGCTGCCAGTTCGGCGCGGCATTCCACAAGGCACCCAGCGCGTAACTGCCGGGTTTGAAGTCTTTGGTCGCCGGGGTGAAACGCGGCACCAGCGGGTTGCCCAGGGATTCGACCTTGACCGACTCCAGGCGCCCGCCCGCGCTCAGTTTGCCCCAGCTTGTGCCGAGTTCTTCGTATGCAAACACGGCCGACTGCGAGGTTTTGCTGTGCGGCGCAAAAGCCTCCGCGCCGTCGGCGGAAAAACGGTTGGACTCGGTCTGAAAACCCAGCACCCCGTCGAGTTTGCCGATTTTGGCGTGGCGCGCTTCCAGCCTGAAATCACTGCCCTGGTTCTTGAACACCGTGCCGGGATTCGCGCCTTCAAACTCGGTGTGGCGGTAATCGGTCTGGCTGTATTGGCCCTTGATGCTTTGCAGCGGCCCGTTCAGGTTGCGCACTTCGCCTTCGATGGCGTAACGGTCCGACTTCATGCCTATCGTCACATTGTCTTCGGCCACCGTGCCATAGGTGCTGCGGTAGGTGTTGACCGAGGCGCCCAGATAACCGTGGTCAAAAAACACCGAGCCACCCACCGCCCCGCCGCTGACGTCGCTGGCCGAATTGCAGATGCGCCGCGCCGTGCTCGTGACACCGCCCTTGGTGCAAGCCAGGTCCACCGGCGCCTTCACGTCGCCGGTCTGGCGGTCAAACGCATCCACGTGCAGGCTGTAGCGATTGTTGCCAGCCTCCAGCAAGACGGCCTTGCCGCGCTCTGCATTGCCGCTGGCAGCGTTGATATCGATCTTGCCGCTGATGCCGCCCTTCTCGTCGAACTGCGCTTCGCGCGGAATGCGGTTGTCGATGACGTTGACCACACCACCCACGGCACTGCCGCCGTACAGCAAGGCCCCCGGGCCGCGCAACACCTCGATGCGTTCTGTGCTCAGCGGATCGCTGGTGACCGAATGGTCGTAGCTGAGGCTGGACGCATCCAGCGAACCGCCGCCGTTGGCCAGAATACGGATGCGGTCGCCGTCCAGCCCGCGGATGACGGGCCGGCTGGCGTTGGGGCCGAAGTAAGTGCTGCTGACGCCGGGTGTGCCGTCCAGCGTTTCACCCAGCGTGGTTTTGGAGCGCAGCAGCAAGGCCGTGCCCGAATACTGCGTGGCCGGCGCGATCAAGTCGGCCGTGCCCAGCGGGTTGCCGGTGACAGTGATTTCTTTCAGGCTGGGCGTGGCGGTTTGCGCCTGGGCCAGTGAACAGCCGAGGGCGAGCAAGCTCAGGGAAGCCGTGCTGATGGCACTGCGGGGGAATGATTTTTTCATGGGAACTCGTTGAATCGAAAAACGGAAACACCAAACCGCAGCCGCAAAGGCTGCGCATGGCGACTTCGGGGAGATTCAGCGAGCCAGAGGCGGACCGCGCGCTTCAAAAAGCGCGGCCCAGCGGGCGAGGACTTCGCCCTCTAAAAAATGAAAAACAAAAGACGACAGCACCATGGGCAGTGCCAGCAAGGGCAGCGCCGGCACCCCATCGCTGTGGCTGAGCTGGTCGAACACGCGACAATCCGAGGCGTTGCTGTGCGCGGAAAACAAATCGTCCAGCCAGCCGTGGTGGTAGGCCTGCCCATCGGCTTCGACCAGTTGTACCTGCGCCGTGGGATAGGCGCCGCCCACCCCATGCACCAAGCCGTGCATCAGGCCCAGCATGGGCGCGAGCAAAAGCACCAGGGCTAAATAGCCCCAGGCCGCTCGTTGTGCCATGCGCCTGAACAACATATGTGTTTACTTCACAGCCACCGCATCGCTGATGCGGTAATACAGGCCATAAGGATCGTCATTGAGCACCTGGAAATGGCCCTCGACCACCACCGGCTCCATGCTGTATTTCACCGGCGTTTTGGTCTTGACCTCAACCATGCTTTCGGGGCCGCCCGGCACGCAGAAGGAGCAGGTCAATGGCACCGAAGCCAGCAGGAAATGCCGCTGCTTTTCACCCGCGTCCAGCGGCATCATGAAACCCTGGATACGCTGGGTTTTCTGGTGCAGGTTGACCTGGCCGGCGCTAAACACCGGCAAGATGCGGTTTTTTTCTTTTTTTGTTTTTACATCGGTCAACACCGACCAGGCGATCACGTCGGCGCGCTGCGGCAGCGGCGCGAACGGACTGTCGGCGCCATGTACCCCCGCGCCCTGCCCGGCCGGCAAAGCCGTGGCGCCGGGTGTCGCAGCCGCCGGCTTGCTGCTGCCCGCAGGCAGGGGCGAACTCAATTGCGCCTGTGCGCAACCGGCGGCCAGCAACAGGCCCAGCAAAGATAGCTTGACGGCGGTGGGGTCAACAGGGCTCATGGGTTTCTCCAAAAAGAGCAACAAACAGGGCTGCAGTTAATGCGCGTGTTTCATGCCGCAGTATTTTCCTACAGCCAGGCCTTTGCAGGAAGCCTGCAACTCTTTCATGCAAACGTCTTCTTTTTTACCCGATGCCAGGCATTTGGCGGCAGCCTCGTGCGCGGCGGCCATGGCCTGGTGACGCTGGATGTCGGCCTGGGTTTCCTTGTCGCTGTGCTGTGCATGCGCTATCGAAAAAGTAGCTGCCAGCGCAAGTGCAGCAATGGCTGCAAGCCTGTTTTTCATAAATTTAGGGGTCATGGGAAATTCACCTCGATTGCAAAAGTTCAAACACATTGACCCGGTAGGCCTCGTACGCAGGCAGCAGCGCCGACAACAGCGCCACACCCACAGCCAGCACAGGTACAACCATCAGCTCGACCGGCCACGCCATCGCGCCCAGCAAAAATGATTTATCCAGTTGCAGCAGCCAGGCGAGCAGTGCCATCAGCCCCTGCCCCGCCAACACGCCTATCACCGTGGCCAGCAGCGCCAGCCACAAGGCTTCGCACAAAAGCAGCGCCGCCACCTTGCGCGGCGGCGCACCCAGCATGCGCAGCAGCGCCAGATCGGCGCGGCTTTCGCGCACGGCGCTCCACAGGGCGATAAACACACTTAAGGCCGCGGTCAGCAGCAACACGCCGGCCAGGGCGCGCAACACATCGGTGCCGACACCCACCATGTTCAGCAGGCGGGTGATCTCCAGCGCTGGCGCGGCGGCTTGCATCTCTGTGCTGCTGTTGATAAAACGCGGGAAGGTCACCGCCGCCAGCGGCGTGCGGTACTGGATCAGCGCCAGCGTCACCTCGCGCTCTGCTTCGAGCAGTTGGCGGTCTTCGTCGTCGAGTGCTGTCTCGCCCTCGTGTGCAGCTTCGTGCACTTGCCAGACCGAGGCCGAGTCTGTCAGCACCAGCCGGTCCAGCACCGAAGCGCTGGCCGCCAGCACGCCGCTGACCACATAAGGCGTCTGGCCATGCGCCTCCCCGCCACCGCCCAGGCCGTGGCTGCCGGTAAAACGATCGCCCACCTTCAAGCCGCTCTGCGCTGCCACCTGCGCACCCAGCACCGCCTGCATGGGCGCCGCCCACACGCCGCCCTGCGAGAAGCGGGCCTGGTAATGCGTGAGGTAGTCCGGCGTGGTGCCGACGATGCGAAACCCTCGAAAACTGTCACCCATGCTGATGGGAATGAGTTTGGCCACCTGCGGGTGTTTCGCCAGCGTTTGCACGGCGGCCAGCGGCACATTGCCGGTCGGCACATCGAGCTGGAAAACCCCCGACAAAATCAGTTGCATCGGACTGCCTTTGGCGCCCACCACCACATCGATACCGGCCAGGTCGCGCTCGAAAGCCTGGTTGATCTGGTGGCTCACCAGCAACACAAAGGCCAGGGATGCCAGGCCCAGGCTGAGCAGCAACACATTGAGCCCGGCGGCCAGCGGCCGCGACCACAGGTAGCGCCACGCCATCGCTATAGTTTTCATAGCTGGTTGCGCTTGATGGATAAGGGCTGGAAGCCGATTTGACCCTCAAGACTGGCCGCAACGCGGCTATCGTGGGTGGCGATCACCAGCGTGGAACCGTAACGCTTGGCCGTCGCCTGCAGCAATTCAACGGCCTGCCGCGCCGCCTCATCGTCCAGGCTGGCCGTGGGTTCGTCCGCAAGAATCACCTGCGGCTGCAACAGCACCGCACGCGCCAATGCCACGCGTTGCGCCTGGCCGCCCGAGAGCTGCGCCGGTTTGCGCGCGGCGAGATCTTGCACATCCAGCGCCGTGAGGGCTTCGGCAATACGCCGCTCGTCCTGCGCCTGCCCGGCCGCCCACTGCGCCATCGCCAGGTTGGCAAACACGCTCAAGGCGCTGCTGAGATGAAGTTTTTGCGGCAAAAAACCTATGGTTTTGGCACGCCAGGCATCACCGGCCACCTTGCCCAGCGACTTCAAGGACTGCCCGGCCACCGTGATGTCGCCCGCACCAGGCGTCAGCAGCCCGGCCGCCAGCGCCAGCCAAGTGGATTTGCCCGAGCCCGAGGCGCCGCGCAGCAGCAACACGCCACCCTGCGCCACATCCATGTCCTCAAAACGAAGGTCCGGGCCGCCAGCGTACTGGTAGGCCAGTTGCCGCGTGCTGATCACGGCGCCACGCCTCGCGCGTTTTTGCCGCCGGCGCTTTCCGTGGCGCAGTCCACACACACGCCCCGCACGGCAAAGTCCAGGCTCATGCCCTGGTAACCCAGCGCCTTGAGGGCTGCCAGCGCCGTCTGCGCGGCACGTTCCAGGTCGCCGGTCGTGGCCTTGAGCGCGCCCGCCAGCGGGCTGTCGCGGTGGCAGCTCTGGCATTCAAAATGCGGCATCGCATGCACCTCGGCCGGCATCGCCTGGTAACGCCGCACGCGACTGGCATCCACCCGGCACAGCAACAGGCCGGCCTGCGTGAGGCGGTCGATCAGGCGATACAACGTGACGCGGTCCAGGCTCACCTTGTCGGCCAGGTCGCTGGCCAGCGCCACCTGCAACTGGGCGTGTGTGTAACTCGTGTCCGGGTGCGCCAGCAACCAGCCCAGCACCCGCCGCGCCGCCGCCGTGCGACGCAGGCCGTGGGCGGAGAGCAGTACATCGATCGCGTCGACTAGGGGTGGATTGCGGGGGAGGACGGCGGGCATGTGCTTTTGTTTTGGAGAGCTGCGCATGGCCGGTGGCAAAGCACCATAACGCAATTTTGTTGCATTATGACCCAGTCTCGACGCCGGCTTGGCAAAGGCGCACCGCATCGGATGCCCAAGTATCTTGAGACCACCCTCCTTGTCAGGTGTACAAGCGCTGTATAAACGTTCTCATGAACGCCCCGACCAACGACCCCACACCACCCATGCCTCAACACCGCCCCAGCCACCTGCGTGCCCACACCTACCACGGCCTGGCTCCCGGCCCGCGCCTGCTGGTTCTGGGCGCCGTGCATGGCAACGAAGTCTGCGGCGCACGCGCCATCACCCAACTGCTGCAAGAGATCGACAGCGGCCAGCTCAACATCGAACGCGGCACAGTCACATTTGTGCCCGTCACCAACCCGCTGGCTTACCAGTTGAAGCAGCGCACCGGCGACCGCAACCTGAACCGCAACATGGCGCCGAGTGCGATTCCGCAAGACTTTGAGGACCGCATTGCCAATGTGTTGTGCCCGCTGCTGGATACGCACGATGCACTGCTGGACCTGCATTCCTTCCACACCGGTGGCGCGCCCTTTGTGATGGTGGGCCCGCAGAACAACACCGGTCCGCTGGAGCCCTTCAGCCACGCGGCGGAAGAAATGCAGCTGGCCCTGCACACCGGGCCGCACCGCATTGTGGAAGGCTGGCTGGACACCTATGCGCGTGGCGTACAACGGCGTGCGGCAACAGCCAGTGCAAACGGCGCTGCCCGCGCGCAAACGCTGGTCACCAACCCGAATTACGGCGTGGGCACGACGGAATACATGCGTTCACGCGGTGGCTACGGCGTGACGCTGGAATGCGGCCAGCATGACGACCCGCACGCGGTGCAGGTTGCACGCCATGCGATTTTGCAGACGCTGGCCTTGCTGGGTCTGGTGTCGCAGCCGCTCAAACCCGAGCCCCAGGCGCGCGAAATTTTGCGCCTGGTGGATGTGCTGGACCGCGAGCATATCGGCGACCGGTTCAGCCGCGAGTGGCGCAGCTTTGACGCGGTGAAAGCCGGCGAGCTGATTGGCGTGCGCTACAGCGGCGAGGAAATCAAGGCGCCGGAAGACGCGTTTGTGGTGTTTCCCAACCCACGCGGCGAACCCGGTCAGGAGTGGTTTTACCTGGCCACGCGCCGGGCATAAGGCGCAGTCATGGATCCCGGATCTCGTCCGGGATGACAGACCAAGCCGCACTCAGCCCTTCGCGTATTCCGAAAACGTCTTGCGAAACTTCGCGACCTTGGGCCCGGCCACCGCCACGCAATAACCCTGGTGGGGGTTCTTCTCGAAGAAGTCCTGGTGGTAGTCCTCGGCCGGCGAGTAGTTGGCAAGCGGCAAGACCTCGGTCACCACCGGTTTGCCGAACAGCTTTTGCTGGTTCAACTCGTTGACCATGTCTTCGGCCACCTGTTGTTGCTCGGGCGTCGAGTAATAAATGCCGCTGCGGTATTGCGTGCCGCTGTCGTTGCCCTGGCGGTTCAAGGTGGTCGGGTCGTGGATGGCAAAAAAGATTTCCAGAATCGCGCGCAGGCTGATCTGCGCCGGGTCATACACCAGCTTGACCACCTCGTTGTGCCCGGTGGTGCCGGTGCAGACCTGCTCATAGGTGGGCTGGCTGACGTGGCCGTTGCTGTAGCCCGACTCGACGTCAAGGATGCCGCGCACCTGCACAAACACGGCTTCGGTGCACCAGAAGCAGCCGCCGCCCAGGGTGATGGTTTCAGTCGTCATGGTCTTGGCTCCGGTTTGGATTTGTAGAACGCCCTACTGTAGTCGCCTCTGTTTGCCGCAGGAAGCTGTGGGGCTTATGACGGGACTTTGGGTGGCGCCGGTTTTGCATTTTTCGCCTGCCGCGCCGCCTCGATCTGCATCACCGCCAGAAAAGCAGCGAGCGCCGCATTGTCGTGCGCGGTTTTCCAGATGCAATACGACTGCGAATGCGCGACGCCCGCATCCAGCGGCACAAAGACCACGCCACCCAGCGCCGAATGACGCAAGGCCGCCGGCACCAGCGCCACACCCAGGCCTTGCGACACCAGCGACACGACGCTGAGCCAGTGGCGCACCTCGTGCCTCACTTCGGGGTACAGGCCCGCATCGGTGCAGATGGCCAGGATGCGTTCATAGTAGTCCGGCGACACATTGCGCGCGAACATCACAAAAGACTCTCCCTGCAGCAGCTGGAGCGGCAAGGTGCGCCTGCGCGCCAGCGGATGGTCTGCCGGCAGGCAGCAGACAAAGGGTTCGCTCGCAAACAGCTGGTGCTGCATCTCTGCCGGCAACCGGGTGCTGTGGACAAAACCCACGTCGAGCTGGTCATGGGCGAGCTCGATCAGTTGCTCCTGCGAATTGAGCTCCCTGAGCACCACCCGCAGCAAGGGGTGTTGCGCCTGGAACTTGCGCAGCATCTGCGGCAGGCCGCGGTACAACATGGCGCCCACGAAACCGATGTGCAGCCGCCCCGCCAGCCCCTGCTCCACATCCCGCGCATGGCGCGCCGCTTCGCCCGCCTGCTCCAGCACGGCGCGTGCGCGCGGCACAAAAGCCTTGCCTGCGGCCGTCAGCCGCACCTCCTTGCTGTTGCGCGTGAACAGGCGCGCACCGACCGACGCTTCCAGTTGCTGGATGTTCAGGCTCAGCGGCGGCTGCGAAATGGCCAAACGGCGTGCCGCCCGGCCGAAGTGCAGTTCTTCGGCCAGGACCAGAAAGTAGCGCAGGTGGCGAAATTCCATGATTAAAAAATTATATCGTTCAAGCCATATTCAATATTGGACATGTATGGTTGCGGCGCAAACAATGCGCCAAGGAGACCTGCTACTCATGTCCAAACCCCAGCCAGAAACAGCCCCCCACCCGGTCCCCGACCAACACGGTGCCAACCTGTACACCACAGACCCTGGCCTGCGCGCGCTGCTGCAGGTCTACCTGCCACCCGACCTGGTCGCCCACCTGACGCCGCACTTCGAAAAGCTGGGCGCGCTGGCGGGCGGCACGCTGGACGAACTGGCGAACACCGCCGACAAAAACCCGCCGAAACTGCAGCTCCGCTCGCGCAGCGGGCGCGACGAGCAAAAGGTCATCAAGCACCCTGCTTACGTCGAGATGGAGCGCCTGGCTTTCAGCGAATACGCGCTGGCGGCGATCTCGCACCGCAGCGACGTGCTGGGCTGGCAGGGGCAGATGCCAGCCATGGCCAAGTACGCGCTGACCTACCTGTTTGTGCAGGCCGAGTTCGGCCTGTGCTGCCCGGTCTCGATGACAGATTCGCTGACGCGCACGCTGAAAAAATTCGGTACGCCCGAACTGGTGCAGCGTTACCTGCCCTCACTCACCAGCCTGGACATGGATGCGCTTTCGCAGGGCGCAATGTTCATGACCGAGCAGGCCGCCGGCTCCGACATCGCCGCGACCGAAACCACCGCAAGGCCGGACCCCGACCATCCCGGCGCCTGGCTGCTGACGGGCGACAAATGGTTTTGCTCCAACCCCGATGCGGCGCTGGCCATGGTGCTGGCGCGCGTGGATGACGGCCAAGGCGGCCAGCCCGGCCTCAAGGGGGTGTCGTTGTTCCTGCTTCCGCGCGATCTGGACGATGGCGCGCACAACCACTACCGCATCATCCGCCTGAAGGACAAGCTGGGCACGCGCTCCATGGCCAGTGGCGAGATTCGCCTCGAAGGCGCACGCGCCTGGCTGGTCGGCGAACAGGGCCGAGGCTTTGTGCAGATGGCCGACATGGTCAACAACTCGCGCTTGTCCAACGGCGTGCGCGCCGCCGGCCTGATGCGCCGCGCGGTCAGCGAAGCTTTTTTCATTGCACGCAACCGTGAAGCCTTCGGCAAGAAACTCATCGCCCTGCCGCTGATGCGCCGCCAGCTCCTGAAGCTGCTGCTGCCCAGCGAGCAGGCCCGCACCATGGTGTTCCAGACTGCCGAGGCGCTGCGCCGCGCCGACGCGGGTGATGCCAACACCTTGCGCCTGGCGCGCATCCTGACGCCGCTGATCAAGTTTCGCGCCTGCCGCGACGCGCGCAAGGTCACCGGCGACGCCATGGAGGTGCGCGGCGGCTGCGGCTATATCGAGGAGTGGACCGATCCGCGACTGGTGCGCGACGCGCATCTGGGCTCGATCTGGGAAGGCACCAGCAACATCGTGGCGCTGGACGTGATACGCGCGATCCGGCGCGAAGATGCGCTGACGGCGCTCATGGCGCATCTGGCGCAACTGCTGGCCGAAACAAAGCTGGACGACGCCCTGCGCGCCAGCCTGCAGGACGTGATGGCGCGCGCCGTGACGCTGGCCCAGGCTGCGGTGGCCGATGGCGGCGAAGCGTTGGCGCGGCGCGCAGCCTCGGCGCTTTATCACACCACCACGGCGGTGGCGATGGCCTGGGAATCGGCACGTATAGGCACACCCGAGCGCCTGCACCTGGCGCAACTGGTCCTGAAACATCGCCTGCTGCCGGCCGACCCACTGGCCCCCGATCACGAATCATCCGCACAGGCCGAAAGCCTGTTGCTGGACCTCTGAACTTCCCACTCAACACAACACATGGAGACAAACATGAACACACGCAGAACCACTCTGATGGCACTGGCCGCCTGGGCCGCCACGGCCGGCGCCGGAACAGCCTGGGCCCAGGCCCCCTTCCCGCACAAGACCCTGTCCCTGGTCGTGCCCTACTCGCCCGGTGGACCCACCGACGCGATGGCGCGCACGCTGGCCAACGCCGTCAAGCCCATTCTGGGCCAGACCATGATCGTCGAAAACCGGGCCGGCGCCGGTGCCAACATAGGCGCCGAATACGTGGCCCGCGCCGATGCTGACGGCCACACGCTGCTGTTCGGCACCTCGGCGCCGCTGGCGATCAACATGAACCTGTATCAGAAGATCAACTACGACCCATTCAAGAGCTTCTCGCCCATCATCCAGGTCGGCTACCTGCCCAATGTGCTGGTGGTGCACCCCAGCGTCCCGGCCAAAAACGTGAAAGAGTTGATCGCCTACGCCAAGGCCAACCCCGGCAAGCTGGCCTTCGCCTCCTCGGGCAGCGGCGCCTCCTCGCACTTGGCGGGCGTGCTGTTCAACATGCGCGCCGGCACCGACATCCAGCACATTCCCTACAAGGGCACCGGCCCGGCCCTCAACGACCTGCTCGGTGGCCAGGTGGCCATGTCCTTCACCGACGTGCTCACCGCCCTGCCCCACATCAAGGCCGGCAAGCTGCGCGTGCTGGGCGTGACCTCGGCCAACCGCTCACGCGCCCTGCCCGATGTCCCCACGTTGATGGAACAAGGCTTGAAGGACTTCGACGCCAGCGTGTTTTTCGGCATCGTCGCACCCTCCGGCACACCGCAGGACGTGGTGACCAAACTCAACGCCGCCTTCGCGCAAGTGCTGCAGCAACCCGACGTGAAAGAGCGCCTGGCCCAGCAGGGTCTGGAGCCGCCGCCGCAATACAGCCCGGCGCAACTGGCCGTCTACATGCGCAGCGAGGCCGCCAAGTGGCGTGAGGTAATCAAGACCTCTGGCGCCAAGGCGGACTGAACGCCATGACAACCGATTCGACCCCAAAGACGGCACAAGGCGCGCTGCAAGGCATACGCGTGATCGACCTGTCACGCGTTCTCGGCGGACCCTACTGCGGTCAGATCCTGGGTGACCACGGCGCTGACGTGCTCAAGGTCGAACCGCCACAAGGCGACGACACACGTGCCTGGGGCCCGCCCTTCCAGAACGGCGTGTCGTCTTACTACCTGGGTCTGAACCGCAACAAGCTCGGCATGCAGCTCGACCTCGCCAGCGAAGCCGGACAGGCCGTGTTGCTGGGTTTGCTCGAAGGCGCCGACGTGGTCATCGAAAACTTCAAAACCGGCACCCTGGAAAAGTGGGGCCTGGGTTATGACGATCTGGCCAAACGTTTTCCGCGCCTGATTCATTGCCGCGTCAGCGGCTTCGGCGCCGATGGCCCGCTCGGCGGCCTGCCGGGTTATGACGCCGCCGTGCAGGCGCTGACCGGCATCATGAGTGTCAATGGCGAATCCGGTGGCGATCCCTTGCGGGTCGGTTTGCCGGTCGTGGATCTGGTCACCGGACTCAATGCCGCGCTAGGGGTGTTGCTGGCCTTGCAGGAACGTGCGCGCAGCGGCAAGGGCCAGTTCGTGGAGGCCAGCCTGTTTGACTGCGGCCTGTCGCTGTTACACCCGCACGCCGCCAACTGGTTTCTGGACGGCAAGAACCCCGGGCGCACAGGCAATGCGCACCCGAACATTTATCCCTACGACGCCTTTCCGACCGGCACCGTCCCGATTTTTCTGGCCGTCGGCAACGACCGGCAATTTGCCCTGCTGTGCAAACACCTGCAGACCGGGCACTTGGCCAGCGATGAACGCTTCAGCCAGGCCGGTGCACGTTCGGTGCACCGCCAGGCCTTGCGCCAGCTCCTCGAGCAGGCGCTGGCCGCGTGCGACGGCGCCCAACTGGCCGAGGCCCTGATGCAGCTGGGCGTGCCCTGCGCACCCATCCTGTCGGTGGACGCCGCGCTGAAACACCCGCACACCCAGCACCGCGAGATGGTCGTGCGTATCGGCGACGACTACACGGGCATCGCGTCCCCGATCAAACTGAGCCGCACACCGGCGACTTACCGCCATGCGCCGCCAACGGCGTTGTCAGCGGAGCACACGCCCACCTGAAGGTATCCGCCAGCGGCCTGCCTTGTGGCCGCCCGGACGGGTGTGGATGGGTACACTCTCCCGGACCCCTGAGGTGCCTGCGTTCGTTCTGAACCGCGTGCCCACCCAAGCGCTTCGCGGGCATTTTTATTAATCAAATCTGCCTCTAGCCCTTTGCACATGGGCGCAAGCAGCTATTTATTTAATAGCGAATCACCCCATGCTCCAGCTCGGCGAACTCAAACCCATTCTGGCCACGCTGGTGCTGCCACCCGCCGCGCCGCTGCTGCTTCTGTTGCTGGGGCTGTTGCTCGCGGCCAGGAAGAAAGCAGCCGGTCTGGCCCTGGCTTGGGCCGCCGCAGCCCTGCTCTGGCTGCTGAGCTGTCCGGCGGTGGCGGTCTGGCTCGCGCTGCATAGCCTGCCCCAGCAGGCGCCACTCCAGGTGGCCGCGCTGAAAACCCAGGGCGTGCAAGCCGTTGTGGTGCTGGGCGGCGGCGTCCACCCGGTGGCGCCTGAGTATGGCGAATCACAAGCCGCGCCGGCCGCGGCGGCACGCCTGCGTTACGGCGCCTGGCTGGCGCGGCAAAGCGGCTTGCCAGTCGCGTTTGCGGGCGGCCTGGGCTGGGGCGCGGCGGGGACACAAGCCCTGTCGGAAGGCGAGGTGGCGCGCCGCGCGGCACTGCAGGACTACGGGCTGACCTTGCGCTGGATCGACGAGCAGTCGCGCGACACGGCCGAGAACGCGCAGATGCTCAGGCCGCTGTTGCAAAAAGACCATATCCAGCGGATTGCGCTGGTCACCCATGCCTGGCACATGCCACGCTCGGTATTGGCCTTTGAACGCGCCGGCTTCACGGTGACGCCCGCGCCCATGGGTTTTATGCTGCCCAGCCAGAACGGCGTGTTGCAATGGTTGCCTTCCGCCGATGGCCTGCAGTCGTCGCGGGTGGTGCTCAAGGAATGGCTGGCCTTGCTGGCCCAGCGCTTTACCTGAGCTTTACCCGGGCGATGGCGCCGATCCGCCCGGCCACGGCACAGTGGCGGCTTGACGGTCAGGTAGCGAGCCGCTACATTACTAACCGATCAGTCAGTAACTCGTCTCCATGTCCATCTCCAAATTCATCTGCGAAAAAACAGCCACGCTGTCCGCCAAACGCGAGCGGCGCAAAGAGGCGCGTCCGGGTGAACTGCTGGACGCGGCGCTGGACCTGTTTGTGGAAAAAGGTTTTGCAGCCACCCGCGCCGAAGAAGTCGCCGCACGGGCCGGCGTCTCCAAGGGCACGCTGTTTCTGTATTTCCAGAGCAAGGAAGAACTGCTCAAAGCCGTGGTGCGTGAAAACATCTCGGGCCGCTTCAAGGAGTGGAACGAAGAGTTTGAAAAATTTGAAGGCACAGCCTCCGAGATGCTGGCTTATTGCATGACGGTGTGGTGGGAACGTGTAGGCGCCACCCGCGCGTCGGGCATCACCAAGCTGCTGATGAGCGAGGCCGGCAACTTCCCGGAAATTGCCGCTTTTTACCAGCAGGAAGTGGTGCAGCCGGGCCAGGCGCTGATACGCCGCATCATGCAGCGCGGCATAGACCGCGGTGAGTTCCGCCCCATGGACCTGGATTACGCGGTGTACGGCGTGATCGCCCCCATGGTTTTCCTGATTTTGGCCAAACATTCCGCCGGCACCTGCGCTGACGCCAGCCTGCCCGGAAACGCCCCAAAATACATTGCCACCCTGGTGGACACCCTGCTCCATGGCATGTGTGCTCCGCCAGCGGCCCACCGCAACAAACCCGGCAAGGTCGATACATGAAACGATGGATCAAATGGGGACTGGCCGCGCTCTTGCTGCTGCTCTTGGCGGCGGCTGTGCTGGGCGCCCTCTCGGCCCGGAAAAAACAGCAGCAGGCGCTGGCGGCAAGCGCCGCTGCCGGCAAGGCGCAAGCGCTGGTCGAGCTGGCTGCCACCGACGTGGTGCAGGCCAAAACCCGCGAACTGAGCCAGGGGCTGCTGCTGTCGGGCGCGCTCAAGGCCGTCAACTCGGCCGTCATCAAGACACGTGTCGCCGGTGAGTTGCAGGCCCTGAGTGTGCGTGAAGGTGATTTGGTCAAGGCCGGGCAAGTGCTGGCCCGCATCGATCCCAGCGAATACCAGTCGCGCGTGCGGCAGGCGCAGGAACAGGCCGACTCGGCCAAGGCACAGATCGACATCGTGCAGCGCCAGTACGACAACAACCAGGCGCTGGTGGATCAGGGCTTTATTTCCAAAACCGCGCTGGACGCCTCGCTGGCCAACCTCAACGCTGCCAAAGCCAACCACAAGGCGGCGCTGGCCGCCGTCGAGGTCGCCAAAAAATCTCTCGATGAAACGGTCTTGCGTTCGCCCCTGAGCGGTCACGTCGCGCAACGCCTGGCGCAACCCGGCGAACGCATCGGTATCGACACCAAGGTGCTGGAAATCGTGGACCTGAGCCGGCTCGAACTCGAAGCCAGCCTCAGCGCCACCGACGCCCTGGCCGTGCGCCCCGGCCAGACCGCCCAGTTGCAGATCGAAGGCAGTGGCCAGAGCGTCACCGCCACGGTGGCACGTATCAACCCCAGCGCACAAGCCGGCAGCCGCAGCGTGCTGGTTTACCTGAGCATAGACAACAGCGCCAAGCCGGGCGCGACCGAAGCCTCGGGTTTGCGACAAGGCCTGTTTGCGCAGGGCACGCTGGGCACGGCACGCCTGGCCACACTGGCCGTCCCGGTCAGCGCCGTGCGCACCGACAAACCCACACCTTATGTTCAGGTGGTGGAGAACAACCAGGTCGTGCACAAGCCGGTGGTGCTGGGCGTGCGCGGCAACAACACGGCTGCCGGCGCCAACGACGAAGCCATGGTGGCCGTCCAGGGGCTGAGCGAAAACGCGGTGGTGATCCAGGGTGCTGTGGGCAGTCTGCGTGAAGGCACAACGGTGAAATTTACGCAGGCCCCGACCTGGACCGCGGCGCCCGTTACGCAAACGGTCAAGACGGCCCCCTAAATTCTTATGTGGTTCACACGTATCAGCCTGAAAAATCCGGTCTTCGCCACCATGGTCATGCTGGCCATTGTGGTGCTGGGCCTGTTCTCCTACCAGCGCCTGCAGGTGGACCAGTTCCCCAACATTGACTTCCCGGTGGTGGTGGTCACGACCGAATACCCCGGTGCGTCGCCGGAGATTGTCGAAAGCGAAGTCACCAAAAAAATCGAGGAAGGTGTCAACTCGATCGCCGGCATCAATGCCCTGACCTCGCGCAGTTATGAAGGCCAGTCGGTCGTCATCATCGAGTTCCAGTTGCAGATCGACGGCCGCAAGGCGGCGGAAGATGTGCGCGAAAAAATCGCGTCCCTGCGCCCGCTGCTGCGCGACGAGGTCAAGGAACCACGCGTATTGCGCTTTGACCCGGCCAGCCGCGCGATCTGGTCTGTCGCCGTGTTGCCGGTAGCAGCCACTGGCGCTAGCGACCGCAGCGCAGGGCCGCCCCAAGCAAGGTCAGCCCCCTCGGGGGGCAGCGCAGCACACGAAGTGGCAAGCGTGGGGGCCACACCCTCCGCCGTGGAACTCACCAACTGGGCCGACCAGGTGCTGAAAAAACGGCTGGAAAACGTGCGTGGTGTGGGCTCGGTCAACCTGGTGGGCGGCAGCAAACGCGAGATCAACATCTACCTGAACCCGCAGGCCATGGAGTCGCTGGGCATCACGGCCGACCAGGTGGTCAACGCCGTGCGCAATGAAAACCAGGATCTGCCGGTCGGCGCCATCCGTTCGCTGGCGCAGGAGCGTGTCGTAAAGATAGACGCACGCATGAAACGGCCGGAAGACTTCGGCAAGATCATCGTGGCGCGCAAAACATCGGGCACTGGTGCCGGCAGCGCGGTGACGGTCGAGCAGGTGGCCACCATACGCGACGGCTCGCAAGAGATCGACAGCCTGGCGCTGTACAACGGCCAGCGCACCTTGCTGTTGACAGTGCAAAAAGCCCAGGACGAAAACACCATTGCGGTGGTCGACGGCCTGAACAAGGCGATCAAGGACATCCAGGCCGAGCTGCCCGCAGGTACCCAACTGGCGCTGATTGGCGACGGCTCGCGCCCCATCCGTGTGGCAGTTGAAAACGTCAGGCGCACGCTGATCGAAGGTGCGCTGCTCACGGTCTTGATTGTTTTCCTGTTCCTGAACTCCTGGCGCTCCACGGTGATCACCGGCCTGACCTTGCCGATCTCCATCATCGGCACCTTTTTGTTCATGAACATGTTTGGCTTCACCATCAACATGATCACCTTGATGGCACTCAGCCTGTGTGTGGGCCTGCTGATTGACGATGCGATTGTGGTGCGCGAGAACATCGTGCGCCATGTGCAGCTGGGAAAAACGCCGTACCAGGCTTCGCTGGACGGCACGCAGGAGATCGGTCTGGCGGTGCTGGCCACCACCTTTTCCATTGTTGCGGTGTTTTTGCCCATCGGTTTCATGGGCGGCATCATCGGCAAGTTTTTCCACGAGTTCGGCGTCACCATCGTGGCGGCGGTGCTGATCTCCATGTTTGTCAGTTTCACGCTGGACCCCATGCTCTCCAGCATCTGGCACGACCCCAGTATCGAAGCGCACGGCAAACATCACGCACCGGTCACGTTTTACGACAAGACCATAGGCCGCGTGACCGGCTGGTTCGAACGCGCCACCGATGCATTGGCCGAGACCTACCAACACATCCTGCGCTGGTCCTTAGGCCACAAGCTGGCCACCGTGGGTCTGGCCGTGGTGGTGTTTGTCACCAGTCTTGTCATGGTGCCCTTGCTGGGCACGGAGTTTGTACCCAAGGCCGACTTCTCGGAAACCACACTCAATTTCTACACACCCGTCGGTTCCTCGCTGGAAGCCACCGAGGCCAAGGCCAAACAGGTCGAAACCATCTTGCGCGAGTTTCCGGAAGTCAGTTACACGCTGGCCACCCTCAACACCGGCAACGCCCAGGGCAAGATGTACGCCAGCATTTACGTACGTCTGGTGGACCGCAAGGCCAGAAGCCGCAGTGTTGACGAATTGTCCAATGTGCTGCGCGAGCGGCTCAAGCAGGTGCCCGGTATCACCGTGACCCACGTCGGCCTGCTCGACTCCGTCGGTGGGGGGAAACAGGTGGAGTTTTCGCTGCAAGGCAGCGACCTGAAAGAGCTGGACCGTCTGACGCGCTTGGTGACGGACAAGGTCAAGGACATCCCCGGCCTGGTGGACCTGGACTCCAGCCTCAAGCCCGACAAACCGACGATTGAAGTCGACGTCAAACGCGACGCCGCCTCCGACCTGGGCTTGAGCGTGTCGCAAATCGCCGGTGCGCTGCGCACCCTGGTGGCCGGGCAAACCGTCGGCAACTGGCGCGCGCCTGACGACCAGACCTACGATGTGAACGTGCGCCTGGCACCCGACGCGCGCAACGCGCCGCAAGACCTGGAACGCCTGCCCTTTGTCAGCAGCAGCATAGGCAGCAATGCCGACGGCACGGCCCGTACCGTTCGCCTGGGCCAGCTGGCCACGGTGAAAGAGTCCACCGGGCCGAACCAGATCAACCGGCGCGACCTGACGCGTGAAGTCGCGATCAATGCCAACGTCTTCAACCGCTCGGCCGGCGAAGTCTCGGCCGACATCCGCACGGCGCTGGACAGCATCAACTTCCCGCCTGGTTACCGCTACCAGTTTGGCGGCTCGACCAAAAACATGGCCGAATCCTTTGGTTACGCGATCTCGGCGCTGGTGCTGGCGATCTTGTTCATTTACATGATCCTGGCCAGCCAGTTCAAGAGTTTCCTGCAGCCCCTGGCGCTGATGACCTCGCTGCCCTTGACCCTGATCGGTGTGGTGCTGGCGCTGCTGCTGTTCCGCTCCACCCTGTCGATGTTTTCCATCATCGGCATCGTGATGCTGATGGGCCTGGTCACCAAAAACGCGATTTTGCTGGTGGACTTTGCGATCCGTATGCGCGAACAAGGCATGGAACGCAGCGAAGCCCTGCTGCTGGCCGCCCGCGTCCGGCTGCGGCCCATCCTGATGACCACGCTGGCCATGATTTTCGGCATGGTGCCGCTGGCGTTTGCGCTGACCGAAGGGTCGGAGCAGCGCGCCCCCATGGGCCAGGCCGTGATTGGCGGCGTCATCACCTCCTCGCTGCTGACCCTGGTGGTGGTGCCGGTGACCTATTGTTACCTCGACGACTTCGCGCAGTGGCTGAAACGCCGCTTTGGCGGCCGCAGCGCCCAGACCGCGGCCGTGACGCCCCCCGTTAAAATCATCGGTTGACCCCGATACCTTCACCCGCTTTTTTGACAGGCCCCACCATGAACTACGAACAAGCCCGCTTCAACATGATTGAACAGCAGATCCGCCCCTGGGAAGTGCTGGACAACCAGGTTCTGTCCCTCCTGGCTGTGATCAAACGCGAGGATTTTGTGCCGGCCGCCCTGCAGTCGCTGGCCTTTGTCGACATGGAAATCCCGCTGGGCAGCAAACCCGGCCAAACCATGCTGGCACCCAAGGTCGAGGCCCGGTTCCTGCAGGACCTGGCCGTGCAAAAACATGAAAAAGTCCTGGAAATCGGCGCCGGCTCCGGCTACATGGCCGCTTTGCTGGCGCACCGCGCGCAGCAGGTGATCACCTTGGAAATCGACCCCGACCTGGCCCAACTGGCCCGCGACAACCTGAAAAAGGCCGGCATCTACAACGCCGAAGTGCGTACCGGCGACGGCGCCGCCAAGCTGCGCCAGGCGGTCTCGGCCAGTGACCCGCTGAGCGGCCCTTTCGATGTGATTGTGCTCAGCGGCTCCGTGGCCGAGGTGCCGGCGGCACTGCTGGCCATGCTGAAAGTCGGTGGCCGGCTCAGCGCAGTGGTCGGTTTCGAACCCATGATGCGCGCCACGCTGGTGACCCGTGTCAGCGAAACCGCCTACCGCACCACGCAAGCCTGGGACACGGTGGCCCCGCGCCTGCTCAATTTCCCCGAGCCGTCGAAATTCAACTTCTAAGAAAAAACCGCCCGCCATGATTGCCCAGCTTGCCCCTGCCGATTTCAACGCCTGGCGCGACAGCCTGGCGGCCTATGCGCCCCCGCCCCTGCTGCTGGATGTGCGTGAACCGTGGGAAGTGCAAACCGCCTCGGTCCAGCCGGAAGACGGCTTCACCCTGCTGTCCATTCCGATGCGCGAGGTCCCGGCCCGTCTGGCGCAGCTGCAGCAAGAACTGCCGACCGACCAGCCGGTGGCCTGCCTGTGCCACCACGGCATGCGCAGCCTGCAGGTCGCCAACTACCTGGAACAAAACGGCTTCACACAGGTGGTGAACCTGCAAGGCGGCATCGACGCCTGGGCCAAGCAGCGTGATCCCTCCGTGCCGCTGTATTGACCTGTTGCCGCTGCCCCTACCGCTTCTTCCCTATTTCATCAGGACACCCATGACGACGCTACTGAAAAAACCAGCCTTGTTGCCTCTGGCGCTCGCGTTGAGCACTGTGCTGGCGGTTTTGGCGCCTTCGGTGCAAGCCCAGAACCTGGTGGAGCTGTACCGCTCGGCGCGTGACTACGATGCGGCCTACCAGTCGGCCCGCTCGCTGTACGACGCCAACCTGGCCAAGGCCGAACAGGCCAAGGCCGGCATCCTGCCCTCAGCCGGCTTGTCCGCCGGCGCGACGCGTACCAATTTTGAAATGAGTAGTCCGGCCAGCCAGCGTGACTTCACGACGCAAAACGCCGGCGTGAATGCGTCGCAGCCGCTCTACCGGCCCGGCAACTGGGCCACTTACGAGCAGGGCAAACGGCAAGTCGAGTTATCCAAGGCCCAGTTGGAAGCCGCCGAGCAGGACTTGATCGTGCGGACCAGCCAGACTTATTTTGATGTGCTGGCGGCGCAAGACACACTGGCGTTTGTGCGCGCCCAAAAAGCCGCCGTGGCCGAACAGCTGGCGTCGGCCAAACGCAACTTCGAGGTCGGCACCTCCACCATCACCGATACCCGCGAAGCCCAGGCCAGGTACGACCTGGTGATCGCCCAGGAACTCGCCGCCGAAAACGACTTGCGGGTCAAGAAGATCGCGCTCGACCAACTGGTCGGCAAAACCGATGCCCAGCCCAAAGGTGTGCAAGTGCCGCTGGACTTGCCGCCCCTGGTGCCGGCCGACGTCAATGCCTGGGTCCAGCAGTCGGAAGCGCTGCACCCGGCCATACGCCAGGCCCAGGCCAACCTGGAAGTCGCCAAGCTGGAGATCGACAAGGCCGAAGCCGGCCACAAACCGACCGTGGACCTGACCGCCAGCTACGGCATACAGCGCAACTTGAACGGCACCGCCACCGTGGCCAACACCACCTTCCGCACCAATGTCGCCACCGTGGGCGTGGCGCTGAACATGCCGCTGTTTGCCGGTTTCGCCACGCAAAACCGCATCCGTGAAACGTTGTCGCTGGAAGAAAAGGCGCGCACCGACCTGGAAGGTGCGCGACGCGGCGTCGCCCTCGGCACCCGTACCGCCTACTTCGGCGTGTTGTCGGGCCAGGGACAGGTCAAGGCCCTGGAAGCGGCCGAGCTGTCCAGCCAGAGCGCGCTGGACGCCAACAAGCTGGGCTACCAGGTTGGCGTGCGCATCAACATTGATGTGCTCAACGCGCAAAGCCAGCTGTTCCAGACCAAACGTGACCTGGCCAAGGCCCGTTACGACGTGCTGGTCGGCGGCCTCAAGCTGCGCCAGGCCAACGGCACCCTGACGCCGGAAGACCTGCTGCTGATCAATTCGCTGCTGGTGCAGTAATTCAGCGCGAACGGGCTCTGGGGGCCCTGCTGTTCTGCTCTGTAGGAAGGCATCTTGGTCGGTCTGCCGCAGCACGTGCCCCTCCTGTCATGCGTGAACTTGTCAACGTCGCCGGCTTGACTATCGACAAGATTTGCGCACAAAACGCGCCCCTCCGAAGCATGACCTTGGACCGTTCCCGCCTATGAACGGCAGCGAATCTGTTTCAAACTTCTCCAACAATTCCGCCGGTCGCATCGGAGTTGCTGCGTTCTCTGCAAACGTCCCGAACGCGCCCGCGCAGCCAGCGATGAGCGAGGTCACCATCCATTCTCGGATGCCAAAGCAGTGAAACCGTGACCTCCGGTGCGGGGACTGGAAGCGGAAAGCTATGCAGCCCGGCGCGCAGGCCTTCCGTGTGTCGTTCGGGAACACTGGCGATCAAGTCAGAGGCCCGAGCTAGTGCCAGCGCGCTCGAGAAGCCGCCGACGACCGTCCCGATGTCCCGTTCCAAACCCAATGCTTTCAGTGCTTCGTCGATCGGCCCTTTGTCGAAGCTGCGACGCGACACGACAACGTGTCTTCCGGCCGCATAGCGGCCAGGCGTGATCTCACCGTGGCACAACGGATGGCCCATGCGAACAACCCCAATGAAACGGTCCCTGAACAACGCCTGCACACGCACCTCAGGGCTTGTCGTGTTGCCGATAACGCCAGTCTCCAGATCGACGGTTCCGTCTCGAAGGGAGGCGCTCTCTCTGTCCGGTTTCTGAACGAAGCGCAGCCGCACGCCGGGAGCTTCCTCGCCGACGCGCACCAGGAGGGCGGGGCCGAAGGTTTCGACAAAACCGTCGCTGGTCCGCAGCGTAAACGTTCGGACGAGCTCTTTGAGAATGAGCGCCTCGGCTGGACGCAAGACCGCTTCAGCCTCCTGTACGAGATGATTGACCCGTTCCCGCAGTTCGAGCGCGCGCGGGGTGGGGACGAGGCCCCGTCCGGCTCGGACCAGCAGAGGGTCTCCGGTCGTTTCCCGCAATCGCGCCAGCGCCCGGCTCATCGCCGATGGGCTAAGCCGTAAGCGTCGGGCAGCGCGGGCGACGCTGCCTTCGGAGAGGAGCACATCAAGGGTGACAAGGAGGTTCAGGTCAGGCCCGGACATGTATCAAGGCTAGCACGGATTGATCATGACATGGCGTCAAACGCATGTATATATTGCAAATACGGCGTCTTCCGCTATGTCAGCAGAACAACTATCTTCTGGACACACGCTTGAACGGGTTGTTCGAGCAAAACTGGAGAAAAGTGTGATGACTAGCGATACTTTTGAAAAGTCGATTGAGGGGATCAAGTCGGTCTGGGGACCTCTGAGCACCGAAATGGTCGCTGGCTGTCGCCGGCACTTGGAGGACCTCCTCAAGGCGCAGGCAACGGAGGCGTGGCTGGCGGCGCTGCACAAAGAGGCTCCGGCCAACAAGGAGCTGTATCGGGACCCGACACACGGGTTCGTGCTTTTGGCGCACACGGAATCCGCAGGGCTGTATAGACCGCCTCATGACCACGGCCGTGGGTGGGTCATCTATGCGATGCAACAAGGTGAAATCGAGATGGGAACCTATGCCCGAATCGTGGACCCAGACGGCAGCGTTCGGTTGGTGAAAAGGGATTCAACCTTGGTGCGCCCGGGGCAAGTTCAGGTGTATCTGCCCGGAGATATTCACGACACACGGTGCATGACTGGGCCTGCGCTTCTGTTTCGCTTTACGGAGCGAGATTTGAAGAAGGAGGACAAAGAAGAACATCGAGTGACGAGGTACGTGGAGCGGGACGGCGTCTGGGCCACGGGAGAGCCATGAGCAGTCCTCTCAGACAAGTCATGGCATCCCGTTTGGCACCAGCGTCCATTGCGCCTCCCGACATGCCCCAAGATTTGTCGCCATCTGTCCGGAACGATGACAGCAAGGAAACGCAATCCCCAACGCAGGCAGACGACGCAAGCGCTGGCTTGCGGGAGCCGCGGCGCACCGCCGCGATTGCTGCCGTGCTGGCCGCCATGGTCCTCGCGGTGCTCGACGCATCCATCGTCAACGTAGCGCTGCCAACGATCGCGCGATCCCTGCAAGTGACGCCGGGTATGTCGGTCTGGGTCATCACCGCCTACCAGACCGCTCTTGTGATGGGCCTGCTGCCCTGCGCCGCGCTCGGGGAAAGCTTGGGCTATCGCCGGGTATTCACGGTTGGCGTTGCGTTATTCACGGCCGCGTCCGTGTTGTGCGCCTTGTCGCCGTCCCTGCCGTGGCTCGTCGCGGCCCGCTTTCTGCAGGGGCTAGGGGGCGCTGCCATCATGGCGCTCGGCATCGCGCTGCTGCGCGCCGTTGTGCCGCATCAGCGGCTAGGCGCCGCCATCGGCTGGAACGCGCTTGCCGTTGCGCTGTCTTCCGCGGCCGGTCCGTCGATCGGCGCGCTGATCCTGTCCAGCACGAGCTGGCCCTGGTTATTCGCCCTGAACCTGCCGCTGGGTGGACTGGTTCTGCTCGCCACCCGAGCGCTGCCACATCTCACCGGCACGGCACGTCGGCTGGACCGGTTCAGTGTGGCGCTCAATGCCGGGGCCTTCGCGTCGCTGGTCGTTGGCGCGGAACTGCTGCTAGCGAAGCCGGCGCTGGCGGCCGTCCTGCTCGCCGTGGCCGCCCTCAGCCTGGCGGCGCTGGTTAGGCGGGAAATGCCGAAGGAGGCGCCATTGATCCCTCTTGACCTGCTTCGCGTGGGTTCATTCCGTATTTCAGTGATCGCCTCGGTTTGTTGTTTCGCCGGTACGACCATGGGCATGTTGGCGCTGCCCTTTTACCTGCAGCACAGTCTCGGGCAAGGGGCCTTGATGACCGGGCTCTACATGACGCCATGGCCGCTGACCGTGGCTATCGCAGCCCCGATCACAGGCCGTCTCGCCAATCGCGTATCGACAGCCTGGCTTTGCGCCGCGGGCGGTATCTGTCTTGCGCTTGGGCTCGCGGCTGCCTCACTGTGGCCGCTGCAAGGCCGCCCGCTGCCGCTTGTACTTCTCACCATGTTGTGTGGCCTGGGTTTTGGGCTCTTTCAAGTGCCAAACAACCGCAACATGTTCCTCTCTGCACCACGCGAAAGAAGTGGCGCTGCGGGAGGCATGCAAGGCACCGCCAGGTTGGCGGGCCAAACCGCGGGTGGGGTCGTCATGAGCCTGTTGTTCACCGTTGCATCCACCGACGCCGCGCCCAGGATTGGCCTCGGGATTGGCGCGGTGCTGACCTTGGCCGCAGGGTTTGTGAGCATGCTGCGGGTTGCACCGATGCCAAGCAACGCGCTGGTCGGCCCTGAGAACCGGCCCTCTCGATGTGAGCGCGCCACATGAAAAGGTCGTGTTCGCCTCTGCGCACCAGTCAAGCCTGTTCAAAGACTTGATTTTTCATCCACTTTGCGACGCAGGCATGTAGCGCTCGATTGCGGCAATACCGGCAGTCGACCGATTGGCCTGCGTGTGCCCACAGAACCCTTGAATGGCCGGTTTACGGTGCCAAATTCGCGCGCTTGAATGTGTCCATCGCTGACCAAAAGCCGCCTGACACACAGATGTAGAAGTGCCTGCAGGCCTTGCGCGTATTTACTTCGTCGCAACAGAGGCCAACTCAAACGCCCCCAGCGCCCTGGCCTGCCCATTCAGCAACACATCGACGCGGTGCAGACCCGCATGGTGTTTACGTGTTGTCATCTCTGCCGTCGAAACCGTCTTGCTCAAGCGCACGGTGTCGCGCGGCGCCAGGTTCAAGACCTTGAGCTTGAACACCTTGGCGCTGGTCTTGCCATTCGCCTTGACGTAGTGGATGCAAAAGTCCACCAGCACCTCCTGCGGCTGGGTGCTGGTGTTGGAGACATCAAAAGCAATACTGACTTTTTCGCCCAGGGTCACACGTGTCGGCGTGATGCGGGCGTGGCTCACCGCGACCTCGGCGCTTTTGCCGAAGCCCAGCACATCGAGCGCGCCGGCTTCGCCGCGTTTGACGGCCGAACGCAAGGCGTGCTGGACCACCCAGCGCCGCTCGTCGCTCGCACCCTTGAGCCATTGCTTGGCGGTCTGGGCCAGCAGGTCCGGATGGTCCTTGCCGATGTCGTTGAGGTTGTTGGCGACCGAGCGTCGCACATACAGCTCGGGATCGTCTTTCAGCAACTCCAGCAGCGCCAGCACCGGTGCCGGATCTTTCTGGAACGCGGGCAGGCGGCTGGCCCAGGGCAGGCGCGGCCGGCTGCCTTCGGACACCAGGCGGCGCACATGCGGATTCGGGTCGCTGGCCCAGAGCTTGAAACGCGCCAACGTGGCGGCTTCGTGCTGCTGAAAAAAAGGTCGGATGCTGAACTCGGCCGTGAAACGCTGCGTCAACTGGTACTGCGCCAACATCGAGGCTTCAAAATGATCCAGGCCAAACTCGGCCACAAACATCGTGTGCGGCAGGTACAAAAACGAGGCCATGCTGAGCCCGGCCGGCCGGCCGTGCGGCTGGTCCAGCGAGGCCAGCAGGATGTCTGTGGCCTGGCTGTAGTCCTGCGGCAGATGCCGATACAAGGCGCGCGCAATGTGTTTGCCACGTGGCATCAAGGCCAGCTCGTCGTAACCCTGCAGGACATCACGCATGAAACGCGCGGACTCAAAGCTCGGGTGCACGGCCGCGATCATGCGCGCAATGGCCTCGGGCACATCGGCGCCAAACTGATTCACCAGCGGTTCGGCCATGGTGTAAGAGCCTGTTTACGGTTTAAAAGGGGTCCCCCTTTAAACCGTAAACAGGCTCTTTGCTTCCAGCAACGGAGCCAACGCCTTCACCGTGTTGGCGGCCGCGCCCCGGTGTTGCGCCGCAAACTGCAAGCTGGCCGTGGCGGCCGCCTGTTGCGCCTGGCGGTCCGCCAGCAAGGCCTGGGCGCTGCGCACGGCGTCCGCCATGTCGGCCGCGCGGTACGCGGCGCCGGTGGCTAGCGCCAGCTCGGCGGCTTCGGCAAAGTTGAAAGTGTGTGGGCCCATGATCACGGGGCAGCCGCCGGCGGCGGCTTCGATCAGGTTCTGGCCGCCCAGCGGCGCAAAACTGCCGCCCAGCAAGGCCACGTCGCTCATCGCGTAATACAGCGCCATTTCACCCAGCGAGTCGCCTAGCCAGACATCGGTCGCCTGTGGTGCGCCCTTCCAGCTGGAGCGGCGCGACACCGACAGGCCGTGTTTCTCTATCAGCCCACAAACCTCGTCAAAACGCTGCGGGTGGCGCGGCACGATGAGTATCTGTGGCTTAGCAGTCGCTATGGTTTTGGTAGCTGATTGCGCCCGACCCATCAGGGCTAGAGCCTTTATTTCCTTAATAAAACTGTCTTCTTCACCTTCACGCGCGCTGGCCAGCAGCAGCACCGGGCGGGCCGGCGCTTGCCGCCAGGCGCGGCCTTGCGCCTGCTGCGCAGGATCCGGCGTGGCGTCAAACTTCAGGTTGCCGAACACACCCTGCACCTTGGCGCCCAATACACGCAGGCGTTGCGCATCGCTGTCGCTTTGCGCATAAACCGCCGACAGCGCCGCAAACGCCGGACGCGACAACAACGCCATACGCATGGCCTGGCGCAAGGACTTTTCGGACATGCGTGCGTTGACCAAGGCCAGCGGCACGCCCTGTGCCTGCGCGCCGGCCACGGTGTTGGGCCAGACCTCGGTTTCCATCAGCAAACCCAGGCGCGGCTTAAAGTGGCTGAAAAACCGCGCAACCGCCGCTTCGCTGTCCCAGGGCTGCCAGACCTGTACATCACCGGCCCGCAGCAAACTCGCGCCTTCGGCACGCCCGGTGGCGGTGCCGTGGGTCAACAAGACCCGCAGCCCCGGCCATTGCGCACGCAAGGCCTTGAGCAAAATGCCGGCGGTGCGGGTTTCGCCCAGCGACACCGCATGTAACCACACCAGTTCGGCACGGGCTTCGGGCGCCTGCGTGTAAAAACCGAAACGTTCATCCACAGCCTCGAGGTAACCGGCTTCGACCCGGCCACGCCGCGCCAGCTTGCGCCGCAGCAAGGGCTGGATCGCCCACATCAGCCAGGCGTACAACTTGCGCGCCACGGCGGCCATCAAAGCGCCGACCCTGGGTCCGCTGCGGTCGGCTGGCAACTGAGCCAGGCATCCCAGACCGCACGCACGCTGGGTGTCGGCAGGGCAAACACACTGATCTGGCGTGCGCCCTCAGCGCCGGCCTGGGCGGCGATAACAGGCCCGGTGCGCCAGGCGGTGTCGAAGTTGTAAATCTGCACATGCGGCAAATCCAGCGCCACCGCGATGTGGCTGAGGCCGCTGTCCACTCCGACGACACCGGCGCATTGCGCCAGTTGCTGCGTCAGTTGATCCAGCGGCAAACGTGGCCACACGATGGCTTGGACCTCGCGGTTTTTGCCGTTCAGCGCCGCAGCCAACAACTGACTGGTCACCAATTCCTCGGCATTGCCATGCGGCAAGGCGATGTGGTAACCCAGCGCGTTCAACTGCCGGCCCAGCGCGACCCAGTTTTCCAGCGGCCATTGCTTATCGGCGCGCGAGGTGCCATGCACAAACGCTATTATTTCAGGAGCTGATGGCGCCCGTACCTCCTGGGCCAGAGCCGCTTTTAACCCATAATCCAGGGACAGCGGCAGTGTGTAGCCCAGTGCACGCGCGCACAACTCGCGCGAACGCTGCACGGCGTGAATGTGGGGCGGCATGCGAATCGCCACATCGGCCAGCCAGCGTGTTGGCGCTTCGTAGCCCGAACCGTCGGTCTGATTCGCCAGCGCATAACGCCGGCCGCCCGCACCGAGCCTGGCCAGCCGCGCCACGACGGCGGACTTGGTCAGGCCTTGCAAATCAATCACCGCGTCGTAGGCTTCGGCTTGCAGTTGTTGTTTGAAAGCGCGCCATTCGGCCCGTGTGGCCGCGATCCAAAACGATTTCCGCCAGCGGCGTATTTCGCAGGGAATGACCCGGCGCAAACCTGTGCCCACCAAGGGCGTCAGCAAAGGCGCAAAGGATTTTTCCACCACCCAGTCGATCTGCGCACCGGGGTGCGCCGCCAGGATGTCCTGCACCACCGGCAAGGTGTGCACCACGTCGCCCAAGGACGAGAGCTTGACCAAAAGAATTTTCATCTCACCTGCTGGACCGAGCTCAGTGCGCTGCCGCGGCAAAACTCGCGTCAGGCTTGACGCTGTGCAGCAGCTTGAGCATGTCGGCCTCGATGCGATGCAGCGCCGCCTCGGTGTGCCCTTCAAACCTCAGCACCAGCACCGGCGTGGTGTTGGACGCGCGGATCAAGCCGAAGCCGTCCGGCCAGTCCACACGCACGCCGTCGATGGTGGAGATTTTTGCGGGTGCCGGGAAACTGGCGGACTTGATCAGGGCTTCCACCACGGTGTGCGGTTCGCCTTCCTTGCAGGCGACGTTGAGCTCAGGCGTACTAAAGCTGGTGGGCAGGCCGTTGAGCAGCGCGCCCACATCGGCCACCTTGCTCAAGATCTCCAACAGACGAGCGCCGGCGTAAGTGCCGTCGTCAAAACCAAACCAGCGTTCCTTGAAAAAGATGTGGCCGCTCATCTCGCCGCCCAGCGGAGAGTTGACTTCCTTCATCTTCGCCTTGATCAGCGAGTGGCCGGTTTTGTACATCAGCGGCACGCCGCCGGCCGCCTCGATTTCGGGCGCCAGGCGTTGCGAACATTTGACGTCGAACACAATGGTGCCGCCCGGCACACGCGACAAGACATCACGCGCAAACAGCATCATCTGGCGGTCCGGGTAAATCGTGTTGCCCTCGCGGGTCACGATGCCCAGGCGGTCGCCGTCGCCGTCAAAGGCCAGGCCCAGTTCGGCGTCGCCGTCCTGCAGCGCGGCGATCAGGTCCTTGAGGTTTTCCGGCTTGCTCGGATCCGGGTGGTGGTTGGGAAAGCTGCCGTCCACCTCGCTGAACAACTCGACCACCTCGCAACCCAGCGCACGGAAAATGTCCGGGGCCGAAGCGCCGGCAATGCCGTTGCCGGAATCGATCACCACTTTCATAGGGCGCTGGAGCTTGATATCTGACGCGATGCGATCGCGGTAAGGTGCCAGCACATTGATGTTGCGAATACTGCCACTGCGCGCCGGCAGCGCCCAGTTTGCGTCAGTCATCCGGCGGCGCAAGGCCTGGATGTCGTCGCCGTAAATCGCGCGCCCGGCCATCACCATCTTGAAGCCGTTGTAATCCTTGGGGTTGTGGCTGCCGGTGATCTGTATGCCCGAGTTGGCCAGGGTGCAGGCCGCAAAATAAAGCAGGGGCGTGGTGACCATGCCGACATCGATCACATCGACACCGCTGGCGACCAGCCCACGGATCAGCGCGGCGCTCAGCGCCGGCCCGCTGAGGCGGCCGTCGCGCCCCACGGCCACCGTGCGTTCACCCTGCACCAGGGCCTCGCTGCCGAAAGCCCGACCCAGGGCCTCGGCCACTTCTTCATTGACGGTGGATGGCACGACGCCGCGGATGTCGTAGGCCTTGAAAATCGAGGGGTCAAGCTGCATGGGCTGGGTTCTCCGTGAGTCGCTGTAATTGCACGGATTGTAGGCGCCAGGGCCCGCATGAACATGTCCGAAAACGGCTAGTTACACCCGCGCTGCGGCGTATCATGAACCTCATGAAAACGGACCACGCCCCTCTCGCCGACGACGCCTGTTACCTCGCGCTGAAGACCCGGGACGCGCGGTTTGACGGCTCGTTTTTCACAGGTGTGACCTCCACCGGCATTTATTGCCGCCCGGTCTGCAGCGTCAAGACACCCAAACGCGAAAATTGCCGTTTTTTCGGCCACGCCGCGCAGGCCGAAAACGCCGGCTTTCGGCCCTGCCTGCGCTGCCGGCCCGAGCTGGCACCGCATTCGGTCGTGTGGTCCATCCAGGACGCGTCTTACATCCTGGCGCACCAGGCTGCCCGGCTACTAGACGAACCCGAAGCCTGGGGCGAGGCCACCCCTTCGGTCGAATTGCTGGCCACCAAGCTGGGGGTCAGCGACCGCCACGTGCGGCGGATTTTTGAAGCGCAGTTCGGCGTCTCGCCCATGCAATACCTGCAGACACGCCGCCTGCTGACCGCCAAGCAGTTGCTGGCCGACACCGCTTTGCCAATCACGCAGATTGCCCTGATCAGCGGTTACGCCAGCGTGCGGCGTTTTAATGCCGCGTTTGCCGAACATTACGGATTGAACCCAACGCAGTTGCGGCGCCAGGGGGCCACGCCCGCCAGCCAGGGCATCACCGTCAAGCTCGGCTACCGCCCGCCTTACGACGCGGCCGCGATGACAGGCTTCTTCAAGAAACGCCAGATCAACGCTATTGAATTTGTAGCTGATGATGCAGATGGTGCACAGATGGGACGCACTGTCCGCCTTGAAAGCGGCGGCAAGGTCCACGCCGGCTGGTTGCTGGCCAGCTTTGACGAGCCCCGCACCCAGGTCGTGCTGCGTGTCAGCGACTCCTTGCGCGAAGTCTTGCCGCTGGTGATACGCCGGCTGCGCGCCATGCTGGACCTGGACGCCGATCCGCAGCCCATCAACCAGACCTTGCACAGCAGCTTTCCGGGCGGTGACGGCCTGCGTGTGCCCGGTGCCATGGACGGTTATGAACTGGCGGTGCGCGCCGTGCTGGGCCAGCAGATCACGGTGGCGGCGGCCCGCACCCTGGCGCAACGCATGGTCGACAAACTCGGCGAGCCGATTGAAACGCCGTGGCCCGAACTGACGCGGCTGTTTCCTGCCGCGGCGGTATTGGCCCAGGCCAGCGGCGACACGCTGGGCCAGCTCGGCATTGTCAAACAGCGGCAGACCGCGATTGTCGGCATCGCGCAGGCCGTGGCTTCAAGGCGTCTGCAATTACATGGCGGCGCCGATGTCAATGCCACCATCGCCGCACTCAAGGAACTGCCGGGCATTGGCGACTGGACAGCGCAATACATCGCCATGCGGGCGCTGCGCTGGCCCGACGCTTTTCCGGCCGGCGACGTGGCGCTGCACAAGGCGCTGGGTGTGCAGGGCCTGAAAAATCCGGCCAAGGAAGCCGAGCTGGCCTCGCTGGCCTGGAAGCCCTGGCGCAGTTATGCGGTCATACGCGCCTGGAGCGGCGCCATGCAAGCCCCCGTCGATGCTGCGCCGGCCGCTCTCAAAACAATAGCTACCCGCGCCCGACCCGTCAGGACTAGAGCCCTAAATCATTCATAAACCACGCAAAAAGCAAGCCGCAGCAGCGACAACGCCATTTCAGTCAATGAGCGACACTCCCAGGAGATCACCATGAAATTCGATACCTCCATCGTCCAGACCCGTTTCCAGAGCCCCCTGGGAACCATCATCATCGCGGCCACCCCCAAAGGTCTGGCCGGGCTCTGGTTTGACGGCCAACGCCATTTGCCACCGGAACTGTCGGGGCCGGCCGTCTGGCCTACCGTTACCGATCATCCCGTGCTGAAAAAAGTCAGCCAGCAGCTCAGCGAATATTTCGCCGGGAAACGCACGGAGTTTGACGTGCCCCTGGACCTGGCTTACGGCACGGCTTTCCAGCAATCGGTCTGGCAGGCGCTGTTGAAAATTCCGCAAGGCGGCACCGCCAGTTACGGCGAGGTCAGCGCCCGTATCGGCAAACCGGCCGCCGTGCGCGCCGTGGGTGCGGCGGTCGGCCGCAACCCGGTCAGCATCATCGTGCCCTGCCACCGCGTGATGGGTGCCAAGGGTGCCCTCACCGGTTACGCCGGCGGCCTGGACCGCAAGGCCGCACTGCTCACACTCGAAGGTGTGCTCAAAGGGGCGGTGCCTTGACGGCATCGGCCAGCCTCGCAACGCCCCGGCACTGGGCCCTCGACTTTGTATCGCTGGCGGCCATCTGGGGTTCGTCCTTTCTCTTCATGCGTATCAGCACCGTGGAGTTTGGCCCCTTGCCCACAGCCGCCGTCCGGGTCGGGATTGCCGCCCTTTTTCTGTTGCCCATCGTCTGGCTGCGCGGCCTGTGGCCGGTGCTGAGAAAAAACTGGCGCCGCACCTTTTTCATAGGCGTTCTCAATTCCGGCATTCCCTTCGCCTGTTTTTCCTTTGCGCTGCTGTCCATCACCACCGGCTTGTCGGCGATTCTCAATGCCACCGTGCCCATGTTTGGCGCGCTGGTGGCCTGGTTCTGGCTGAAGGACAAACCCACGGCCTCGCGCCTGCTAGGCCTGGTCATCGGGTTTGCCGGCGTGGCCATGCTGGCCTGGGACAAAGCCACCTTCAAGCCTGATGCCTCCGGCGTGGCGCCGGGCTGGGCCGTGCTGGCCTGCCTGCTGGCTTGCGTCTGTTACGGCATCTCGGCGAGTTACACCAAACGTTATCTGTCCGGCCTGCCGCCGCTGGTCACGGCCGCCGGCAGCCAGATCGGCGCCACGCTGGGCCTGGCGCTGCCGGCCGCGTGGTTGTGGCCGACGCAAATGCCTGGCAGCTCGGCCTGGCTAGCGCTGCTGGCTGTTGGTGTCTTGTGCACCGGACTGGCTTACATCCTGTTTTTCCGGCTCATCGAAAACGCCGGCCCGCAACGCGCGCTGTCGGTGACTTTTGTGGTGCCGGTTTTTGCGGTCTTGTACGGCGCCCTGTTCCTGGGTGAAAGTGTCACGCCCTGGATGCTGGTGTGTGCACTCGTGATTGTCTGCGGCACGGCTTTGTCCACCGGCTTGCTCAAGCTGGAGGCCTTGCGCTTTTGGCGATAAGTTCCGTACGCTAGATAAAACCAGCCACCACGTTGATGGTCAGCGCCACGATCAAGACGTTGAAGGCAAACGACAAAATGCCGTGACCCAGAGTCAAGCGGCGCATTTCGCGCGAACTCACCTGCACATCGGACACCTGCGAGGTCATGCCGATCACAAACGCGTAGTACAAAAAATCGAAATAGTCCGGATCGGGTTGATTCGGAAATTGCAGGCCAGCGCCGCCGGGCTGCTTGCGTTTTTCTTCCTGGTAATAACGGTGCGCATAACGAAACGCAAAAATCGTATGGATAAACAACCAGGACAATCCCAGCGCCAGCATGGCCAGCAGCATGTGCCCCAGCCGCTCGGCGCCGGCCAGCTGTTTGACCTGCTGCAGCAACAAGACAATGCTGCTGACACTGGCCAACACCGCCAGCACCATCAGTAAAAAAACCACCATGCTGGGTTCATCCTGCGCTTGCGCACGCTGGCGTGTGCTGTTCGAATCAAACACCTCTGCCAGCCACCAGGCCAGCACCAGATACACCGCGGTCGCCACGCACCAGCCCAGCAGCGCCCGGAACGGCCAGGTCATGGGAAGCGGCAACAAGGCGGCCAACACACCCACCCCCAGGCCATACACCAGCCGCTGCGGACCCGTGGTTTCAGAAAAATGTTTGCGCATGGCGCTGATTGTGGGGCCAGACAGGCAGGGCCTCAAAACCGCAAAATTCAATCAGCGCTGCCGCGTGACTGCTAGCTCTTGCTCGGCGACATTCACGCTACACGCATGGCCATCTCCATCCCGCGCAAGGCGTCCAGTCCGCCGACCGCCAGGCCGACGTCCATCGAACTGGGCACGGTGGCCTCACTGGGGTTGATACGCACCAGGCGTCCACCGAATTCATGAATGATTCTGTGGCTGAAGCGCCGCACCGACGGAATGGCCGTGCCGGCGCCTAGTTCAAGTACCACCACGCGCGCCCGGCTTTCCGCGAGGACCTCCAGCCACGTGGCTTCGCGCCTGGCCTGGGCATCGCTGCGCCTGGACACCCAGTTCCAGTCCTTGAACATCAACACATTGGGGCGGGCCAAAGCGCCACAGGCGGGGCAATGCGGCGGTGGATTCAGCAGACGGCAGTTGTCGGTGTCCACCTCTGGTACAAAACCATCAGCCGACCAGACGCCAGAGCCACATGCCCGGGTGCATTGCAGCTGGTGGATCGAGCCGTGGCATTCGTGAATCTGGTCGTCCGCAAAACCCGCTTTCTGGAATTGCCCGTCCACATTGCTGGTGAACACATGCACACCCAGCGGCATGTTCTCCCCCCATAGACGCAGGATCGCAAAACCGTGGTGCGGCACTGTCTTGCGGTACAGGGCCAGGCGGTGGCCGTAAAAACCCCAGGCCAGCCCTGGGTCTTGCTCAAAAGTTCGCGGGCAGGCAATGTCGGAAAAATGAAGACTCGCTTTGGCCAGCGCCGGATAGGCCTGCCAAAACCCCGTATGGCCTCGAAAGTCGGGCAACCCGGAATCCACACCCATGCCTGCGCCTGCAGCGACCACCAGCGCATCCGCACCGGCCAGGGTTTCCGCCGCCTGGCGAAAATCATGTTCAAGATTTTTCATCGCCGCGTGTATTCAAAGCCTGTTGATGAACAGCAGGACGCCGGCACGGACGACGACGGCTTTGATGCTGACGCTGCCATCGTGGCCGGTAAACTGCTGATCTCAGATCAATGACCCAGGTCGGCAACCAGCTTATCGGCCGCCTTCACGGCTTCATCACGGGTAGGCCAGGTTCTGTCGCTGTCGTGCAGCGGCGGCAGCGATTCAACGTGAACGACTGCTATGTACCAAGCCCCGTCAGGAAAATGACACAGCTTGGCCATGTAGTGCCGGCCGCTTGCGACGCCAGGGACGTATTCCTCCATCGGTTCTGGTTCTTCTAGTGTTGGTTCTTCTATTTTCATGGGGTTTCTTTCTAAATTCCGATTATTCGCAAGCCATACGGCGGCCTGCCGTGTGGACACTGAGCGCCGCTCAATCCTTGAGGTCCACCCCGAGCACAGCCAGCTTTTTCGCATACGAATCCCTGCGTTTTGCGGCCTTTGCTGCTGTTTCGACGGCCGCCTGAATCGCCTTGGGCCCCTTGCTTGCAACCACCTTGATCAATCCGAACTTGTGAGCAGCCTCTGCCTCCGCCCTCCTGTAAGTGGCGATGAGTTCGGCATGGGCAAGGGATTGATTCACAGGGACCTCTTTATCTAAAGCGCTATTTTCTGCGCTTTTCCGCGCATATCCGGGAGAGAGCATGATCACCCCGCTCGAGATGTACAACGCCAACAACGTCATACCGTTCAGCCCCCGCAGGAATGCCAACCCAAGGCGGTCACGAACAAGATGGCGCAAGGCCACGCTGACGTGATAGCGCCACGATGCACACAAATAAATGGATGATTGCGCAGGTTGACAGTCTTCGCCGGACCCGCACTGCGACCTCTGCCAAATCAGCGGTATTCCAAACTTTGGGATATGGAGTGTTTGGCAGCTTAGTTTTTAAGCACACCAGAAAGAGGAAAGCCCTTGCAACTCATTGAGCAGCAAGGGCTTTTATCTGGCGGAGCGGACGGGACTCGAACCCGCGACCCCCGGCGTGACAGGCCGGTATTCTAACCAACTGAACTACCACTCCTGGTAGACAACGTTCACTTCTTGCGAAGCCAAGTGCTGACGACTTGTTTTACCAACTTCACCAAAGTGAAACTGGTGACCCTAAGGGGATTCGAACCCCTGTAGCCACCGTGAAAGGGTGGTGTCCTAGGCCTCTAGACGATAGGGTCAAAACCTTTGGAACTTCCGATGCAGGCTTTTAAGGGCCTGCTAAAAAAATCTTCCCGACAATTTAATGGTGGAGGTAAACGGGATCGAACCGATGACCTCTTGCATGCCATGCAAGCGCTCTCCCAGCTGAGCTATACCCCCTCATTAACTACAAGATGTCTTGCAGTTGTCGAGCTTCAAATTATAGCGCGAAAATTACACGCTTTTCAAGTGCCCTAATTTTTTGATCACATTTTTCCTGTCCATCAAGGTCAGGAAGGCATCCAGCGATGGTGTTTGCTGGCGTCCGGCAACCAAGACACGCACGGGCATGGCCAGTTGCGGCATCTTCAGACCGGTCTCTGCCAGCACCTGCTTGATCACAGCGGCAATCGCGGCCTTGCTCCACTCACAATCGGCCAGCAACTCGGCGAGCTTGTTCACGGCGGGTGCGGCTTCGGCCGGCACATGCGCCTGAATGTCTGCTGCGCTGACCGGGACGTCGTTGACCAATACCGCCATCCATTCAGCCAACTCCACCAGCGTGCTGCAGCGGTCTTTCAGCAAAGCACAAGCCGATACGCGGCGCGCAGCGTCCAGGCCGGCCAGGGTTGGCGCGCTGAGGAAAGGCTGTACCACTTCGGCCAGCTTGTCATCAGGCATGGCTTTGAGATGCTGGGCATTGACCCAGCGCAGCTTGGCCTCGTCAAACTGCGCGGCGCTTTTACCGAGATGGTCGAGGTTGAACCACTGCACAAACTGTTCACGCGTGAAAATTTCGTCGTCACCGTGGCTCCACCCGAGACGCGCCAGGTAGTTGACCATCGCGTCAGGCAAATAACCTTCCACGGCGTACTGCGTGACGGCCTTGGCACCATTGCGCTTGCTCATCTTCTCGCCCAGCTCATTCAGCACCGTGGGCAGGTGGGCATAGACCGGCACTTCTTTGCCGAGGGCGCGGAAGATATTGATCTGACGCGGCGTGTTGTTCACATGGTCGTCGCCACGGATCACATGGGTGATGGCCATGTCCATGTCGTCCACCACCACGCAGAAGTTGTAGGTCGGCGTGCCATCGGGCCGTGCAATCACAAGATCGTCGAGTTCGTCGTTGCTGATTTCGATGCGGCCCTTGACCTTGTCTTCCCAGACCACGGCCCCGCCCTGCGGATTCTTGAAACGCAGCACGGGCAACACACCCTCGGGAATCGGCGGCAAGGTTTTGTCGGGTGTTGGCCGCCAGGTGCCGTCGTAGCGCGGCTTCTCTTTATTAGCCATCTGCTGCTCACGCAGTGCATCAAGTTCCGCCATGCTCATGTAGCAAGGGTAGACATGGCCAGCGGCCTGCAACTCGGCCAGCACGGCCTTGTAGCGGTCCATGCGCTGCATCTGGTAGCTCGGGCCCTCGTCGTAGTTCAGGCCCAGCCAGCGCATGCCTTCGATGATCACATCGACGGCTTCCTGGCTGGACCGATCCACATCGGTGTCTTCAATCCGCAAAATGAAGTCGCCGCCCGTGGCCCGCGCGAACGCCCAGGGATACAGGGCGGAGCGGATGTTGCCGAGGTGGATAAAGCCCGTGGGGGAAGGGGCAAACCGGGTACGTGTTTTTTGTGTCATGCCAGCGTTTCAAGACCCCGTGCGAGGTCGGCTTTCAAATCGTCAATATGTTCGAGCCCGACCGCAAAGCGGATCAGGCCCTGGCCGATACCGGCCGCCTGGCGCTGCGCTTCGGTGAGCCGGCCATGGGAGGTGGTGCCCGGATGGGTGATGATGGACTTGGTATCGCCCAGGTTGGTGGCAATACTCACCACCTGCGTGCTGTTGATCACGTGAAAGGCGTTGGCGCGCAAGGTTTCGGGGTCGCTGCCGCGCACATCGAAAGACACCACGGCGCCGCCCAGACCCGACTGCTGGCGCATGGCCAGTTCGTGCTGGGGGTGCGAGGCCAAACCCGGGTAATACACACGGGCCACCGCGGGGTGTGCTTCCAGCCATTGCGCAATCGCCAGGGCGCTAGCGCTTTGGGCCTGCATACGGATACGCAAGGTTTCCATGCCCTTGAGCACGACCCAGGCATTAAACGGCGCCAGTACCATGCCGGCGGTGCGCACAATGGGGCCGAACACATCCACGATCAATTTGGACGGCCCGCAAATCGCGCCGGCCATGACACGACCCTGCCCGTCCAGATACTTGGTGCCCGAATGGATCACCAGATCGGCGCCCAGTTCGGTCGGCCGCTGCAGGGCCGGTGAGCAAAAACAGTTGTCGACGGCCAGCAAGGCGCCGCCCGCATGGGCAATGTCGGCCAGCGCGCGTATGTCGCAGACCTCGGTCAGCGGATTGGTCGGGGTTTCGGCAAACAAGAGCTTGGTGTTGGGCCGCATGGCCGCGCGCCACTGCGCCAGATCGGTCTGCGACACAAAACTGGTCTCGACGCCGAACTTGGCGAACTCCTTGCCGAACAAGTTCAGCGTCGAGCCGAACACCGACTGCGAACACACCACATGGTCACCCGCCTTGAGCAGGCCCATGCCCATCATCAAAATGGCGCCCATGCCGCTGGACGCGGCAATGGCGGCTTCCGTGCCTTCCAGCGCGGCCAGCCGCTGCTCGAAACTGCTCACGGTCGGGTTCGAGGTGCGGGCGTAGGTAAAACCTTCTTCGGTCCCGGCAAAACGGAGTGCCGAGGTTTCAGCATCGGGTTGCACAAAACCACTGGTCAGGTACAGCGCTTCCGAGTTTTCGCCGTACTGGCTGCGCTCCAGCCCCACACGCACCGCCAGCGTATCGCGGTGCAGGTTGTCAGGTAATTTTTGGACGCTCACGTTAAACCTCTTGGGGGTTGGGCAGCGCCAGGCGCGAGACATCCACCCCGCCTTCTTCGCTGCTGTCGACCCGTTGTTCGTTCATCTTGGCAATGCTTTCCGGCGTGATGTCGCCGGTGATGTAAACGCCGTCGAAACACGAAGCATCGAAGCCGTCGAGTTTGGTGTTGAGCGAGCCAATCGCGCGTTTCATGCCTTCCACATCCTGGTAAATCAACGCGTCGCAACCAATCGCAATCCGGATTTCTTCCACGGTACGGTCGTGTGCCACCAGCTCGGCCGCGGTCGGCATGTCGATGCCGTAAACGTTGGGATAACGCACGGGCGGCGCGGCGCTGGCGAGGTAAACCTTTTTGGCCCCAGCGTCACGCGCCATCTGCACAATTTCGCGCGAGGTCGTGCCGCGCACGATGGAGTCGTCCACCAACATCACATTGCGGCCCTTGAACTCGCTGGCGATCACATTGAGTTTCTGGCGTACCGATTTTTTACGCACGCCCTGGCCCGGCATGATGAAGGTGCGCCCCACATAACGGTTCTTCACAAAACCTTCGCGGTAGGGAATGCCCAGCAAATGCGCCAGCTGCGTGGCACTCGGGCGGCTCGACTCGGGAATCGGGATGATCACGTCGATTTCATTCGGCGGCACCGTGGACACCACACGTTTGGCCAGCGTTTCACCGAGGTTCAGGCGGGCCTGGTAGACCGAGATGCCGTCCAGCACGGAGTCGGGGCGCGCCAGGTACACAAATTCAAAAATACAGGGCTTGAGTTGCGGATTTTCGGCGCACTGCTCGGCGTGGACCGTGCCTTGCAGATCGACAAACACGGCCTCGCCCGGCGCGATGTCGCGCTCGAACTGGTGCGCGGTGCCTTCCAGCGCCACCGATTCGCTGGCCACCATCACGGTGCTGCCGCTGTCGTTCTGGCCACGACCCAGGCACAGCGGACGAATACCGAAGGGGTCGCGAAACGCCAGCAGGCCGTGACCGGCAATCAGCGCCACCACGGCGTAAGAACCCTTGACCCGTTTATGCACACCGCGCACGGCGGCAAACACATCCACCGGATTGAGCGGCAGGCCGCGCGTGGTTTTTTCCAGCTCATGCGCCAGCACGTTGAGCAACACTTCGGAGTCGCTGTCGGTGTTGATGTGGCGATGGTCGGTGTTGAACAGCTCGGCCTTGAGTTCGGCCGCGTTGGTCAGGTTGCCGTTGTGCGAGAGCACCAGGCCAAACGGCGCGTTGACGTAAAAAGGCTGGGCTTCGTCTTCGCTGAAAGCGTTGCCGGCCGTCGGGTAACGCACCTGGCCCAGCCCCACGTTGCCCGGCAAGGCGCGCATGTTGCGGGTGCGAAACACATCGCGCACCATGCCTTTGGCCTTGTGCATGTAAAACTTGCGGCCCTGCTGGGTGACGATGCCGGCAGCATCCTGACCGCGGTGCTGCAGCAGGAGCAGTCCGTCATAAATCAGCTGGTTCACCGGGGCGTTGCTGACAACACCAACTATTCCGCACATATATTTCCATTCATAAAAATTTTCACCTGCCGCCGGGCCGCCCCCAAGACAAACAGCCCCCTTGGGAGGCAACGCAGTACGCGATGCGTACAAGCGTGGGGCCACATCATTAGCTCAAATACTTTGCAAACTGTTCGGGCAAGACCGGCTTCAAGCCTGTGAGCGCCGAGGTCAACAACTCGGCGCCCCGGGACGCCAGCCACCAGTCACTGGTTTTGAAAGCAGTCATGTTGATCACCACGGTCACCGCCAGCAACAAAATCAGTCCGCGCAACAGGCCAAAAGCCGCCCCCAGGGTACGGTCCGCCGGCCGCAAGCCGATGGCTTCCACCAGCTTTTTCAGCAACACGGCCAGCAGGCCCGCCACGAACACGGCCACGATAAAAATCAGCACAAAGGCCGCGGCGTGACGCACCGGCTCTGACGCACTTTGCAGCGGCAACACGGCGGCCAGGTCGGGCGCAAACCACTGCGCCACGTAAAACGACAGCGCCCAACCGACGACGGACAAAATCTCGAACACCAGGCCCCGCCACGCGCCTATCAGCAGGGAAACCGCCAACACCCCCAGAAAAGCCAGATCAGCAACTGCCACGCCTGACCAGCCCTATAAAGTCAGGATGGCGGCTGGCAAATCAAGGCCCTTGATCTTGCCGGCAGCTTTGTCCGCATCAGCCTTGCTGGAAAACGGCCCAACCCGGACCCGGATGCGTTTGCCGTCTTTGGTGTCGGCCACCTGGGTATAGGTTTTCAGGCCGGCGCGTTCCAGTTTCTGGCGAACTTCGCTCGCCTTGCCGGCATCGGCAAAAGCGCCCACCTGCACCACCAGCCGCCCTTCGACCTCGACCGCCTTGCCTTCCAGCAGGGCCTTGGCACGCGCGCCGTCCTCGCTGGACACCGGCGCCTTGGCCACGACCTTGGGCTCCGGTTTGGGTTCAGGCTTGGACTCAGGTTTTGCTTCGTTTTTGATAGCTGCCTGCGCAGTCTCGACGGGGGCTTCAGCCTTTTTTTCTGTAATTATTTCTTCACGCGGCGTGAGACTGGACGGTGCCGCCACCTGGGTACTGCTGGCGACAGGGGGACTGGCAGCCGCCGTCGTCGCTGCTGGCGCGGTGGCCGGGGTCGGGGCCGGCATCACCAGCGGTTTGACGGTGTTTTTGCCGGGTATTTCAATCGAAATATCGACCGCCACCGGCCGGGGCTGCGTGTCGAACAGCAGCGGAAAACCCACCACACCCGCCAGCACCAACACCACCGCACCGATCAGGCGGTGTTTGGCGCGTTTGCGTACCACGTCCACGCTTTCGCTTTGGGCAGCCGATTTGGCCGCAGCGGGAGATGCTTGGCCCCGACGAAAGTTGAAAAACGGCATGGTGGTGACGGTGTCCGTTAGGTATCGGTTGATGATGAAGCGTGACGCTCAGGCGCGGCGTGCGGAGCAAAAAGACGGGGCAAACCCTCTTTCAAAATACTTCCCACCGTGTAGAACGATCCGAACACGACAATTCTATCAGCGGGGTCGGCGGCAGCGACGGCGGCCTGCAGGGCCAACACCGGGTCGGGAAACACGCTGGCGCGTACATCCGAACGGGTGTTCAGGGCCTGCCAGCGCGCCATCAGATCCGCCCCACTGGCCGCGCGCGGGGTGGGCAGATCGGTGAAATACCAGCGGTCCACCAACGGGCCGATACGTCCCAGCATGGCGGCCAGATCCTTGTCGGCCATGGCGCCGAACACCGCATGGGTACAGGGGTAATAAGCCATGGCGTCAAGGTTTTCGGCCAGCGCCGCCACCGAGTGCGGGTTGTGCGCCACGTCCAGCACCAGGGTCGGCTGGCCGGAAATGATCTGGAAACGCCCCGGCAACTCGACCATGCCCAGTCCGTTGCGCACCGCCTGCGCCGTCACCGGCAGGCGATCCCGCAAGGCGGTCAGTGCCGCCAGCACACCCGAGGCATTGAGCAGCTGGTTGGCGCCACGCAAGGCCGGGTAAGCCAGGCCGGCATAACGCCGGCCGCGACCGGCCCAGGCCCATTGCAGCTTGTCGCCGGAAAAATTGAAGTCCTGGCCAAAGCGCCACAGGTCAGCGCCCACTTCGGCGGCGTGGTCCAGCACGCTTTGTGGCGGCACCGGATCGCCGACCACCACCGGCTTACCGGCGCGCATGATGCCGGCTTTTTCGCGCCCAATGGCCTCGCGGTCGCGGCCCAGCAGCTCGGTGTGATCAATATCTATGCTGGTGATCAGCGCGCAGTCGGTATCGATGATGTTGACCGAGTCCAGCCGCCCGCCAACACCAACTTCCAGAATCACCACATCCAGCTTGGCCTCGGCCAGCAGACTGAAGATGGCCAGCATGGTGAACTCGAAATAAGTCAGCGAGGTCTGGCCACGCAAGGCTTCGACCCGGACAAAGTGCGGCAGCAAGGCATCGGCCTGCACGATCTCGCCGCGGACGCGGCAACGTTCTTCAAAATGAACCAGGTGCGGCGAGGTGTACACCCCGGTGCGGTAACCAGCCTGCAGCAAAATCGCCTCCAGCATGGCGCAGCTCGAACCTTTGCCATTGGTGCCGGCCACGGTGATGACCGGGCAGTCAAAGCGCAGCCCCATCTCGCGGGCCACGCCTTGAACCCGGGCCAGCCCGAGATCGATGGCGGTCGGGTGCAGGTGCTCGCAGTAGGCGAGCCAGTCGTCAAGGGTTTGAGGATTGTTCATACAGGCCGGTATTGTCGCCCTAGCCTGACAACCTGACAGCGCGTCCGGTATCTTCAGGCCTCACATGGCTCACCATCCTTGCCTGAATTCAGTGATCTCCCTTTGGGCGCCTTTTCGGTCGGTGCCGGCCAGTCCATCCTGAGATGGCTACCGCTTTTAGCCTTGCAGGCACTCCATGCCACCGCCTCGCGAGCGTGCTTTCAAGCCTGCCGGATTTGACCTATTCGATATCGGCCGTGGCCGCGCGGGTGTTTTTGTTGAATTTGAGCGTGACCTTGTCGATTTCGCACAGGTCAAAGTTACGCCAGACCACGTCACCGGAGTCATCGTCAAAAACAACTTTCAGGTCCTGCTTGCAGGCACTCTTGTCAGAAAACCTGAAGAGACGCGACTTCCCGTTGTCCAGAACACTGTCCCCCATGCGGTCATTGCCCCAGGAGTTTTTGTTCGCCGGCGAGATGTAGATTTCGCGCAAGGTGATGCCGGTGCGATTGAGCAGGGTGAAGTCCGCATCGCCAGCCAGTGCGGAAGCACTCACCATCAGCGATGCCAGCGTAGAGGCGAACAAAACGTGTTTAACAATTTTCATGAGGGGCACTCAAAGAGTCGTACCAATCATCAACCGCGTGAAAAGACGGCCATCAGTAACGGTTGTTGACGGACGTGCCTTCCTGGACCATGAGGTAGAGCACGTACAAATTACCCAGCGGGACCAGGTTGAGCAACTGAAACCAGCCGCTACGGTTGGTGTCATGCAGGCGGCGGGCTGCGGCGGCCGTGAGCGGCAAAATAAGCGCAGCCAGGGCGATGAGCACGCCCCATTCGTGCACAAACGCGCTGGCCGTCAGCACCAGCGTAAAGAACAGCGCAAACCACCAGTATTCCGAGCGGCTGGCGCGGCCATTGAAATCGGTGAATTTTTTCAGGCAGGTAGACACAGAATCGACAAAGGTCATTATTTTTCCAGGGGGTTGGTTCACAAACTGGTACGCAGTCTATGGATCTTGAGAGAAGTTTCATATGGTCCTCAAGGACCATATGAAACCCGAATCGCCGTGTTCCAATGACGCCCATGCCTGCGCCCTGCATTTTGTTAATTGACGACCACGCCATGTTCCGTTCGGGACTCAGCATGGTGATCAGCGCGGCCATACCGGACACACACATCCTGGAAGCCGCCTCCATCCACGAAGCGACCAGCCGCCCACCGGATCAGGTGGACCTGATCTTGCTGGACATCAAGCTCAACGGTTTGAGCGGCATGGAAGGCATTGCGCTGCTCCAACGCAAATGGCCGCTGACACCTGTCTTGATGTTGTCATCGCTGGATGAACCACAAACCGCACGCCAGGCGCTGGAGCGCGGCGCAGCCGGTTTTGTCTCGAAGGCGGAAACGGCCGAAAAAATCATTGAGGCCATCCTTTTGAGCTTGGGCGGCCACTTTGCCGAACGCTCCCCGGCCGACAACAGCCTTGCCGAACGGCGTCTGACGCCGCGCCAATGTGATGTGCTTGACCTGCTGCACCAGGGGCTCTCGAACAAACTGATTGCGCGCCAGCTTACGCTCTCGAACAACACCGTTCGCAGGCATGTGCAGGACATCCTGGAGTTTTTTCAGGTGGTCAGCCGCGCCGAGGCGGTGGTTGCTGCGCGTCAGCAAGGACTGATTGGCTGAAATGTGTATGCCGCATGAGGGCTAACCCGCTGCGACTTGCGGAAACCCGCATTCTGGTGGAGCAACTGCGATTGGTGCTCGGCAACGTAGGGAGCACCGTCGTCCCTATTTGTCTGCTGGCCGTGCTGGTGCTCTTCTTCTTGTCCGACGACAGCAACGCCTGGGCGCTAAGAACATGGTGCGCGGGCGCCATACTGGCGAACCTGCTCACCTTTGCCTATGCGCGCAAGCACCTCTCCGACACCGTCCTGGTCAGGCAAACGCGCCCTATCGTCTGGGCACTCATCGCGCAACGCGCCGTTTCAGGTCTGATCTGGGGCGCCTTGATCTGGATCACCTTCGATACCGCCTCGCTGGCCGGACGTATCCTGGCCATTGCCGTGATTGCCGGCATGGCGGGCGGCGCGGTGTCCACACAATCGGCCGTACTGCCTGTGTTTTATGCCTTCGTGGTTCCGGCGGTATCCCTCGTGGCCTTGAAGCTGTGGCTGATGGACGATCCGGCTTACCACGCCCTGGGCCTGGTCTGCCTGCTGTACCTCATGTCTCTGTTTGACCAGGCGCGCAGCAGCGCCCGGGCCACGCGCACGACGATCGAATTGCGCTTCGAAAACACCGGACTGATGGAGAAATTGCACCAGGAGACCCTGGTGGCCGAAGGCGCCAGGCGCGAAGCCGAACAGGGGAATATCGCCAAGTCAAAGTTCCTCGCGGCGGCCAGCCATGACCTGCGCCAGCCGATTCACGCCCAGGGATTGTTCCTGGAGGTGCTCTCTCGCACGGAACTGAGCCCGCACCAGCGCGAACTGGTGGCCTGCGTCGGCAGCGCCAGCCATGCGTCGGCCGAGATGCTCAACACCTTGCTCGACTTCTCACGCATTGAAGCCGGCGTGATTGAGCCGCAATGGCAGGCCTTCCGGCTGCAACCGCTGCTCAACAAGATAGAACGGGAATTCGAGCCGCAAGCCGATGCCAAAGGCCTGACTTACCGCTCCCGGGAAAACACATCGGTGGTGTGGTCTGATCCGACCCTGGTTGAGTTGATTTTGCGCAACCTGGTCTCGAATGCGATCAACTACACCGGGCAAGGCGGCTTGCTGGTGGCTTGCCGCAAGCGTGGTGGCGACGCCGTGCTGGAAGTCTGGGACACAGGCATTGGCATAGAACCCACGCAGCAAGGCGAGGTGTTTCGTGAATTCCACCAGCTGGGTAATCCGGAGCGGGATCGCCACAAGGGACTGGGCCTGGGTCTGGCCATCGCCGACGGCCTGGCCCGCACCTTGGGGCATGAACTTTCGCTGGCATCCACCTTGCAACGCGGGAGTGTATTCCGGCTGGTTTTGCCTATCACCGACGTTTTGCCCATAGAGAAGATCAGCATCGAACACGGCAAACCACGGGTTCTGAGTGCTCGAGTCCTGGTTATTGATGACGACGAAACCGTGCGCACCGCCATGCGCCATCTGTTGCGTGATTGGGGTTGTGAATGCGCGCTGGCGGAATCCATTGAAGAAGCACTCGTGCTGGCGGCGCAGTGGGCGCCAGATCTCGTGATCAGCGACTATCGGCTGCGCGAGAAACGCACCGGCATCGAGGCCATTGCCGCCTTGCGTGCCTTGTTGGGCCATGAGTTGCCCGCGCTGCTGATCACCGGCGACACAGCACCGGATCGTTTGCGCGAGGCGATGGCCAGCGGTATCCCGCTGCTGCACAAACCCATCACCCCTAGCCATCTGTACCGGGCCCTGGTCACGATATTGCCGTCCTGACAATGAACGATGCCCGCGCAAGCTTGAGCGAAGTCGCCATGGCAAAATTTGGACCATGATCATCCTCTACGGCATCCCCAACTGCGACACCGTCAAAAAAGCCCGTGCCTGGCTGACGGAACACGGCCTGGCTTACGAATTCCACGATTTCAAAAAACAGGGCGTGCCCGCACACAAGCTCGCCGCCTGGGAACACGCCCTCGGCTGGGAGAAACTGTTGAACCGCAAGGGCACGACCTGGCGCAAGCTGGACGCAACCGTGCAGGCGGCCACCACGGACGCCGCCAGCGCCCTGGCCGTGATGCAGGACCACGTTAGCGTCATCAAACGCCCAGTGGTGGAATGGGGCACCCACACCACGCTCGGGTTTGACGCCAAAAGCTGGGCAGAACACCTTTAACAGGGGCTTTCGGGGTTTTGTAAAGCCGCTGCCACCCCAGCTTTACAGTGGTTTACCTGAACTTGTGTCCACCAAATCCGCTCTGAATCATTAAACTGAACAGAAGCTGTCTTTTGGTTATCCCCCAGAACGGGGGTTCTCCCAGCAGGCTGAATTGGAGTTTGAATCATGAAAAAGTCACTTGTTTTGTCAACCGTCGCCGCTGCGACCGGCCTGTTGGCCCTGAACGCCTCCGCGATGGACATCCTCGCGCGTGTCATTTCCAGCACGCCGGTGGTACAGCAGATCAGCGTGCCGCAACAGGTGTGCACCACACAACCCATGGTCACCCAGGCGCCCAATTCCGGCGCCGGCGCCGTGATGGGCGCCCTGGCCGGTGGCGCCATGGGCAATGCCGTGGGTAACGGCGGTGGCCGCGCTGTGGCCACCATGATCGGCCTGGTCGGTGGCGCCATGGTGGGTAACAACATCGAAGGCCCGCGCAACCAGGTGCAAAACGTGCAGCAATGCGGCACCCAGACCACCTATGAAAACCGCACCACACATTACAACGTGGTCTACGAATACGCCGACAAGTCCTACACCATCCAGATGGCCAACGACCCCGGCCCTTATGTGCGGCTACAGGTGAGCCCGGTAGGCGCGATGCAACCCCAGCAGCAGGTGGCCGCGCAACCGGCTTATGTGCAACCGCCCCAGCCCGTTTATGCCCAGCCGGTGTATGTGCAACCCACTTACGCCGCGCCGGTCGCGGTTTACCCGGGCTACTACCCGGGGCCGTATTACTCGCCTCTCGGCGTGTCGCTGAATTTTGGCTACAGCCGCGGTTATGGTTATGGCCACGGCGGTCACGGTCACTGGCGTTAAGCCTCCGGATTCCGCCGGAACCTAAAAAAGGGCTGAAGGGCTGCGAAAGCTGCCCTTCAGCCCTTTTGACTTGCTGCTGGCGACCCAGCCTTGATACGTTTACAAGTTCATTGGAATCAGCGCACCCTTGAACAGCACCGGTCCGGTCGGACCGCCGCCTGCCGGAGAGCCGCCTTTGGGCTCCAGGGTGATGGCCAGCGCGGGCACATTGTTCACGGCATCGCTGCCCGCCGGCAGGCGGATCACCGCGCCCTCACCCAACACCCCCAAGGACTTCGGACCGCCGGTCTGCGGCAAGGCCCACAACTCCAGCGACTTGTCCGGCCCAACCTGGAAAGCGCCTACACGTTTGAGTTGCAGCTGGTTGTGTTTGGGGTCAAAGGTCACCAACATGGTCGGTGCCGACTTGTCGTCGGCCAGCACGGCCACGTACTGGATATCCGGCGTTGCGGCCAGTTTGGCGCTGAGCTCACGGACCTGGCCGTTGAGCGTGGTGTTCAGGTTCAGACCAACCACCACCGCCAACACCGCCGCCATGGCCCCGGCGGCACTGGCGCCGCGCCACAGGCCCAGGCTGGCCCACCAGCCGCCACCGGAAACTGCCGCAGGCACCTGGCGCGCGGCCAGCATGGCCTTGGCTTCCTGATCGGCATGGATGAGGTTTTCAATCCGCTTCCAGACCGCCGGGCTGGGCGCGATCTGCGGCTGCAACTCGCCCACCGACGCCATCCGGCCTTGCCAGATCAGCGCCGCGGCACGCACCGGGGCGTGGCTACGCGCCAGGGCTTCAAAACGGCGGCGTGCACCGCCGCGCAAGGTGCCCAGCGCATAACTGGCGGCCAGTTGCTCGATCAGCGAAGGGTTTCCGGTCAAATTCATACACTACCTTTTTCAGGCCTTTTCCTGCCCAGGGGGCGGAAAAAACCAAAAATACATACATCCCGTTCAAGCAAATCGGGCCATACAGGCGCGCAACTGCTCCAGGCCGCGCCGTATCCAGGTCTTCACGGTTCCCAGCGGCAGCTTGAGCTGCTCGGCCAACTCCCCATGGCTCAGGTCCCGCAGATACGCCAAACTCACCACTTCGCGCTGCTTGTTCTCCAACTGGTTCAGGCACTGGTGCAAGGCCCAGGCCTGCTCACCGGCCAGCGCCGTGTCCATCGGGTTCGGCGAATCACCCTCCACTGTGTCGGACATCACATCATCCAGCTCCAGCGCCGCATCGGCCCGCCCCGTGGTCCGACGCCGCAGAAAATCCAGTCCCCGGCTGCGCACAATCAAACACATCCAGGCCATGGGCGGCGACAAGGACGCCTTATAGTCACCCGCCACACGCCAGATGTTGAGAAACGCCTCCTGCAACACGTCCTCGGCCCAGTTCCGGTTGCTCACCACACGCACCGCCACGCCATACAACTTGGACGAGGTCAGGCCGTACAGCTCTTTGAGCGCCGCTTCGTCGGCCCGGGCCACGCGGTCAAGCAGTGCGATCAGTTCGAAATCGGGGCTTTCTTCATTCATGGCGCCCATTGTGCTGTATTAGTGATACGCCGAAAACAGACCGTTGGATTCAGGTCACGGGCTGCGGCAAGCGCCCTGCCCGCGCCCGGACGTCGCCCACCCAGGGCCGGGGTGCCCTAAAATCAGGGGTTTCGCACCCACCCGCCATCAGCCCGGCGCTTTTCTGATTTTTTTCAAACCATCCATGATTACCGAACAAATCGCCAACATCAGCGTCACAACCCAAGCCAGTGTGTATTTCGACGGCAAGTGTGTGAGCCACGGCATCACCCTGGCCGATGGCACCAAGAAGTCCGTCGGTGTGGTCTTGCCCGCGACGCTGACCTTCAACACCGGTGCGCCCGAGATCATGGAATGTGTGGCCGGCGCCTGCGAGTACAAACTCGCCGGCAGCGATGCCTGGATCAAATCGACCCCCGGTGAAAAATTCAGCGTGCCGGGCAACTCCAGCTTTGACATCCGGGTCGAACAGGCCTACCACTACATCTGCCACTTCGGTTGATTCCAGGACACCCGCCATGAGCACCATTCTCCAGAACCTTCCCATCGGCCAAAAAGTCGGCATCGCCTTCTCCGGCGGCCTTGATACCAGCGCAGCCCTGCACTGGATGAAACTCAAGGGCGCCACGCCTTATGCCTACACCGCCAACCTGGGCCAGCCCGACGAGCCTGACTACGACGAGATTCCGCGCAAGGCGATGGAGTACGGCGCCGAAAAAGCACGCCTGATCGACTGCCGCAGCCAGTTGGCGACCGAAGGTATTGCCGCGCTGCAAAGCGGCGCCTTCCACATCACCACCGCTGGCGTGACCTACTTCAACACCACGCCGCTGGGCCGCGCTGTGACCGGCACCATGCTGGTGGCCGCCATGAAGGAAGACAACGTCAACATCTGGGGCGATGGCAGCACCTACAAGGGCAATGACATCGAGCGTTTTTACCGCTACGGCCTGCTGACCAACCCGGACCTGAAGATTTACAAACCCTGGTTGGACCAGTTGTTTATCGACGAACTGGGCGGCCGCGCCGAAATGTCGGCCTTCATGACCGCAGCAGGTTTTGGCTACAAGATGTCGGCCGAAAAAGCCTATTCGACCGATTCCAACATGCTGGGCGCCACCCACGAGGCCAAAGACCTGGAACACCTGAACAGCGGCATGAAGATCGTGAACCCCATCATGGGTGTGGCCTTCTGGAAGGACGAAGTCGAGGTCAAACGCGAGGAAGTCACGGTGCGTTTTGAAGAAGGTATGCCTGTCGCGCTGAACGGCAAACGTTTCGACAACCTGGTTGAACTGATTCTGGAAGCCAACCGCATCGGTGGCCGCCACGGCCTGGGCATGAGCGACCAGATCGAGAACCGCATCATCGAGGCCAAAAGCCGCGGCATTTACGAAGCCCCCGGCCTGGCCCTGCTGTTCATCGCCTACGAGCGCCTGCTCACCGGCATCCACAACGAAGACACCATCGAGCAATACCGCGACAACGGCCGCAAGCTGGGCCGTTTGTTGTACCAGGGCCGCTGGTTTGACTCCCAGGCCATCATGCTGCGCGAAACCGCCCAGCGCTGGGTCGCACGCGCCATCACCGGCGAAGTGACCGTGGAACTGCGCCGCGGCAACGACTACTCTATCCTCAACACCGTCTCCAGCAACCTGACCTACAAGCCCGAGCGCCTGAGCATGGAAAAAGTGGAGGGTGCGTTCACGCCGCTGGACCGTATCGGCCAGCTGACCATGCGCAACCTGGACATCATCGACACCCGCGACAAACTGGGCATTTACACCGCCGTGGGTCTGCTCTCGCAGGACGGCAGCACCTCCCTGCCCAAACTGAGCAGCCAGGACCACAAGTAAACGCATGCCGTCGACAACAACAAAAACCTCTCCCACCTCGCCCGCCTTTTCCTTGACACGCCGGCTGGCCTGCATGGCCGCCGTTTGCACGCTGGCCGTGCCCACCCTGGCGCAAATCCCGGAGAATCGCCCGCTGACCCTGGTCGCGGCGGCGGCGCCCGGCGGCATTGGTGACGTGGCCGCACGCTCGCTCAGCGATGCGCTGGGCAAGGAACTGGACACCTCGGTGATTGTGGAAAACCGCGCCGGCGGCAATGGCAGCATTGCGGGTCAATATGTGGCGCGTATCGCGCCGGACGGCCTGGTGCTGCTCGCCCAGTATTCGGGCTTCCAAAGCATCTCCCCGCTGCTGCAGCCGGTGTCGGGGTTTGATCCCGCACGCAACCTGAAACCTATCGCCATGTTTGCCGAGGCGCCCCAGGTACTGGTGGTCCGTTCGGCACTGGGCATCAACAGCCTGGCCGAGCTGATCAAGTACGCCAAGGCCCATCCCGGCAAGCTGAACTACGCCTCCAGCGGCAACGGGTCGGTGCAACATGTGGCGACCGAGCTGCTCAAGCAACGCGCCGGCATCTCGATGCTGCACATCCCCTACCGCGGTGCGGGCCAGGCCATTCCCGACCTGCTCTCCGGCAATGTGGATGTTTTCCTCACCACCCCGCCGCCGCTGCTCGGTCATATCCGCAGCGGCAAACTCAAAGCCTTGCTGGTCACGGGTTCGAACCGCCTGTCGGTTCTGCCTGAGACGCCTACGGGCAAACAGGCCGGCATGGATCTGGACGCTTCGGCCTGGATCGGCCTCTACGGTCCGGTCGGCATGTCGGATGCCACGGTTCAGCAGATTTCAGACGCTGTGCGCAAATCTGTGGGCCAGGACGAGGTGCGCAAGCGTTTTGAAAACCAGGGCGCCATTGCCACTTTCAAGGACGCCAAACAACTCGATCAACTCGCCAAGCAGGAAACTGCCAAGTGGAAAGACATCATCCGCGCGGGCAACATCAAAGCTGACTAAACGCAGGTCACCCACGTCCAAGCCACCTTCAGGTGGCTTTTTTTATGTCCGTCTGCAGGGGCCGGGGGCATGGGAAGCGAGGTGCTGCGACAAAACAGCCTGGAGAGGCCAAATAGGCCCAAAAGGCCGATTTCTTAAGGAAAAAGTGGCTGCAGCCCAATACTCACGGGCGCAAGCAGCTATGAATAATATCGGGATTGCTGGCCAGATGCGGGCTAGACCACCACCGGCTCAGGCTCCAGCCGGATACCGAAACGTTCATACACACTGGTCTGGATCGCCTTGGCCAGGGTCATCACCTCACCGCCCGTCACCGGGTTGGCGCTGCCGCCGCGGTTGACCAGCACCAGCGCCTGCCGCTCGTACACACCGGCGTTGCCTATGCTTTTGCCCTTCCATCCGCAGGCGTCAATGAGCCAGCCGGCGGCGAGTTTGACCGAGCCGTCAGCCAACTGGTAATGCACAATTTTGGGCTCGCGTTGGATGATGTCGGCGCATTGCTCGGGCGAAACAGTCGGGTTCTTGAAAAAGCTGCCGGCATTGCCAATGACTTGCGGGTCAGGCAGCTTGGCTTTGCGAATTTCGCAAATCCACTCATAAATTTGTAGCGCGTCAGGCTCGGTGCATGCGGTCTGGGTCATCTTTTTCTCCAGATCGGCATATCCCAGCACGGCTTTCCAGGCTTTCGGCAGGGCAAAACGCACACGTGTGATCAAGGCCTTGCCGGCCAGACCAAAACCGTTGGCGCCGGTGCTGCTGTGTTTGAACACCGAATCGCGGTAACCGAACGCACATTGCGCGGCATCCAAGGTGAAGCTCTGCCCGGTCGTCAAATCCACGGCGTCCAGCGACTCAAAACGGTCTTGCAGCTCGACCCCGTAAGCGCCTATGTTTTGCACAGGCGCGCCGCCCACGGTGCCGGGGATCAGGGCCAGGTTTTCCAGCCCCGGGTAACCCATTTGCAGGGTCCAGCTCACGATGTCGTGCCAGGTTTCGCCAGCGCCGGCCTCGACAATCCAGGCCTTGGCGGTTTCACCAACCAGCTTTTTGCCCTTGAGTTCGACCTTGAGCACCACGGATTTGACGTCGCCGGTGATCACAATGTTGCTGCCGCCGCCCAGAACAAACTTGGGGGCGGCCTGCAGGGCCGGGTCGGCCAGCACGTCGGTCACGTCCTGTTCGCTGGTGATGCGTACCAGGGTCAGGGCCTTGGCCATGATGCCAAAGGTGTTGGAAAGCTGGAGGGGAACGTTTTTCTCGACTAACATCCGGGGATTGTCTCACTCCTCTTTTCTAGCAAAGATTTAAGCTCATGCCTTCTTTTGATACCGTCCTCGAGACCGACATGGTCAAGGTCAAAAACGCCGTCGAAAATTCCGCCAAGGAAATCGGCACCCGTTTTGACTTCAAGGGCACTTCTGCCTCTATCGAGCTCAAGGACAAGGACATCACCCTGATCGGCGACGGTGACTTCCAGATCGACCAGATCCACGACATCCTGCGCAATAAGCTGACCAAGGCCGGCGTGGATGTGCGTTTTCTCGACATCGGCAAGGTCGAAAAGATAGGCGGCGACAAGGTCAAACAGATCACCAAGGTGCGCGACGGCATCGAAACCGAACAAGCCAAAAAGATCCAGCAACTCATCAAGGGCAACAAGATGAAGGTGCAGGCCGCCATCCAGGAAGGCAAGGTCCGTATCAGCGGCGCCAAGCGCGACGACCTGCAAGCCGCCATGGCCTTGATCCGCGCAGAAATCAGCGATCTGCCGCTGAGTTTCGACAACTTCAGAGACTGACACCATGACCCGTCTGCCCGCCCGCTGGATGTTCGCATCACTGTTGGGCTTGGCAGGCGCGGCAACACTGCCGCTGGCCCACGCGCAAAGTGTGGCTCTGGCCGGCATGTTGGGCAGCAGGGCGCTGCTGGTGGTCAACGGTGGCGCGCCCAAGTCGGTGGCGGCCGGTGAAACCCATCAAGGCGTCAAGGTGGTGTCCACCGCCGGCGACCAGGCAGTTCTCGAACTCTCAGGCAAACGCCACACCTTGCGTGTCGGCGACGCCCCCGTGAGTGTGGGCGCAGGCGGCGGCACGGGCAGCCAGGCCGGACAAGGCAACAAAATCGTGCTCATGGCCGGCAGCGGCGGGCATTTCATGACAGCAGGCCAGATCAACGGCAAGGCCGCACAGTTTCTGGTCGACACCGGCGCCACGGCCATCTCAATGACGGTGGCCGATGCCGAACGCATGGGTGTGAACTACCAGTCAGGCCAGCGTATTCAGTTGCACACGGCCAATGGCGTGATCATCGGTTGGCGCACCTCGCTGGCGTCGGTGCGTGTCGGGGACGTCGAAGTTTTCAACGTGGACGCCGTGGTGGCCGCGCGCGACATGCCTTTTATGTTGCTGGGCAACAGCTTTTTGACACGTTTTCAGATGCTCAGAGAAAACGACCAGATGACGCTGATCAAGCGTTTTTAGGTCGCACCCGATCAGCTTTTGGGGCCGCCGCCCAACCTGGATTCCTTGCCCTTGAGCAGCTTGTTGATGTTTTCGCGGTGCCGGTAGATCAAAAACGCACTCATCACCACCAGGGCCAGCGCCATGGTTTTGTCCACGTACCAGAAGGCCCGGTCGCCGATCAGGTAATAAAACGGCGCAAAAATCGCGCTGGCCAGGGCCGCCAGCGACGAGTAACGCGAAAAATAAGCCACGATGACCCAGGTGGCCAGGGTCGCCAGCCCCAACACCCAATGCACGCCGAACAACACACCGGCGGCAGTCGCCACGCCCTTGCCGCCCTGGAACCTGAAAAACACCGGGTACAAATGCCCGATGAAGGCCGCCAGGCCCACGGCGGCCAGCGTGCCGTCCCCCAGCCCATAGTCCCTGCCGAACCAGGTGACCAGCGCCATCGGCACCCAGCCCTTGAGGGCATCGAGCACCAAGGTGAGGACCGCCGCTGCCTTGTTGCCGGAGCGCAGCACATTGGTCGCGCCGGGGTTTTTGCTGCCGTAGCTGCGCGGATCGTTCAGCCCCATGAGTTTGCTGACAATCACGGCAAACGACAGCGAACCGATCAGGTAGGCGGCCAGCACGGCGAGCAGGGGGTAGACGTAATTCATGGGTTCTCCAGTCTTTTTAGTTTTAGTCGATCAGGGCGCAGTTGACGGATTTTGCACCCAGCAGGCGGACACACACCTGCGGGTCCAGTCCCACGAGGTAACCACGCCGGCCACCATTGATGGCGATTTTAGGCAGGGCCAGAATGCTTTCCTCGATATACACCGGCATGGTTTTGCGGGTGCCGAAGGGCGAGGTGCCACCCACCAGGTAACCGCTGTGCCGGTTGGCCACCTCGGGTTTACACGGCTCCACCGACTTCGCACCGATCTGCCGCGCCAGGTTTTTGGTCGAGACCTTGCGGTTGCCGTGCATCAACACCAGCAGCGGTTTGGCGTCCTGGTCCTGCATCACCAGGGTCTTGACCACGGTGAAAGGATCAAACCCCAGCACCTGGGCGCTGTGTTGCGCCCCGCCGTGTTCCAGGTACTCGTAAGGATGTTCTGTGAAGGCCACTTGGTGGACTTTGAGAAAGGCGGTGGCGGGGGTTTCGGAGATGTGGTCTTTTTTTGCCATGACAACACCGGTGTCGGCCAGGCGCTCAGAGCGCTGGGTCGCGCAGTTCCCAACGAATTGCGTCCACCGCGGCCAGCAACTCGGGCGACAGCGTGGTGCCCCAGGCGTCGAGGTTTTCGTCGAGCTGCGCCACCGAGGTCACCCCAATGATGGTGCTGGCGACCTGCCACTTGGTGTAGCAAAAGGCCAGCGCCAGTTGTGTGGGCGTCAGGCCGTGGGCACGTGCCAGGGCGTTGTAGCGGCGCGCAGCGACCAGCGCTTCGGCCCGGCCCCAGCGCTGCTGGCGCATCGAGGCAAACTTGGCGATACGTCCTTCTTTGGGCGCATCCGGGCCTTCGGTGCCGGAGGCGTCGTATTTGCCGGTCAGCAAGCCAAAACCCAGCGGGGAATAAGCCAGCAACGAAACACCCAGGCGGTGCATGGTTTCATCCAGGCCGTTTTCCACCGTGCGGTTGATCAGGCAATAAGGGTTTTGCACCGTGGCCACACGCGGCAAGCCATGTTGCTCGGCCAGGCGTACAAACTCGTGCACGCCATAAGGCGTTTCGTTGGACAAGCCAATCGCCCGCACCTTGCCGGCCTTGACCAGGCCGCCCAGGGCTTCGATTTGCGCGTGGATGGAAGTCTCCGACTTTTCCTTGGACGGGTCGTAATACAAGGCGCCGAAAGCCGGCACATGGCGTTCGGGCCAATGGATCTGGTAGAGGTCAATCGTCTCGGTCTGCAGGCGTTTCAGGCTGGCCTCGCAGGAGCTGACGATGTCCTGGGCCGTCATGCCGCTGCCTGCGCGCACCCAGGGCATGCCGCGCGAGGGACCGGCCACCTTGGTGGCCAGCACCAGTTGCTGGCGCGCGCCGGGGTTCTTCGCGAGCCAGTTACCGATGATGGTTTCCGTCGCGCCAAAGGTTTCAGCACGCGCCGGCACCGAATACATCTCGGCCGTGTCCAGGAAATTGACACCCCGCGCCAGCGAGCGGTCCAGAATCGCATGCGCCGTGGTTTCGTTGACCTGTTCACCAAAGGTCATGGTGCCCAGGCAAATAGGGGTGACCTGCAGGTCGCTGCTACCGAGTTGTACTTTGTTCATGAAAATTCAATGCCAAACATGGGAAAAGGGTGAAGCGGGGAGCGGGCCCCCATCGAGGGTCTTAGTTTAAGGGTGACTGGGGCCCGGACCTCGGCGCCAACGGGCAGCAGATCGGGCATTTGGCTTACAAATAAATACCTTTCAGCCGCCTACCATTCACACAGACACGCTCTAATCCAACCCGTTCAATTCAAAAAATCCCAGGAGCCCTTTCATGAAATTAGCCCTCACCACCCTGACTTGCGCCGCCCTCTTCCTGAGCGGCTGCGCCAACATGAGTGAAACCCAGCAAGGCACGGCCAAAGGCGCCGGCATTGGTGCCATTGCGGGCGCCGTGATCGGCGCGGCCACAGGCGGCTCCAAAGGCGCGGCCGCAGGCGCGGTGCTGGGTGGTGCGGCGGGTGCGGGCGGCGGCTACCTCTGGTCCAAGAAAATGCAGGACCAGAAGGCCGCGATGGAACAAGCCACCGCCGGCACCGGCGTGGCCGTGAGCCAGACCGCCGACAACCGCCTCAAGCTCGACATCCCCTCCGACATCTCGTTTGCCACCGGGCGCTCCGACATCAGCGGCAGCTTCGCGCCCATCCTGACGCATTTCGCCACCAGCCTGAACCAGAACCCGGTAACCACCGTGACCATCATCGGCCACACCGACAGCACCGGCAGTGACGCCGTCAACAACCCGCTGTCGGTCGACCGCGCCAACAGCACCCGCAACTACCTGATCTCCCGGGGTGTCGCCAGCAACCGCATCGCGACCGAGGGCCGCGGTGCGCGCGAGCCGGTGGCCGACAACAGCACCACCCAGGGCCGCAGTAAAAACCGCCGTGTGGAAATTTATGTGGCAGAACCCGTGCAGGCGGCTGCAAGGTAATTGGCTCACCCCTATTGGCGCTCACTGCGTGTAGCGCCCTTTCCCCTCCGGGGACGGCGCCTGCAGACTGGCTGAGCCAGATCTGCGGCATAAATTGAGCTCACCCCTGTTGGCACTCACTGCGTGTAGCGCCCTCTCCCCTTCCAGGGGGCAGGCGCCAGCAGTCCGGCGAAGCCGGACCTGCGGCCCCTGCTGGTAAAGATCAAAAGCACTCTTTCGAGTGCTTTTTTGTCTTTGGTGCGCGTTGAATCTGCCAATGGGGGCCATGGATCCGGCTTTGCCGGTCCATAGGCGCCCGCCCCCTTGGGGGGAGGCACTCACGAAGTGAGGGCCACGGGGGTGTTTCTATACCGCTCCTCTTCCTGCAGCCTGAGCACGCGCCGCTGCACCTTGCCGGTGGTGGTCATGGGCAGCGCGTCAATAAATTCGATCTCCTTGGGGTATTCGTAAGGCGCGAGCAGGGTTTTTACATGGGCTTGCAGCTCCGCGATAAGCTTGATGTCGAATTGACCTCCAGCCCCCGCCAATTGTGCGCGAGAAGCTATCAAATCAGGAGTAAGCACGACATAGGCCTTGACCACGGCACCGCGTTCGCGGTCGGGTTTGGGCACCACGGCCGCATTCGCCACCGCCGGGTGTTTGACCAGGCAGTTCTCGATTTCGCCGGGCCCGATGCGGTAACCGGCGGCCTTGAAAATATCGTCGGCCCGCCCTTCGTACCAAAGGTAGCCGTCGGCATCACGTGTGGCCAGATCGCCGGTGCGGCACCAGTCGCCGGTGAATTTGGCGCGTGTGGCCTCGTCCTTTTTCCAGTAGCCGAGGAAAAAGATGGGGTCGGGGTCGCCATGGACATCGAAGCGGTTCACCGCCACGTCACCGGGCACACCCACCGCGCATTCACGGCCTTCGTCATCAATCACCGCCACGCGGTGGCCGGGGTAGCCCTTGCCCATGCTGCCCGCGCGCGCAGGCCAGCGCGCGGAACAATTGCCGACGATGTAGTTGACCTCGGTCTGGCCGAACATTTCGTTGACCACCACGCCCAACTGGTCGCGGCAGTAGGCAAACACCGCATCCCCCACCGCTTCACCGGCGCTCATGATGGCCTGCAGCTTGAGCCTGAACTGTTTTTTCGGCTGCGGGCAGGCTTTCATCATGGCCTTGAGCGCCGTCGGGAACAGAAAGGTATGTGTCACGCCGTGCTGCGCCATCAGCTCAAAGGCCAGTTCGGGGCTGAAGCGGCCATTGAAAGCCACGATGGGCCGGCCAAAATAAAGTGTGGGCAGCAGCGCATCCATCAGCCCGCCGGTCCAGGCCCAGTCCGCTGGCGACCAGAACACGGCCTCGGATGTGTTGTTGGTCTTGCCATCGAAACCGAACCAGTTCTGGCTGCAGACAAAACCCGGCAGATTGCCAACCAGCGCGCGGTGCGGCAACAGCGCGCCTTTGGGCGGGCCGGTGGTGCCGCTGGTGTAGATCAGGATGGCCGCCTCGTCGGCTTTGGTTTTGACGGCCGTGAAAGTTCTCTGCTGCGCGGCCAGGGCGGCTTTCACCGCTGGGCCGCCCCGAGGTGAAGCCGCCCCCTCGGGGGGCAGCGCAGTACGCGAAGCGACAAGCGTGGGGGCGACGTCGTAGTCCACGTCGCCCTGCCCCGTCGCCGTACCGGCGGCAATGACGGTGCGCAAGGCCGGGCAGTCGGCCCGTATGGCGTTCAGACTGGCAATGGAACTTTCGTCGCCAATCGCGACCACCGCCTCGCTGTCCTGCAACCGGTAGGCCAGCGCCTCGGGCCCAAACAGCATGGACAGCGGCATGGCGACCGCGCCCATCTGGAACACGGCCATGTAGGCGACGGCGGTTTCAAAACGCTGCGGCATCACGATGGCCACGCGATCCCCGCGTTTCACGCCCAGGCCGGCCAACACGTGACTCAGCGCGTCAGCCTCTCGTTGCAGCTCAAAATATGTATAAAAAGTGCCTCTAGCCCCCGACTGATGGCCGCGGATAGCTATTCTTTTGGGAGCGCCTGGCGCGCCTTGCCTGGCCCAGCGGCTGCAGCAGACTTCGGCGATGTTGAAGTGGTCGTCCACTTGCCAGCGAAAACCCTGGTGCAGTGCGGCGTAGGTATCGGGCAGGCCCTGGCTGCCGGCTTGATTCGGGTGCTTGTCCCTGTTTTGACTGCGCTTCAATCCGGCTCTCCTTATGATTTGCACAATGTACAAAGAAAAGCGCCCCTCCCGTAGCGAGTTTGTCCCTATTCGCGGCATCAATTACCACGTCCGCCATTGGGGTGAAGCCCAAAGCAGCCTGCCGCCGTTGGTGCTGGTCCACGGCTGGATGGACGTGGCCGCGTCTTACCAGTTTGTGGTCGATGCCTTGCTTGACGCCTTTATCCAAGGCCGCAGCATCATCGCGCCCGACTGGCGCGGTTACGGCCAGACTGGCAGTGGTGGCGCCCGTCTGCCCGCCGGGCCGCCCCAAGGGCAGACAGCCCCCTCGGGGGGCAGCGCATTACACGAAGTGAACAGCGTGGGGGCTCCTGACAACTTTTGGTTTCCCGACTACCTGGCCGACCTGGACTTCCTGCTTGATCATTACGCGCCCGGTCAGCAAATCGACCTGGTCGGCCACAGCATGGGCGGCAATGTGGCCATGTTGTACAGCGGTGTGCGGCCAGAACGCATACGCAAACTGGTCAACCTCGAGGGTTTTGGCATGCAGGAGGTGCAACCCAGTCTGGCGCCCACGCGTTACGCCAAGTGGATGGACGAGCTGAAAACCCTGCACAAGGGCGAACTCGCGCTCAAACCCTATGCCGACGCGGACGGCGTCGCCCGGCGACTGATGCGCACCAACACCCGGCTGTCCCAGGACAAGGCCGACTGGCTGGCCCGCCATTGGGCCAGGCCGGATGCGCAGGGCCAGTGGCACATCCAGGGCGACCCGGCGCACAAAATCATCAATGCCAACATCTACCGCCTGGACGAAGTGCTAGAGATTTACCAGCGCATCAGCGCCCCCACCCTGGCGGTGGAGGCCTCGGACGACTCCCTGGGCAAGTGGTGGCAGGGCAAATACACGCTGGCGCAGTACCACGAACGCCTGCAGTCCGTGCCGCAGGTCAGCATCGCCGTGATCCAGGACGCCGGCCACATGCTGCACCACGACCAGCCGGCGCAACTGGCCCGGTTGCTGGAAGGTTTCCTGGGCTGACCCGCATCCAGGCCAGGTGCAAAATGCCGGCATCCCACACGCTGATCAGGACCCGCCATGCCCGGAAAACTCTCCGCGAGACGCTCCTTTTTTGATAGCTTCTTGCGCCCTCTGCGCAAGGGCTGGAGCCTGATTTTGCTTGCAACCCTGATGGCAGCGGCGCCAGTCGCGCACGCCTTCGACCTGCAGGGCCACCGCGGCGCACGCGGCCTGGCACCGGAAAACACCCTGCCCGCCTTCGAGCGCGCCTTGGCCCTCGGCGTCAGCACGCTGGAACTCGATGTGGGCCTGACGGCGGACGGCATCGTGGTGGTGGCGCACGACCCTTACCTCAACCCGCTGATCACGCGCGACGCCGCTGGCCAGTGGCTGACGGGCGACAAGGGGCCGCTGATCCGCTCGCTGACGCTGGCGCAGTTGCAGGCCCATGACGTCGGCCGCATCCAGCCCGGCACGGCGTATGCCCGCACCTTCGCCAGCCAGCAGCCAGTGGACGGCACCTACATCCCGACGCTGGCCGCGCTGTTCGAACGCGTGAAACAACTGGGCGCGGACCAGGTGCGCTTCAACATCGAAACCAAGATCAACCCCGAACGCCCCGACGACACCGCCAGCCCCGAGGTGCTGACCGAGGCCTTGCTCCAGGTCGTGCGCGCGGCCGGCCTGCAGCAGCGGGTCAGCATCCAGAGCTTCGACTGGCGCACGCTGCGGCTGGTGCAGCAGCGGGAGCCGTCCATTCCCACCGTCTACCTGAGCGTGCAGACGCAAAACAACGACACCCTGCGCAACGGCGCCTGGACGGCGGGCCTGAAAATCGCCGACCATGCCAGCGTGCCGGCCATGGTCAAGGCCGCCGGCGGCGCGGTCTGGTCGCCCAATGGCGGCGCGCTGACCGAGGCGCTGGTCAAGCAGGCGCAGGCCCTGGGCCTGAAGGTCATCCCCTGGACCATCAACCCGCCTGAGGACATGGTCCGCCTGATCGGCTGGGGCGTGGACGGACTGATTACCGACTACCCGGACCGCCTGCGGGAAGTGATGCGGCAACGCCAGATGCCGCGGCCCGCGCCGCTCAAGGACTGAGAGCCCTGGAGCATGAGAAAATAGCGGATTGAACTCAAGATCAGGACAGGACTTTCTCATGGACGCAGAACACATCAACATCATCGGCAACCAACTCGCTGACCTGAGCAATCGTGTCAACGAGCTCCGGGGGTATCTTTGACTACCCTGCCAAAGAACGTAAATTAAGCGAAGTCAACGCCGCGCTGGAAGACCCGAAGGTCTGGGACAACCCCAAACGCGCGCAGGAACTCGGCAAAGAGAAAAAATCGCTGGAAGACGTGGTTCACGTCATTGACCGCCTGACGTCCGAGCTGGCCGACAACACCGAGCTGTTCGAGATGTCCAAGGCCGACGGCGACGAAGCCGGCATGGCCGCCATCGAGGACGAGGCCGCCCAGGTCGCCGTCGAAGTCGAAAAAATGGAATTCCGCCGGATGTTCAACAACCCGGCCGACCCGCTCAACTGTTTCCTGGACATCCAGGCCGGCGCCGGGGGCACCGAAGCCTGCGACTGGGCCAGCATGTTGCTGCGCCAGTACCTCAAATACGCCGAGCGCAAGGGTTTCAAGACCACGATTGAAGACGAAACCGCAGGCGACACGGCCGGCATCAAGGGCGCGACCATCAAGGTCGAGGGTGAATACGCCTTTGGCCTGTTACGCACCGAAACCGGCGTGCACCGCCTGGTGCGCAAGTCGCCGTTTGACTCCTCGGGCGGGCGCCACACCTCGTTTGCCTCGGTGTTTGTTTACCCCGAGGTGGATGATTCGATCGAGATCGACATCAACCCCTCGGACGTGCGCACCGACACCTTCCGCGCCAGCGGCGCCGGCGGCCAGCACATCAACAAGACCGATTCGGCCGTGCGCCTGACGCACATCCCGACCGGTATCGTGGTGCAGTGCCAGGACGGCCGCTCGCAGCACGGCAACCGCGACGTGGCCTGGAAACGCCTGCGCTCGCGCCTGTACGACTTCGAGTTGCGCAAACAGCAGGAAGCCCAGCAAAAGCTGGAGGACACCAAAACCGACGTGGGCTGGGGCCACCAGATTCGCAGTTATGTGCTGGACAACAGCCGCATCAAGGATTTGCGCACCAACTACGAAACCTCGGCCACGCAAAAAGTGCTGGACGGCGACCTCGATCAGTTCATCGAAGCGTCCCTGAAGCAGGGCGTGTGATGTCCCTGCGCACCATGACCATTCATTTTTTAGGAAACCGCCATGATGCGTGAAGGCCAAGCCGCCGTGATCAACCGCGCCGACTACATCGCACCCGCCTACTGGATTGACACCGTCGATCTGTGTGTGGACCTGGACCCGGCAAAAACGCGCGTGCTCAACAAAATGACACTGCGCCGCAATGCCGAGGTACCGGTGCAACCTTTGAAGCTGGACGGCGAGGAACTCAACCTCGCGCGTGTGCTGGTCAACGGCCAGGGCACGTCCTTCCGCATGGAAGGCGACAAGCTGGTGCTGGACAACCTGCCCGATGCCTTTGAGCTGGAGATTTTCACCACCTGCGCGCCGGCCAAAAACACCAAGCTGATGGGCTTGTACGTCAGCAACGACTCCTTCTTCACGCAGTGCGAGGCCGAAGGGTTTCGCCGCATCACCTACTTCCTGGACCGTCCCGACGTAATGGCCAGCTACACGGTGACCTTGCGTGCCGACAAGGCCAAGTACCCGGTGCTGCTGTCCAACGGCAACCTGGTCGAGCAGGGCGCGCTCCCCGAAGGCCGCCATTTCGCCAAGTGGGTGGATCCGCACAAAAAACCGGCCTACCTGTTTGCGCTGGTGGCCGGCCAGCTGGTCAGCCGCGAGCAACGCATCACCTCGCGCGCCGGCAAAGACCATTTGCTGCAGGTTTATGTGCGCCCCGGCGATCTGGACAAAACCGAACACGCGATGAACTCGCTGATGCATTCGGTCGCCTGGGACGAAGCCCGCTTTGGCCTCTCCCTGGACCTGGAACGTTTCATGATTGTTGCCACCAGCGACTTCAACATGGGCGCCATGGAAAACAAGGGCCTGAACATATTCAACACCAAGTATGTGCTGGCGAACCAGGCGACCGCGACCGACACCGATTATTCCAACATCGAAAGCGTCGTCGGCCACGAGTACTTCCACAACTGGACCGGCAACCGCGTCACCTGCCGCGACTGGTTTCAACTTTCACTCAAAGAAGGCCTGACCGTCTTCCGCGACCAGGAATTTTCACAAGACTTGTGCGGCGAAGCCTCGGCCCGCGCCGTCAAACGGATTGAAGACGTGCGTGTCCTGCGCACCGCGCAATTCCCCGAAGACGCCGGCCCGATGGCCCACCCGGTGCGGCCCGACAGCTACATCGAGATCAGCAACTTCTACACCGTCACGATTTACGAAAAAGGTGCGGAAGTTGTGCGCATGATGCAAACACTCGTCGGCCGCGAAGGTTTTGCCAAAGGCATGACGCTTTACTTCGAGCGCCACGACGGCCAGGCCGTGACCTGCGACGACTTTGCACAAGCCATTGCCGACGCCAACCCGGCGTCCGATCTGGCACGCCTGCTGCCGCAGTTCAAACGTTGGTACAGCCAGGCCGGCACACCGCGTGTCCATGCCCAGGGTGTCTACGACGCTGCCGCACGCAGCTACACGCTGACGCTGACACAAAGCTGCGCACCCACCACCGGCCAGACCGCCAAGGAGCCCTTTGTGATTCCGGTCGGCCTGGGCCTGCTGGGTGCCGACGGCGCTGACCTGCCGCTGCAACTGGCTGGCGAAACCGCCGCCGTGGCCGCGCCACGCACCTTTGTGTTGACCGAGGCCAGCGAAACGCTGCACTTCATCAATGTCGATGCCGAGCCCGTGCCGTCCATACTGCGCGGTTTCAGCGCACCGGTGGTGCTGGAGTTTGACTACAGCGACACGCAGCTGCTGCACCTGCTGGCCCACGACAGCGACCCTTTCAACCGCTGGGAAGCCGGGCAACGCCTGGCCGTGCGAAGCGCTATTAAATCAATAGCTGCTTCCGCTTATCCAGTGGGGGCTGAGCCGCTAAATGATGCTTATATTGAAGCCATGCGCAGCGTCTTGCGCCATCCCACGCTGGATGCCGCTTTTAAGGAACTGGTGCTGACCCTGCCCTCGGAAACCTATATCGCCGAGCAGCTCGACGTGGTGGACCCGCAGCGCATTCATGCGGTGCGCGAAGCCATGCGCCAGCAGTTGGCCACATCACTTTGCAGCGACTGGGCCGCAGTCTGGGAAGCCAGCCACGACAACGGCGCTTACACGCCTGACCCGCGCTCCTCCGGCCGACGTGCCCTGGCCGGCATGGCCTTGAGCCAGCTCTGCCTGGCCGCCGTCGCCAGCGGTGATGCGGTCTGGCCCGGCAAGACCTACCAGTGTTTCAAGGACGCCGGCAACATGACCGACCGTTTCAACGCGCTGGTGGCGTTGGTCTCCAGCGGCCACGCCCTCGCGGCCGATGCCCTGCCCCGCTTCCACGCCATGTTCAAGGACGAGGCGCTGGTGATCGACAAATGGTTCGGTTTGCAGGCCAGCGCTCCGGACCGCGGCGGCAACATCCTGCCGGCGGTCAAACAACTGATGAAACATGCCGACTTCAGCCTGCGCAACCCGAACCGCGCGCGCAGCGTTGTCAGCACGTTTTGCCAGGGCAACCCGGCGGCCCTCCACCGTGCCGACGCGGCCGGTTATGTCTTCTGGAGCGACCGCGTGATCGAACTCGACGCCATCAACCCGCAAGTGGCGGCGCGCCTGGCACGCGCGCTGGACCGCTGGAGCAAGCTGGCCGAACCCTACCGCAGCGCGGCGCGCGAGGCGATTGCCCGTGTCGCCGCCAAAGCCGATTTGAGCAAAGACACCCACGAGGTGGTGACGCGCGCCTTATCTGACTAATATGGCATGTCATTGTGGGCCAGTCCCGCAATCCATGCCGGCACACCAACCTGGATCCCGGATCAAGTCCGGGATGACAACCAAAGGAAACCGCGATGTCTCAAAAAATATCCCTGACCCGCTACCTGGTCGAACAGCAGCGCATCGACGGCCACATCCCCGGCCAGCTGCGCCTGCTGCTGGAAGTGGTCGCCCGTGCCTGCAAAAGCATCAGCCAGGCCGTCAACAAAGGCGCCATCGATGGTGAGAACAGCATCATGGGCAGCGCCGGCAGTGAAAACGTGCAGGGCGAAGTCCAGAAAAAACTCGACATCATCGCCAACGAGGTGCTGATCGAGGCCAACGAATGGGGCGGCCACCTGGCCGGCATGGCGTCCGAAGAAATGGACAGCATTTATGCCGTGCCCAACCGCTACCCGCAAGGCGAATACCTGCTGCTGTTTGATCCCCTGGACGGCTCCAGCAACATCGACGTCAACGTCAGCATCGGCACCATCTTCAGCGTGTTGAAGATGCCCGAGGACGACCGCAGCGTGGACGAAGCCGACTTCCTGCAGCCCGGCAACAAACAGGTCGCCGCAGGCTACTGCATCTACGGCCCGCAGACCACGCTGGTGCTGACCGTGGGTGACGGCGTCGCCATGTTCACGCTGGACCGCGAGCAGGGTTCGTTTGTGCTGATCGAAGAAAACGTGCAGATCCCGGCGGACACCAAAGAGTTCGCCATCAACATGAGCAACATGCGGCACTGGGACGAGCCGGTCAAGCGTTACATCGACGAGTGCCTGCAAGGCAAGGAAGGTCCTCGCGGCAAAGACTTCAACATGCGCTGGATCGCCTCCATGGTGGCCGACGTGCACCGCATCCTGTGCCGCGGCGGCATCTTCATGTACCCCTGGGACAAGCGCGAGCCAGAGAAGGCCGGCAAGCTGCGCCTGATGTACGAAGCCAACCCCATGAGCTGGCTCATTGAGCAGGCCGGCGGTGCCGCCACCAACGGCAAACAGCGCATCCTCGACCTGCAACCCGGCAAGCTGCACGAACGTGTGAGCGTGATGCTGGGTTCTAAAAACGAAGTGGAACGCGTAACCGCCTACCACGCCGGAAAAACGGCCGGGCTATAATCGCAGGCTGAATTTCAGAAAAAGCCGGTGTAGCTCAGTCGGTAGAGCAGCTCATTCGTAATGAGAAGGTCGGGTGTTCGATTCATCTCTCCGGCACCAATCCAGATAAAGGTTCATGACTATGAAAATAGTGGTGGACCTTTTTTCTTTGGTGGGATTGCAGGCCATCTGGGCCTACCCCAGCTTCCCGGACGGCGGACTAGCCTTTCAAGCCTTCTTCAAACTGTACCGGGCGAAAGAAGTCTCGCTTGAAGCGTTTACGCACCGGGTTATAGAACCTCTCGATGCAGCCAAGTTACATCAAAGCGTGCCTCTTTTCTAGTTCGATAGATTTAGGGCTGGTTTTTTTCTTCAAAGACGAGAAGAAGCTCGCCAGACCTCATCGCTTCCCGCTTCCGCCCATTGATATCTCCTGAACCAATATGTTATTGAATGTGTCCAGGATACTGGGGTGGACGTCCGTACATTAGCTAACGTCTGAAACCTATTCAAAGGGCCGCTGCCAAGGAAAAAGGGGGTTGTCGCTTTTAAAATTGAGGGATGTCCTATCTCCAACATAACACTGTCTTTTCGACAGTAAAAACATCGCATGCACGATCACGGAGATGATTGGGCACAGCACCCCTTGATGTTCACCATCCGGAGCGCAAACAGCCAAGAAATGCGCAGTCGTGCCAGGATTTTGTTGCACCGAATGTATGCCTGGCGCGGTTACCTCCCTTCATCGTCAGGAGACAAGCACCTTCCAGAATTGGAAGAGGACGTCAGCGACGGGGGCAAGGCCACACTGCTGGCGATTTCCCATGAAAAGACCATCGGCACGCTCACGGTGGGATTCGATGACGTGGAGCCTTTTGCGGCGACGGATATTTTTGCCGATGAAATCTCCGAATTGCGCCGCAAGGGGGGTAGATTGTGCGAATTCACGAGTCTGGCGGTCAAAGAACCTCTGTGCTCGCGGGAGGTTCTGGCATCCCTTTTTCATACGGCCTACATTTACGCCAATCGTGTCAATGGCGCAAGCCAAGTCATCATTGAAGTGAACCCGCGGCATGTTGGCTTTTATCGAAGCGTTCTTTCATTTGTAACGGTTGGCAAAGCAAAACTCAACCAAAAGGTCAACGCACCTTCGGTTCTGATGGTTCTCGAGTTCTCCCGGGTGCGCGAAATGCTGAAGCGCGCGCTGTTGGGCGATATGTCTGACATTCCCCGGCGGTCGTACTACCCTTTCTTTTTCCCGCTTGCGGAGGAGGAGAGCATTGTTCACCGCATGCTGGCACACCGTCGTCAGGAAGGAGTGACCGATTTGCGCTTGTGTCGCTTTGACGATTGAGCCGCCTGCTCGTCTGTGCTGAATGCGCTGACTGAAAAGGTTTGAATCGAGACCATGCTTGCCAAAGGAATGCGCTTTCCAATGACCTTGTTCTGGTGTGCATCCGTGGCTACCGCCGTGCACTTGCGAAATATTGGCGGACACTATGTGCACACACCGCTGGTGATTTCCCCCCATCCACTGGACCCGCAGTGAACACGTCGATCCTCTGAGCGAGACAGCAAAACATCTCCATCTGTAAGAAGCCTTCATCAGCCTCTTTTTCCCCGGGATTCGATGGCCTAATCTCGCCCCTGAGTCCGCCGGACGAGATACGCAAAGAGAAGAATGCACGCAGTGAGGAGATGGCTGCAGCAGGGGGCCATCGTGGCCTGCGCCGCTGCAGCCCTGGTGGCCCAGGCCGCCACAGGATTTGAACAATGCCCCCAGTTTTTTGCGAAGAGCCAAGCACCCGAGGTACACAAGCGCCCCCAGCAGCGGGCCTTGTGTTACGAGGCTTTTGCCCTGCTGCACAGCGGTGAGTCCAAGACGCCGGTCTTTGTAGCCCAGCGGCTGAACCGCCAGAGCATTGACGATGCCGACGAAAAACGCACCAACAAGTTTTTCGCAGACGCACGCTTGCCGCAGAGCGAACGCGCGGCGCTCGATGACTACAAACGTTCAGGTTACTCGCGCGGCCACATGGCGCCGGCCGGCGGCATGCCCAACGCCACCGCCATGGCGCAAAGCTTCTCGCTCGCCAACATCGTGCCGCAGGCCATGAAGCACAACTCGGGCGCCTGAGCGAAGATTGAACAGGCCACGCGCAAATACGCGCATCGCGCGCGCGGCGACGTGTTTGTCATCACCGGGCCTGTGTTCACGCCGGGCAGCGAAAGCATCGGCCACAACCACGTGAAGGTGCCGACCTACCTCTACAAGCTGGTCTACGACGTGGAAACCAACCGCGCCTGGGCACACTGGCAGGAGAACGATGACAACACCCGCGCCTCGACCCCCATCAGCTACGAGGAACTGGTGAAGCGAACCGGGACGCGCTTGCTGCCGGGCGTGACGCCCAGGTCATGAAGGCCAAGTTCTTAAGGAAAATAGGTCTCTAGCCCTTACACCACGGGCGCAAGCAGCTATGAAAAGCGTAGCGAATGAAGCACAACTCACCCCAGCTTGGGGGACAAGCGCATGCCATGCCCGCCCTGTTGCTCGCAGAATGAAGACCTGGGGACGGCCCGCCCTGCCCCGCCTCTCGGACACATGACCCGCAGCTACAATCTCGCTGCCTGGCGCCGCCCTGCCGCCTGGACTTGCCGCCACTTCCTCAAAGGTTCACACCATGACCCCTCTCAAAACCCTGCTCGTGTTGTCCACCACCTTGATGACGCTGGCTTGCAGCTCCGTGGGCACCACGGCCATGGGCAGTGACAGCACGGTGACCGAGGCCACGGCCAAACAGCTAACGGGTGACGTGCCGCTGCCGCCGGGTTCCATCATCAAGCAGCAGGACACGCTGGTCATGGGCGCGGGCAACACCTGGATGGGGCGGCTGAGTCTGTCGGTGTCGGCCGAGCCGCAGTCGGTGTTTGCCTACTTCCGCGACAGCCTGACGGGCGCCGGCTGGACCTTGACCTCGAGCTCGTTTTCCAAGCTCAGTCTGCTGACCTTCACCAAGGCCGATCGTGTGGCCGCCGTGCAGATCCAAAGCGCCAGTTTTGGCGGCAACGAGGTCTTGATCACGGTGACGCCTGCCGTCAAAGCGGCGGCCGGCAAGCCCTGAGGCCCCCCGGCTTCAGGCCGGGTGTTTGGTGTGACGCGGTGTATCGGCCCGGCTGGCCAGCACCTTGTCGATACGTTTGCCGTCCAGGTCCAGCACTTCAAAACGCCAGCCGGCGCAATCCACATGGCCACCCACACCCATCAGCCTGCCTGAGACACTTTGCAGCAGGCCGGCCACGGTGTTGTAACGCCCGCGCTCTTCGTCGGGCAACTGCCGGATGTCCAGCCTGGCCTTGAGTTCGGACACCGGCATCACACCGTCGATCAACCAGCTGCCGTCGGCCCGGCGTGTGGCCCAGGCATCCACTTGCGCGCCGGGCTGCAGTTCGCCGGTGATGGCTTCCAGCATGTCCATGGGGGTCATCAGGCCCTGCACCACGCCATATTCATCGACCACAAACACAATCCGCGTGGACTTGGTGCGGAACTGCTCCAGCAGCTCCATGCCGGTCAGGGTTTCGGGCACAAACACGGCTGGCACGGTGTAGGAGTCAATGCGGTCGGCCAGGGTCGGCGTGGCGCCGCTGTTGCTGCTCGCGGGCTCAATCTGGCCGCGCAGCGCCAGCAACTTGGCGACGTTGACCACACCCACCACATCGTCCAGGCTGCCGCGGCACACCGGGTACCAGGAGTGACCGGTGGCGCCGGCCTTGGTGATGGCCTGCGCCACCGTGTCGCTGGCATCAATCCACTCGATGTCCGAACGCGGCAACATCAGTGACGTGAGCCGGCGGTCGTCGAGCAAAAACACGTTTTGCACCATCTGATGTTCGTGTTCCTCGATCAGGCCGGCGTCCACGCCCTCTTCCAGGCTGGCGGCGATTTCTTCCTCGGTCACGCCGCGGTCACCGGCGGTGTCCACACGCAGCAGCTTGAGCACGGCATGCGTGCTGAAGGACAACAAACGCACAAAAGGTTTGGCGATGCTGGCAACCCACATCATGGGGCGCGACACCAGGCGTGCCACGGGTTCGGGGTAGAGCTGGCCTATGCGTTTGGGCACCAGTTCGCCAAACACAATGGTGATGAAGGTGATGATGGTCACCACCAGCGCGGTGGCCGTGATTTCAGAGGCACGCGACGCGACGCCCAGGGTCTGGATCCAGCGTGACAAATCGTCGCTGAAAGCGGCTTCACCGATGATGCCGTTGAGCATGCCGATGGAGGTGATGCCGACCTGCACCGAGGACAAAAATTGCGTGGGGTTGTCCAGCAAGGTCAGCGCCGCATGCGCGCCCTTGTCGCCCGACTCGGCCATGGCGCTGAGCCTGGCTTTGCGGCTGGAAGCCAGTGCCAGTTCCGACATGGCAAAAACGCCGTTAAGCAGGGTCAAAAACGCAATGAGGAGGAAATCCATGGGGGGCAGGCAAAATGAACACCATGGCACTTTACTTGATCGGCGACCTGCAAGGTTGCAACGACGCGCTGCAGCGCCTGCTGCACAAGCTGGATTTCTCCGCGAGCCGCGACACCGTGTACATCTTGGGCGACCTGGTCAACCGCGGCCCGGACTCACTGGGCGTGTTGCGCAGCCTGTACGCGCTGGGCGACGCCGCGCAATGCCTGCTGGGCAACCACGACCTCAACCTGCTCGGTATTCGCCAGGGCCTGCGCAAACCGCACCGCGGCGACACCGTGCAAGAGGTGCTGGACGCGCCTGACGGCGAAGCTTTGCTCGACTGGCTGAGGCACCGCCGCATGGCTATTTTTGAACACGGCTGGCTGATGGTGCATGCCGGTGTTTTGCCGCAATGGAGTACCGCGCAAACCATGGCGCTGGCGGGCGAGGTGGAACAAGCGTTGCGGGGTGCTGACTTGGCCGGTTTTTTGAACGGCATGTACGGCAACACGCCGGACCGCTGGGACGACACGCTGGCTGGCGCCGAACGCCTGCGCGTGATTGTCAACGCCTTGACCCGTATGCGGTTTTGCACGCCCGACGGTGTGATGGAATTTGCCACCACCGGCAACGTACAGACAGCGCCGCCCGGTTACCTGCCCTGGTTCGAGGTGCCGGGCCGGCAAACCGCCGGACAGCCAGTCGCGTTTGGCCACTGGTCCACCTTGGGCGCCGACAGGGTGGCGGCCCAGGCCGGCCTCTTGTGCAACACCTTGCCGCTGGACACCGGATGCGTCTGGGGCGGCTGCCTGACCGCGGCCAGGCTGGGCGCGAGGCCGGAGCAGTTTGAACTGATCACCGTGCAGTGTGAGCCCTCACAACAGCCGGGCAAGAAGGTTTGAGCTTTTTACAAGCTTTTTAGGCCCCCAGCCCAGACAGAATGGGCGCAAGCAGCTATCTATTGCATAGCACCCCATTTCGGCAGGCTGCGCCACTCAAGCAGTCTCTCGCTGGGCTTCTGCCTTGCGTGCGGCTTCGTCCGACAAGGTGCGCGCCACGCTGGCCGAGAGCAGCAACACGGCCGATGAAAAATAAAGCCACAGCAGCACCACCACCAGGGAGCCGGCTGCACCGTAGGCCGACACCACGGCCGCCGTCGACAGGTAAATCGCCATCAGGTATTTTCCCAGCCCAAACAGAATGCCGCCGGCCACGCCGCCCATGACCAGGTAACGCAACGAGGGTTTGGGCCCGGCGCTCATACGCATCAGCGCCACAAACAGGGCCACGCAAAAAGCCAGGGACACCAGCTCGTTGACCAGCATCGCGATTTTTTCCAGCGGCAGGTAGCTGCCGGCCCAAGTGGTCAAAAAGCCGAGGAAGGCCGAGATGGCCAGCGACACCAGCAGCAAAAATCCAAAGGCCAGGATGTAGGCGACGCCGCGCAAACGCAGCGAGGCGCCATGCCACCACTTCTGCCGCACCGGCTCGTCCGTGTCCTGCCGCCAGAGGCGCTCAAACGCATCCTGCAACTCGGCAAACACGCCAGTGGCGCCCGAGAGCAAGAGGCCAAAGGCAATCAGCGAGGCGACCACCCCGTCCGACGGTTGCCGCGCGCTGGCCAGGGCCTGGCGCACCAGTTGCGCACCCTGCGTGCCAATCACGTCGCCGATCTGGTGGATCAGGCTGGCCTCGATGAAATGGGGGTCCAGCCACCAGCCCAGCACCGCCACCAGCAGCACCAGCAAGGGCGCCAGGCTGAGAATGCCGTAGAAGGACATGGCCGCACTCATGCGCAGGCCGTCGGCGTCCAGCCACAAGACCACGGCGCGCCGTATCGGGCGAAAAAGAGCCTGAAGCGAAGAAAGTGGGGAGACCGGGCGAATGCCGGCATGCGGAGCAGCCATGGTCACAGCTTAAGCCAGATTGCGGGCAGCGGCCATCAGAGAACGGCCATAAAAAAAGCCGGCGGATGCCGGCTTTTTTTGGGGGGGGCTACTGACTGCTGGTCTGGCTGCTGACCGCGGTCTTGAACAGTGCGGCGATTTTTTTCTTGGGCTTGATGTTGGCCGACACGCGGGTCGCGCCGCCCTTGACGGCGGCTTCCCAGGCCGGCTGCGCTTCGGCCGCCAGCGTGGATTCGTAAGGCTTGTCAAAAAACGGATCCCGCGGCGCGGCCTGGCGCGGTGCGTAATCACGGCGCTCACGCTGCGGTGGCTCACGGCGTTCGCGTGGTGCCTCAGCCCCACGTGTTTCGTCGCCGCCACCGTCGCGGTACATGCGGCGGCCGTCGTTGATGCGGCCCTGCTCTTTGCGCGGCTGGTCTTCCTCGAACTCCATGGCTTCGAGTTCGATCTTGGTCTTGATGAGTTTTTCGATGTCGGCGACCAGGCGCTGGTCGCTGCTGGCGGCAAAACTCACGGCCAGGCCGGAGGCACCGGCGCGACCGGTGCGGCCAATGCGGTGCACATAATCTTCGGCGTTAAAAGGCACGTCGAAGTTGAACACCGCCGGCACGTCCTTGATGTCCAGGCCGCGGGCTGCCACGTCGGTACAGACCAGCAAATCCACCTCGCCGCTTTTGAAAGCTTCCAGCGCTTTCAAACGCTCGTCCTGGCTTTTGTCGCCGTGCAGGGCCGTGGTTTTCAGACCTTCACGCTCCAGCGAACGGGCCAGGCGCGCGCAACCGAGTTTGCTGTTGACAAATACAAAGGCCTGCTTGATGCCACGGGCCTTGAGAATCTGGTGCAGCGCGCGACGCTTGTCGTCGGCGCTGACGCTGTAGAAATGTTGCTCGACCGTCGAGGCGGTGGCATTGGAGCGCGCCACTTCGATGGTCACCGGGTCCTGCAGGAAGCTGGACGCCAGGCGCTTGATCTCGGGTGAGAAAGTGGCCGAAAACAGCAAGGTGATGCGCTGCTTGGGCAGGTAGCTCAGGATGCGCTGCAGATCCGGCAGGAAACCGATGTCCAGCATGCGGTCGGCCTCGTCGAGCACCACGTATTCGACCTGGTTGAGCACCGCGTTTTTGGCTTCGATGTGATCCAGCAAGCGACCTGGCGTGGCGACCAGCACTTCAACGCCTTTTTTGAGTTCGGCGGTTTGCGGCTTCATGTCCATGCCGCCAAACACCACCGCGCTGTTCAGGTTGGTGTATTTGGCGTAGAACTTGACCTGCTCGGCCACCTGCACGGCGAGTTCACGCGTGGGCAGCAACACCAGCGCACGCACCGGATGCCGCGCGGGCGAGGTCGAGGCGTTCTCGTGCTTCATCATGCGCTGCAGCAGCGGAAGTGCAAAAGCGGCGGTTTTGCCGGTGCCGGTTTGCGCGGCGCCCATGACGTCTCTGCCCTGCAGCACCACCGGAATGGCCTGCTCCTGGATGGGAGTCATGGTTTCGTAGCCCATTTCGGCTACGGCACGGGCTAGCGGTTCCGCCAGCGAAAGGTTCGAAAAAGAGGATGTCATTTAGCCCTCTATTGTCGCACTTTGGGCGAAATCGTCCTTTTTTGGGCCAATAACAGCGTCAGCACCCCGGCCAAACCGGGTTTTTCGTCAGGGCACAGCGTCGATTCGCTACGAATTCAATAGCTGCCTGCGCCCACGCTGATTGGTCTACAGCCTCATTTCTTATAAATTTCTGGCGCTGAAGGTGTCGCAGGCCTTGACGCTGCCCTGCTGCAGCCCGGTGTTGAACCAGCGCGCCCGTTGGGCACTGGTGCCGTGGGTAAAACTCTCTGGCACCACGGCGCCGCCACCGGCTCGCTGCAAGGCATCGTCGCCAATTTTGGCAGCGGCGTTCATGGCTTCTTCCACGTCGCCCTGCTCCAGGATGCTGCGCGCACGTTGCGCCCGGTTGGCCCAGACGCCGGCAAAACAGTCGGCCTGCAACTCCAGCCGCACGCTCAGGGCGTTGTATTCCACCTTGCTCACACGACCACGCATCTGGTCCATCTTGCCGCTGATGCCCAGCAGGTTTTGCACATGGTGACCGACCTCGTGGGCAATCACATAAGCCTGGGCAAAGTCACCGGGCGCACCCAGCTTTTTCTGCAGGGTTTCGTAAAACCCGAGATCGATGTAAACCTTCTGGTCGGCCGGGCAATAAAACGGCCCCATGGCCGCCTGGCCCTGGCCGCAAGCCGTGGCGGTGGCGCCGCGAAACAGCACCAGCCGCGGCTCCTGGTAACGACCGCCGGCCTGGGTGAAAACATCTTTCCAGACGTCTTCGGTATCGGCCAGCACGGTGGAGACAAACCTGGCCATACGGTCGTCGGCCGGCGGTCGCTGGGGCTGCCCATTGGGCGTGTGGGGCTGCACCTGCGCGGGCGGCGCACCACCGCTGAGCAGGCTCAAGATGGTCAGCGGGTTGATGCCCAAGACCCAGCCGCCCAGCAAGGCCACGACAATGGTGCCAATCCCGATGCTGCGGCCGCCGAACAAACCGCCCAAGCCGCCGCCGCCCCCGTCGTCGCTGCGGCGGTCTTCAACGTTGTCAGACTCGCGATTGCCTTCCCATTTCATAACTGTCTTTCCTTGAACTGTGGGGGCCGGCTGGGCTGGGGACGCCAAGCCGGCATTTTTCCTGAAGCTACTTTACTTGAGCTTGTGGGCCTGCGCCGGAACAATTTCGTGTCCATCCGCATCTATAAACCATGAACCGTCTATTTCCGAATATCCGTCTGGGCCTGGTCTTGCTGGCCAGCGTCCTGCTGAGCGCCTGCGCCAACAACATCGTCACCAGCGTCAGTAGTTTCAACCAGTGGCCGCAGGACACCCGGGGCAGCCTGTTCACCTTCATCACGCCGCCGGCCAGCCCCTATGGCCCGCCGAATGAGTTGGAGCAGGCCACCTATCAAAAATACGTGCAGATTGAACTGGAAAAACAAGGCCTTCAACGCGCCGCACCGGGCCAGCAGGCTCGCCTGTTGGTGGAGCTCAGCACCATCACGCAGGCCCAGCAGCGCACCTACCTGCAGCCGGTGTATGACGACCGCCCGTCTTTTTACCCGCCCTACCGCAATGCCGCAGGCCAATGGATTCCGGGCTTCTGGGGTCCTAGCCGTTTCGGCCCCAGTTATGTCGGGGACCGGGTTGTGCCCTACGTGGTGCAATTCAACCAGCTCAATGTGCGTCTGCTAGATACCAAGAACAGCCCACCGGGTCGGCCGCGGCCGGTGTTTGAGTCGCACGCCGTCTATGAAGGGGATGCCGCGTTGCCCACGGTGGCGCCCTACTTGGCTCGCGCCGTGTTCGACAATTTCCCGGGCCAGAACGGCCAGGTGCGCAAAGTGCTGTTTGACCGCGAAACCGGCGCAGTGATTCAAAAGTAAGGGTTTGCAACGGCGAGGCTGGGCTGCTTTTGCGCAAGGCCCAGTGCTTGAAACCCGCTGAAGGTTCTTAGCGGTGGACGCTGAAGCCGACAGGCATGAAGCTTTGGGTGCCGCTCGGAGCCACCGCCGTGCTGCGGACAAATGCTGCGCTGTTGTCGACCACCGTGATCGGTGTCTCGCCGCCGTAGGGCTCTGCCCTGGCCTGCAACATGCAGTTGTTGCGCTCCGTGCCACCCTGGGTTTCAGCACAATAGACCATCGCCGCGCGTTGCTCAGCCAGCAGCGACGCCCGCTTCTGGGCCTTGTGGACCTGACCGCCAGCCACCATCGCGATGGCGACCAACAAACCCGCCACCAGCAACAATCCGGCCCCCGAATAAATGTATTCATGGGGCACGGTGTTGACTTTGGGCAAGTGAGTGGAAAACATGGCGGACTCCTGGTTACGGCTGTTGCAATGCTAGCCAGGCGGCCTGAGACAAGGGCACAGTGCAGCGCCCGTGCAGCTGTAGGCAAAAACCGCTTCGCCCCATGCGCTGGCAGCTTGCGCGGCTCCGTTTACCATTCCCTCCATGAACGATTCATCCACCTTGCTGAACGCCGCCCAGACGGCGGCTCGCCTGCCTTACCCCGCCCTGCTGGACGAAATCGTCCGTCTGCTGGCCGATGATTCGGTGCATGTGCCGGAACGGCTGGTCCAGCCGCTGGCCGGCGGCGGCAGCCTGTTTGTGATGCCGGCCATGGACAGCCAGGTCGCCATCACCAAGCTGATCACCTTCACCCCGGCCAATGCGGGCACAGGGCTGGCCACAATCCAGGGCGATGTGGTGGTGTTTGATGTAAAAAACGGCGAGCGCCGGCTGGTGCTGGACGGCCCCACCGTCACGGCCAGACGCACCGCTGCGGTGTCCCTGCTGGCGGCGCAACGGCTGGCGCCCAACACCCGGGGGCCGCTGCTGATCGTCGGTGCCGGTGTTCAGGGTCTGGCGCACCTGGAGGCTTTCGCCCACGGCCTGGCCATCCAGGAAGTGATGATTACCTCGCGCAGCCCGGCCAGTGCACAAGTATTGGCGCAACACGCACAGGCCATGGGCCTGCGCGCCCAGGTGGTGCCGGACGCCAACACCGCACTGGCCGAGTGTCCGCTGGTCGTAACCTGCACGCCGGCCAGCGGCGTGGTCTTGAGCGCCCTGCCGCGCCCCGACGGCTTCATCAGCGCCGTGGGCGCTTTCACGCCCAAGATGGTGGAATTGAGCGCCGACTTGTGTCGGCATATCGCCGAGCAAGGCCGCGTGTTTGTCGACACGGCCGATGCCCTGCACGAAGCCGGCGACTTGCTGCAGGCCGGACTGGATGTGAACCGTTTTACCACCTTGGCCGAGGTGATCAGGCAAGGCATCAAACAACCCGCCGGGCCGGTGCTGTTCAAAAGCTGCGGCTGGGCGGGTTGGGACTTGGCGGCGGCGCGCACGGCGCTGGCTAACGCGGCTTAAGCACCCTGGCCAGCGACGATCAAGCGACCCCCACCCCAACTATCCCCGCTAGCACGGCAACTGCTCAAGCAGCAGTTGTGCCATTTCTTTCTTGCGTGTTGCGGGCAGCCGCATGGTGATCGCACCAAAACTGATGGCCGCCAGCGTGGTGGGGGATGCCAGAAATTTACGTCCGACACCCGACACCCCGGGTGTGATGGTGTCTGTGATTTCCGCATAACCCGCCTGTCGCGTGTGTTTCACGGCTTGTGCCATGTGCGCAGGCGTGAAGCCAGACTGCGCATACTCCGCCGCGTGGCGCTCCATGGTGCGGCTGATTTCCTCATCCGACAGCGCGGCCATCAAGGCCAGGCCGCCAGCCCCAATACCCAGCAGGCGACGCCCACCCACGTCCGTGGTGAACACCTTCACCGGAAAGTGCCCTTCCTCGCGGTGCAGGCAAACGCAGTAATCGCCCTGGCGCACCACAAGAAACACCGTGTCGCCCGACATACGCGCGAGCTTTTGCATCAAGGCACGGCACGAATCCACCAAAGGCACACGACGCATGGACGCGAAGCCCAGCTGCATGGCGTCAACGCCCAGGCGATAACTCTTGGTTTGCAGGTCGCGCTCGGCAAAGTGCTCTTCCACCAAACAGGACAGCAACCGGTGCGCCGTGGATCGCTCCAGGCCGGACTCCGCGATCACCTCGGTCAGCTTGAGCCCCGTCTCCTGATGCTGGGCCAGCAGCCGCAAAAGATGCAGGGCCCGGCGCAGGCTTTGCGCGCCGGCGGTAGAAACTTGTTCATCCATATTGTGGGAAAAATATTAATTAATGTTTGTAATGCAGGAAATGTCGAGTCTAAACTGCCTTCCTTGCTGGTCCATCAACGAGGAAACAACATGGCATATGAGACGCTGGAAATAGAGAACCACGGTGCGGTACGTCGCATCCTGCTGGCGCGCGAAGCACAGCGCAATGCGCAAAGCCAGCAAATGCTGGACGAGCTGGATGCCGCTTTTGCCGAGGCGGCCAAGGACGACAGCGTCAATGTGGTGGTGTTGGGCGGCAAGGGCGCGCACTTTTCGGCCGGCCATGACCTCAAGCAGGCGCAATCCGAGCGCTCCAACTTCACCGTGGAAGAGCGCTGGGCTTACGAAGAACTGCGTTACTTCGATTATTCGATGCGTATCTGGGACTTCCCCAAGCCGACAATTGCCCAAGTGCAAGGCGCTTGCGTGGCCGGCGGTTTCATGATCGCCAATATGTGCGACATGGTGGTGGCCTCGGAGTCGGCTTATTTCTCCGATCCGGTCGGCCACACGCTGGGCGCGGCGGCCACCGAGGTGCTGATCCACCCCTGGGTGATGGGCCTGCGCAAGGCCAAGGAAATGTTGTTCACCGGCGGCAAGATCAGCGCGCAGGAAGCGCTGCAAATCGGCATGGTGAACCGCGTCGTCAGCGACGCCGAACTCTCCGAACAGACGCTGGCACTGGCGCAGCAGGTGGCCAAGGCGCCGCCCTTCGGCCTGAAGCTCATCAAACGTTCGCTCAACCGCACGCTGGACGCGCAAGGCCTGCGCACGGCCCTGTCGGCGCACTTCGACACCCACCAGCTCTCACACCTGAGCGAAGGTTTCCTCAAGGCGCGCGACCGCGGCCTGGCCTCTGCCATCCAGAAAAACACCTGATTTTTCCCATGACTCATCGTCTCGAACCGCTGCTCAACCCACAATCCATCGCCGTCATTGGTGCCAGCAACAACGCCGCCCGCATCGGCGGCATGCCGCTGGCGCATCTCACGAAATTTGGCTACCAGGGCGCCATCTACCCGATCAACCCGAAATACGAAGAAGTCTTTGGCCTGAAGTGCTGGCCCGACATTGAGTCCGTGCCGGCGCCGCTGGACCTGGTGGTGCTGGCACTCGGCGCCGCCGATGTCACACCCATGCTCAAACGCTGCCATGCGCTGGGCGTGCGCGCCGTCATCGTTTATGCGGCTGGTTTTGCCGAGGCCGGTGCCGATGGCGCTGCGCTGCAGGCCGAGCTGGAAGCCTTTGTAGCAACCACCGACATGGTGGTGGCCGGTCCCAATGCCATGGGTTTTGCCAACCTCAACACGCAGGCGCACACCAACTTCGCTTCGGTGTTCAACACCGCGCCCATGCAGGCCGGCCAGGGCAGCGTGAGCCTGCTGACGCAAAGCGGCAATGTCTGCGCAGCGGTATACGCGATTGCGCGGCGCCTGGGCGTGGACTTCAGCCACTTTATCAACACCGGCAACGAAGCCTGTGTGGATTTCGCCGAATACCTGGAATACCTGGCGCAGGACGCTGCCACCGACGTGGCGATTGGCTACATCGAAGAGTTGCGCAATGGCCCACGTTTTGTCGAAGCGGCGGCCGAATTTGCGCGGCAGGACAAGCTGCTGATCCTGTACAAGGCCGGCGAGACCGAAAAAGGCTCGGAAGCCGTGCGTTCACACACCTCGGCGCTGGCCGGCGACCAGCAGATCTACCAGGCTGCTTTCCGACAGCTCAACATCATCCAGAGCCACGACTTTGCGCAGATGGCGCAGCTCGCGCATCTGGCGGGTTACCGCCAGCGCAGCGCCGGCAAACGTGTGGCCATCATCACTATCTCGGGAGCCCTGGGCGCCATCCTGGCCGACAAATTCATAGGCCAGGGCCTGGAGGTGCCGACCCTGCCGCAGGCCTTGCAGGACACGCTGCGCGCCGGCATTCCCGACTACGGCATGGTGTCCAACCCGGTGGATGTGACCGGCAACGTGGTCAACGACCCGGGCTTTGTGCGCACCGCCATGGAAGCGCTGGCCGTGTCGGACGCCATCGACGCCATCGTGGTGTATGCGCCCGGCTACCTGCTGGACCGCATGGCCGATGATTTGTGCGCGGTGGCCGCCAAACATTCACGCCTGATCGTCGCCATCGACACCGGCGCCGCCAAGAGCCGCGAGCAATTGCGCGCCGGCGGTGTGCCGGTGTTCGAGGACATCGGCGTGGCCGTGTCGGCGCTGTCGCCCTTCCTGAACTGGCAGGAGCAACGCAAACACAACCCCTGGCTCAGCGTGCGCCAGCAGCCCACGCCACCGCGCGCCATGCTGGCCGAGCGAGCCGACGAATACACGACGAAAAAATACCTGGCCGCTTACGGCGTCCAGCCGGTGGCCGAGGCCGTCGCCAGCACAGCCGCAGAAGCGGCCAGCGTGGCGGAGCAACTGGGCTTTCCGGTGGTGCTGAAAATTCTGAGCGCCGACATCGCGCACAAAACCGAAGCCGGCGGCGTGCGCCTGCGCCTGCTGTCGGCTGACGAGGTGCGCCAGGCCTTTGACGAGGTCATGGCCTCGGCACGGCGCTACGCACCGACGGCGCAGATCGACGGCGTGTTGTTGCAGAAAATGGAGTCCGGTGTCGCCGAGCTGATCCTGGGCGCCACACGCGACCCGGTGTTTGGTATGACGCTGACCGTGGGCCTGGGCGGCGTGTTGACCGAGCTGTACAAGGACGTGAGCCACCGCGTGCTGCCGGTGGACGAAGCCATGGCGCGGACCATGCTGGGCGAGCTCAAGGCCTTCCCGCTGCTCGATGGTTACCGCGGCAAGCCTCTGGGCGATGTACAGGCGACCTGCCAGGCCATCGCCGGATTTTCAAGCGCCGTGCTGGCGCTGCAGGAACAGGCAGACGAGGTGGAAGTCAACCCGCTGCTCGTAAAGGAACAGGGCCAGGGCGTGCGCATGCTGGACGCACTGGTCCTTTCGTCAACAACGTAAACCAACGATCTCAGGAGACAAAACCATGATCAAAAAAGCAATGGCCTGCGTGGCCCTGGCCGCCGCCACCCTGTGCGGTACGGCCGTGGCACAAACCTACCCGACCAAGCCGGTCACCATCGTCGTGCCGTTCTCGCCCGGTGGCGCAACCGACATCATGTCGCGCCTGCTGGCAGAGCGCCTGAACAAGCGCCTGGGCCAGCCCGTGATCGTGGAGAACAAGCCCGGCGCGGGCACCATGATCGCCTCGGAATACGTGGCCAAGGCCGCGCCCGACGGCCACACGCTGCTGCTCGCCGCCTCGTCGCTGGGCATCGCGCCCAGCCTCTACAGCAAGGTCAACTACGACCCGATCAAGGACTTCACCCCGGTCTCGCAAGTCGCCTCGGTGGTGCATGTGCTGGTCGTGCACCCGTCGATTCCTGTCAAGAACGTCGGCGAGCTCGTCACCTGGCTCAAGGCCAACCCGACCAAGGCCAATTACGGCTCCGTGGGCGCGGGCACCTCGACCCACCTCGAAGCCGAGTTGTTCAACAGCGTGGCGGGCGTGAAGATGCAGCACATCCCCTACAAGGGCAGCGCTCCCGCGCTCATGGACCTGGTGGGTGGCCAGTTGCAGGTGATGTTTGATGCCTACGCCTCGTCGGGCCCCTTCATCAAGGATGGCCGCGCACGCCTGCTGGCCGTGACCACGGCGCAGCGCTCCAAGTCGCTGCCGGACACGCCCACGGTCGCCGAATCCGGCCTGCCAGGCTATGAAGCCATGCCCTGGCTGGGCCTGGTCGCCCCGGCCAAGACGCCGCCCGCCGTGGTGAACAAGCTCTACGCCGAGCTGCACGAGGTGCTCAAAGAGCCTGAAGTGCAAGAAAAATTCCGCTCGCTGGGCCTGGACATCATCGGCAGCAAGCCCGACGAGTTCCGCGCCTTCTTGCGCAAGGACATCGTGAAGTGGGCCAAAGTCGTCAAGGACTCGGGCGCCAAGGCCGACTGAACAACAGAACCAGAAGCACGAATAAGAGGAAAACGTTGATGCAAGTTGGTTACTCCGTGGAAGACGAGGCGTTTCGCGTCACCCTGCGCGCCTGGTTTGAGGCGCATTTCCCGCGCTTCAGGGACCAGTGGCCCACAGCCCCTGATGCCAATGACCTGGTGTGGCGGCGCGCCTGGGAAGACCATGTGTGCCAGGCCGGCTGGGCCGGCCTGGGCTGGCCGCTTGAATACGGCGGCAAGGCCTGGCCGTTGACACGCCAGGCCATCTTTCACGAGGAACAGGCGCGTATTGGCGCTCCCCTGGGGGTCAACATCATTGGCCACGGCATCCTGGCCCCCACGTTGATCCACTTTGCCAGCGACGCACAGAAAAAACGTTACCTGCCCGGCATTCTTTCCAACCGCGAGGTCTGGTGCCAGGGTTATTCCGAGCCGGCAGCCGGCTCGGACCTGGCGTCGCTGAAAACCCGCGCCGTCCGCCAGGACGATCACTACCTGCTCAACGGGCACAAGATCTGGACCTCGTTCGCGCATATCGCCGACTACTGTTTTGTCTTGGCCCGTACCGATGCCACGGCCGCGCGCCACAAGGGCATCAGCTTTTTACTGGTCGACATGAAAAGCCCCGGCGTGCGCGTGGAACCCATCCGCCAGATCACGGGCGAGGCCGACTTCAACGAGGTGTTTTTTGAGAATGTGAAGGTCCCGCTGGACGCGCTGGTTGGCGAAGAAAACGGCGGCTGGCGGCTGGCCATGGCGGCGGCCAGTTTCGAGCGCGGCACCTACTTCATTCCGCGGCAGGTGCGTTTCGCACAAGAGCTTTCGGCGCTGAAACAACTCGCGGCCGAGACATTGCGCCAAGGCCGCCCCCGCCTCGATTGCCCACATCTGCGGCGCGACCTGGCCCGCCTGGCGGTGGACAGCCATGTGCTCAAGCTCAAATCCTACCGCGCACTCACGCATGCCTTGCGCGGTGGCCCGCCCGGCCCCGAAGGCTCGTCCACCAAGCTGCACTGGAGCGAGTCGCACCAGAAGTTGCTCAGCCTTGCCGTGGAGGTGTTGGGAGAACGCGCAATGGTCGGCCCCGAGCCGGACAGCCGCGACCCACAGGCTTCGGCCTGGGTGCGCGACTACCTCTGGTCGCGCGCCGAAACCATTCTGGCCGGCACCTCCGAGGTGCAGCGAAACATCCTCGCCGAGCAAGTGCTTGGCTTGCCCAAAAACTGACCCGAGCGACCCATGGACTTTGCCTTGAATGACGAGCAGCAGATGCTGCAGGAATCGGCGCGCCGCTTTTTCTCCGAGCGCCACCCCCTCTCTAGAGCCCGGCAGGCCTTGCCGTGGACGGACGATTCACAACGCGCCTTGTGGCAGGACATGGCCGACATGGGCTGGCTGGGGCTGCTGGCCTCGGAAGACCAGGGCGGCTTGGGCCTGGGCATGTGCGAGGCCTACCTGGTCGCCGAAGCCGCAGGCCGGCAACTGCTGAACCTGCCGCTGGCGGCCAGTACGGTGTTGCTGCCACTGCTGTTGCAGGAATCGACGCAGCAAAATGGCCAGCTCGCCACCTGGGTCGAGGAGATGGCCACTGGCCGCAGCGCCTTCAATATCGTGTTTGACGGCACACGCCATCTGGACCATGCGCAGCAGTGTTCGCACCAACTGCTGGTGCAGGGCCTGGAACTGCCGGAGGCGGAAGTTCGGCTGGCCTGGTTGCCGGTGGATGCCACGCCTGCATCCATCAATGGCTCGGCGTTCGACCCCACCCTGCGCGACGCCTCCTTGAGCGTCGACAGTTCCAGTCTGGACTGGCATGTGCTGGAAATTTCGGCGCAGGGCCGGGCTTATGCGCTGGCCGGCTACCGCCTCGCTCGCGTTGCCGAACTGCTGGGCGCCGCAGCCGCCTCACTTGATTTGTCGTGCGAGTATGCAAAGCAGCGGGAACAGTTCGGCAAGGCCATCGGCAGTTACCAGGCCATCAAACACCAGTTGGCCAACGCCTGGATGGCGCTTGACAACGCGCGCCTGGCTGCACTTTACGCCGCAGCGGCGCTGGACGGCAGGCGATCGGACTGGCCATTCGCTTGCGCCGCCGCCGAACTCACCGCCATCGAAGGGGCGCAGCAAATCACACGCAACTGCCTGCAGGTGCATGGCGGCCTGGGCTTCACCTGGGAGCATGACGCGCATCTCTACCTGAAGCGGGTGCACCATGTCTCGGCACGCCTGGGCGGCTGTGAGGCGGCCTATGGACTGATCGAAGAAACAGTTTGCGCGTAAAAATCTTCCCCCGCAGAGAAGAATTTTTTCCTCGATTTCAAGCAGTTTTTAGAGTCATCCCGCGATAAAAGCACCGACTGCTTGCCAAGCAGCGCACCCGGTCCAGCGGAAAGTTGTCGGCAGCGGTGACGGGACTTGATCCAGCGCAAGTGCGGTGCGGTAGCACTTCCTAGACTGTAGCCATGAAGCTTCAATTCCTAGGCGCAACGGATACCGTCACCGGCTCCAAAACCCTGATTCGGCATGGCGAGTCCACCGTGCTGGTCGATTGCGGCCTGTTCCAGGGCTATAAGCAACTGCGCTTGCGTAACTGGTCACCGTTGCCCTTAGCCCCGGCCGCCATTGACGCCGTGATCCTGACACATGCCCACATCGACCACAGCGGTTACCTGCCGCTGCTGATGCGCCAGGGTTTCAGGGGCAAGGTGTTCTGTACCCCGGCCACAGCCGACCTGTGCCGCCTCCTGTTGCCCGACGCGGGCCATCTGCAGGAAGAGGACGCCGAATACGCCAACCGGCACAGCTTGTCGAAACACGTGCCAGCGCAGCCCTTGTACACACGCGAAGATGCCGAAAGGTGCCTCAAACTGCTCCATCCGGTCCCTTGCGGAAAGCCATGGCAACCGGCGCCAGGCCTGAATGCCCGCCTGACACCGTCGGGCCATATGCTGGGGGCATCCTTCGTGCAGTTGGACAACGGCTCGCGCTCCATCCTGTTTTCCGGGGACATCGGGCGACCGAACGACCTTCTGCTTCACGCACCCTCACCGATGGACGGTGCCGACTACCTGGTGGTGGAGTCGACCTATGGCGACCGCCAGCACCAGGATGCAGACCCGCTGCTGGAACTGGGCCAGGTGATCAAGCGCACGGCAGCACGCGGCGGTGTGGTGGTGATCCCGGCTTTCGCCGTGGGACGCGCTCAAACCCTGCTGCATTGCATCCGGCTCCTCAAGGACAGCGGCGTGATTCAGAACAGCCTGCCGATCTATCTCAACAGCCCGATGGCCGCCGGCGCCACACAGGCCTACCTGAAACACCGGGCTGAACTGCGACTAAGCCCCGCGCAATGCGAGGCCATGGCAGACACGGCGCATATCGTTCAGTCACCGGAAGAGTCGCGCCAGCTCAACACCCGGCGTGGCCCCATGGTCATCATCGCTGCCAGCGGCATGGCCACGGGCGGACGTGTGGTGCATCACCTCAAGGCCTTCGCCCCTGACAAGCGCAACACCCTGGTGTTCGCCGGTTTCCAGGCCGGCGGCACGCGCGGCGCCACCCTTGTCAGTGGTGCCGCCACGGTGCGCATTCACGGCGAGGATGTGCCTGTGCGTGCCGAGGTGGTCCAGCTCGACGACCTGTCGGCGCATGCGGACGCCGCTGAAATCGTGGACTGGCTGCGGAACTTCAAGTCCGCACCCAAGCAGACCTTCATCACCCACGGCGAACCGGCCGCGGCCGACGCCATGCGCCAGCGCATTGAGCGCGAGTTGCACTGGACCTGCCACATGCCCTTCTACCTGGAATCGCTCGATCTCGATTGAACAACCCGAGATTCAGCTCAGGCCGCACCAATCGGCAAAGCGGTGAAAGGCGTCGGCCCACAAGGCCCAGGCGGCCGCGAGGATCAACAAGGCACCCGCCACGCGGGTGCCCCAGTCCTGCCAGCGCGGATGGCCGTGATCCTGCAGCTTGCCAAGCAGCCACGGCACCAGCATCAAGGACACGCTGCTGCCCGCAGCGAAAAGCGCCATCGACAGCGCCCCCTGCAGCGGCCCGCCACTGAGCGAGGCCACCAGCAGCGCTGAGTACAGCAGGCCGCAAGGCATGAAGGCCCACAACGCCCCCGTGATAAACACCCCGCCTCGCGCCTGTGCCAGCGGCCGTATGCGCGACCAGAGCGCGCGGCCGGCATCGCTAACCCAGGCCGGCTGCCGCGCCTGTGCCACCAGCATCAAGCCCCACAGCAACACGGCCAGATGAAACAGTGTCCAGACCGGACGCAGCGCCGCGGTGGCCGTGCTGAGCCAGGCCAGGCTCTGCACGGCCACCGCCGCCGCAGCACCGGCCAGCGAATAACCGACCAGGCGTCCGGCCTGAAAACGCCAGAGAGAAGACGACGAAGCCGGACCCTGGCGCGGTCCCAGCCGGGAAATGCCGGCGCAGGCCGCACCGCACATGGCCGCACAATGCGGGCCGCCGGCCAAGCCCATTAACAAGGCCGTGACGGCAAGTGTGCTCGACATGGGACGGCGCGCCTTTCTTAAATGATGCGCGAAAACTTCGCGCGGTTGCGGTCAGCCTGCAGATAGCGGTCAAACACCATGGCCACGGCGCGCACAAAAAACCAGCCGCTGGCCGTGACCTGGAGTCCGGTATCGTCCAGCACCACCAGGCCGGCCTCCGCCAGTTCCTGCAGCTGTGTCAGCTCGGCCGCGAAGTAGTGGCGAAAGTCCAGCAGCCAGGCCTGCTCTATCGTTTCGAACAAGACCTGCCCCTGGCACATCAACGCCATGATCACCGCCCTGCGGGCCAGGTCATCGCGGCTCAGGGCCAGCCCGCGCACCACGGGCAGGCGACCCTGGTCCAGGTGATCGCAGTAGTCCTCCAGGGTTTTGGCGTTCTGGCTGTAGGTGGCACCAATGCGGCCAATCGCCGAGACCCCCAGGGCCACCAGGTCGCAGTCGGGCTGCGTGCTGTAACCCTGGAAGTTGCGGTGTAATCGGCCCTGGCGTTTGGCCACAGCCAGCGCGTCGTCCGGCAAGGCAAAGTGGTCCATGCCCACATAGACATAACCCGCACCGAGAAAAGCCGACAGCGACTGCGACAACATCGCCACCTTGGCCGCGCCGCCAGGCAGTTCGGCCGGCACGATGCGCCGCTGCGGCTTGAAACGTTCGGGCAGATGGGCGTAGGCGTACAGCGCGATACGGTCTGGCCGCAGCTGCTGCACCTGGGTCAAAGTACGCGTGAAGGACGCCGGCGTTTGCCTCGGCAGACCGTAAATCAGGTCCACGTTGACCGAGTCAAAACCTATGCTGCGCGCCTGTTGCATCAGCTCGCGCACTTGTTCAAAGGGCTGCACGCGGTGTACGGCTTTTTGCACGTCGGCATCAAAGTCCTGCACCCCGAAGCTGATTCGGTTAAACCCCAGTTCGGCCAGCACGGCCAGGCGTGCGCCGTCCACCGTGCGCGGATCGATTTCGATCGAATATTCACCCTCCGGCACCAGCACAAAGTGGCGCCTCAGCATGGCCATCAACTCGCCGAGTTCGGCGTCGGACAAAAAGGTCGGCGACCCGCCGCCCAGATGTAATTGGGTGACCACCCGGCCCGGACCGAGCTGGGCGATGTTCAGTTCCACCTCGCGGCTCAGGTAGCGCAGGTAGGTCGCCGCACGCTCGTGGTGTTTGGTGATGATCTTGTTGCAGGCGCAGTAGTAACACAGCGACTCGCAAAAGGGAATGTGCACATACAGCGACAGCGGCTGTGCCAGCGAGGCCGGCCCGGTGGCCCGCTGGGCCAGCGCCTGCCCGTAGTCCGCGGCCGAGAAGGCTTCGACAAAACGATCGGCCGTCGGGTAAGAGGTGTAGCGTGGGCCGGGGATATCGAATTTGCGCAGCAGGTCGGGCGAAACAGTAGTCATGAGAAAGAGTGTGCCGCGCACCTGGCCCGGCCAACTTGATCTGGATCAGCCAGGACAGCCCTTGCAGCCCCAACTCAACACCACGTCCCTGCTCAATGCACACGCATCTCGAAAGTGCGTGTCAAACCGTCCAGATCGATGATGCGGATGTGCCGCTTGTCCACCTCCAGCAGGCCTTGCTGCTGGAAGGCCGAAAACGTGCGGCTGACGGTTTCCAGCTTCATGCCCAGGTAGCTGCCAATTTCAGCGCGTGACATACGCAGGTGAAACTCACTGGGCGAATAACCCCTGGCCTTCAGGCGCTGCGACAGGTTCAGCAAAAAAGCCGCCAGCCGCTCCTCGGCGTTCATGCTGCCCAAGAGCAACATGAGGCTGTGCTCGCGCACGATCTCCCGGCTCATCAGGCGGCCGACCACGTTTTGCAAGCCACTGCTTTCAGCCGTCAACTCGGTGAGATGAGCGTAGGGAATCGCGCAGATTTCACTGTCTTCCAGGGCGATGGCGCCGCTGGCATGGGCGCCGTGCGCGACACCATCCAGGCCCATCAACTCACCGGCCATCTGGAAACCGCTGACCTGCTCACGGCCGTCGGCCAGCGTCAGGCTTGACTTGAAGGTGCCGCTGCGCACCGCGTAGATAAAGCCAAAGCGATCCCCCGCGTGGTACAACGCCTGGCCGGCCTTGACCTTGCTGCGCCCGAAGCGCAGCCTATCCAGACGACCGAGATCCGCATCCGTCATGCCGCAAGGCAGGCACAAGTCACGCAGGTGGCAAGCGGAACACTGTGTCGTCAACGGCGGCACCGGTGTGCCGTCGGTGGTCTGGCGCGCCGGCACGATCCGGGTTAAATGGACAGGCATTTCGAGTGTGGCGGTGGACATGTTTTTTCCTTGTTGAGCTGGTAATTTTCAGGACACGGGATGCCGCACGGCGCTCAACACAGCCTGCGCGAGTTGAGCGAATTCGGAATTTTTGTCGAGGAAGCTGTCGGCGCCTTCCGCCAGATAACGTTTGCGGTAGGCCGGCCCCGAGTTGTTGCTGAAGACAACAAACGCGATGTCCGGCACCGCCCGTCGCACGGCGCGCAAGACCTGCAGGCCGGAACCACCATCGAGCTGGACATCCAGCACGACCACATCCGGCTGGGCCGCCAGGATGCCGTCGATGGCGCCTTGCGGTGTCTCCGCCTGACCAACGATGTTGATGGCCTGGGCGCCAAGCATCGCCGCAACGCGCTGCCGGATCAGCGCCGAGTCGTCGGCGAGAAAAACGCTCATAGGGAGAAGGCGATCAGGCATGCCTGTACTGTGATCGCGATGGCAGTCCGGCAACATCGGCGCTGGCTGAATTCAGTCCTAGGAAACATCTGGTTCTCGGCTTCCGCCAAGCCGAGGCCGCCTAGGAATTTTCCTAGGTGAAGACGGGTATGGCGTGGCTTGATGCCGGCATGAGGCGTGGCGCCACCCTGCAGCGGACCGGTGTTGGCACCAACGCGCCGATCAGGCTGGTCGGCTCACCGAGGTCAGGGCCGAGATGGGGGAACAGCCTTCAATGCGCCATCAACACCGGCAGCGTCATGGACTGCAAAACCACCCGCGAGGTGCCGCCCAGCAACCACTCGCGTGCGCGGCTGTGGCTGTAGCAGCCCATGACCAACAGGTCGGCATCAAGATCAAACGCACGTGACAGCAGCAGCTCGCCCAGTTCCCCCGACTTCTTGCCTTGAGGGTGCCAGCTTGCCTCGATACCCTGCAACTTGAGGTAGCCGGACAGGCTCAGCCCATCGCCGGTGATCAGCACGTCCTGGTCTTCCTCCGTCCAGCTGATCACATGGACGCGTCTGGCCGCCTGAAGCAGAGGCATGGCCGCGGCAACGGCGCGAGCCGTTTCCCGTGTCGGCTTCCATGCAATGACGACCGTTTCGCCCAGCGTCGCAGGAACCCCGGCGTAAGGCAGTATCAAGGCCGGTTTGCCGCTGATCGCCATCACCGTCTCGGCAAAATCGAAGGGCACGTCTACACATTCGACGTCCGAGGGATCGTACTGGCCCAGCACCAGCAGATCCGCATACAGCGCCTGCTGAGCGAAGGCCCCCATCACAGGAAAGTCACAAGCCTCGGCCCACGAGACCGGTAGGCCGGTCGACGCCAGCGAACTGTCAAACATGGCACGCGCCCGGACCCGCCGCTGGTCATCCAGGTCACGCAAGGTCGCGGCGACGCCGGGACCGAGCTCGGGTGTAAACGGCAGTTCCACCAGATTGGGGGTCGCGGCGTACAGGGCCGACACAGCAGCGCCAAGACGCTTTCCGAGCTGGCGCGCGACCTTCAGCCGCTGTTCTGCACGCGGCGAAGCATCCAGGTGAACAAGCAGTTGCATGCGGGACGTTTTCATGGCGAACCTCCGTCGGCAGGGTTGTTGCCACTCAACTTTAATACACCGTCCCCGACAGATGTTGACAATCGTCAACCAAAAGGCACAGCGACCAAAGTGTCGCCCGCGCCACCGCCGGAAAACCGACCAACCCTAGGGTTCCAGCCGATCCGCAAAACCCTGCTTCAGCGCATAACGAATGAGATCGTTCTGATTTTGCAGCCCCAACTTTTGCATCAGGTTGACTTTGTGCGTACTCACCGTCTTCACCGAGAGGCTGAGCCGGGCCGCGATATCGGTCACGGTCACGCCGTCCACCAACAGGCGAAACACTTCGAACTCGCGGTTGGACAGGCTTTCCTGCGGCGACACTTCGCTGCCCGGCATGGCGCCCAGGGCCAGCTGCTCGGCCACCTCGGCGCTGATGAAAGCGCCGCCTGCCGCAATCTTGCGGATCGCCTGTTCCAGTTGCGCCGGCGCACTTTCCTTGGTCAGGTAACCGCTGGCGCCGGACTTGATGGCGCGCACGGCGTATTGCAGCTCCTGGTGCATGCTCAGCACCAGGATACGCAGCTTGGGTTTCTCGGCGCGCACCAGCCGGATCAGCTCCATGCCACTGCGCCCCGGCATGGACAAATCCAGCATCAAGACGTCAAAGCTGAGTTCACGCACCCGCTGCATGACCTCGGTGCCGTCGGCCGCCTCGCCAACCACCTGCAGGCCGTCGACCGAAGAAACAATACGTTTGAGGCCTTCACGCACGATGGCGTGGTCATCGGCGATCACGATGCGGATCAAGACGCGGCTCCTGTTTCAAGCACTGGGATACGCACGTCGATACAGGTGCCCTGCCCCGGCTGGCTGTGGATGGTGATGGTGCCCTTGAGCAGTTGCGTGCGTTCGCGCAAGCCCATCAGGCCCAGGGAATAAGGTTTGCGCGGCATGGTCGGCAAAAAGCCGCGCCCGTTGTCACGCACCCGCAGCACCACCGCGCCCGGCATCCGGTCGATCTGGACTTCCACCTGCGAAGCCTGGGCGTGTTTGGCCACGTTGGCCAGCGACTCTTGCACGATGCGAAACACCGCGGTGGCATAAGGTTCATGCAGTTCCACGTCTTCGTCCACCGACAGCGTGCAGGCCACACCCGTGCGCTGACCGAAGTTCTGGACCAGCCACTCGGTGGCCGCCGCCAGACCAAGGTCGTCCAGCAGCAAGGGCCGCAGGTCGGCGGCGATGCGCCGCGTGGCAGCCACCGTGGTGTCCAGCATGAGCAACATGTCACCCAGTTTGGCGGCGACCACGGACTCGCCGCCAGGGAGTTTGTCGCGCACCCAGATGGTGTCCATCTTGAGTGCGGTCAGGGACTGCGCCAATTCGTCGTGCAGCTCGCGCGCGATGCGGGTTTTTTCGCCTTCCAGAATCGCGTGGGCCTCGGAGGCGAAAGCGCTCAGTTCTTCCTGGGTACGCACCCGCTCGGTGACGTCGCGCAGGATCACGGTGAAGAGCCGGCCTTCGGCTGTTTCAAGCTGGGAGATCGAGGCTTCCATCGGAAACTCCTCGCCATTGGCGCGTTGCCCATAAAGCACGGTGCCGTCGCCCATGCGCCGCGAGGTGGTGCCGGTGGTGGAAAACCGCTGGATATGTTCGCCATGACCCGCGCGAAAACGCGCCGGCATCAAGGTTTCCAGGCGTTCGCCCAAGGCTTGCTGGCTGGGCCAGCCGAAGATTTTTTCAGCCGCCCGGTTGTACAGGACGATACGTTGCTCGCCGTCCACCGTGATGATCGCATCCATGGCCGAATCCAGCAGACCGGCCAAACGCGCGGCGGCGCCATCCAGCGCTTGCCCGCTGGCGCGGCGCTGAACCGCTTCGCGGCGCGCATGAAAAGCTGCGAGCACGGCGGTAGCCAGCGCCAGCGCCACCACCGCGGCCATGGCCAGGCCGGAGCGCCAGCCCGCCGCCAGGCCCAGACAGGCCAGCAAGGTCAAGGCGGCCAACACGGCCAGGGCCAGCGCTGCCGAACGCTGCGGCACGGCAGCCCGGTAGGAAGGCCCGAAGGAGGTGTAAGGCACGGAGAGGTCTTGTTCTGAAACGATGCCTTGATCTTACCGCCGGGGTGCTCGACGCCAGAACAAGGACGCCGCCTGCGCACTGGATACGGCGTGGGTCAGCGCAAGACAGCGGACTTGAGCCCAAGGTACCGCCACAGAGTTTTTTAATAAAAAAGGCCTGTAGCCCCCGCCCTTTGGGCGCAAGCAGCTATCAATAGAGGAGCGAATCCCCTCCAGAACAGCCAGCCCGACAGCAGACGCCATTCGGCTGGATGTTATTGCCGTGGCCCCCGATTCACGTCTGCCGAGGGCATGCCCAACATCGCCGTGAGTGTGCTGGAGGCCATGCAAACCAGCCAGAAGGCGAAAAAAGCTGCGGTGTACACGCCCTGGCGGGACAGCTCCAGCGGCTGGCCCGACCAGTGCAACTCGCGCGGGTCCACCAGCGCAAACACCAGCAGCTCCAGCAGGCAGGCCATCAGGAAAGCCGGCCACAGGATCATCATGATTTTTTTCTTCCACATCTAACGTGTCTCCTTCTTTGATCTGGCGGGGGCCGGTCGCCTAGCGGCCCCCAGCGGCTGCCGGTGTGGCCGCGTGGTTGCGACCCTGCAACGCTGGTGCCAGCGACTTGTCCCTGTCGGCCAAGGTCTGGTTGATGCGGATGCCCTGGCGGTAGTAGTCCCCGGCCACCACCGGATCGGGCGTGCGAATCGCCAGCCAGAGCGTGACGAAACCGGCAACCACCACGGCCGCCGGCCCGGCAATCACCATCCAGACCAGCGGAAACTTCCACCAGGGCGCCTCTGGCGTGCAAGTGTTGTCAGTGTTCATCTTGTGTCCTTGAAGTTCATCGGGGTACCAGGAAAACCGCTTTTTCGGACACCCGCGCGTTGCCGTCGGCGGACGAGACCTCGAAAAACACGGTGTGTGAACCGGCCGCAGCACTGCCGTAAGGCAGTTGCAAACGCACGGCCACCCAGCGCGACTGGGCCGCGTCAACCGCCACAGGTTGGTCCGGCGACACCTTCAGGTCCGCCAGGCCGCTCGCTTCAATACGGTAATGCTGCAGTTGCTCGGTCGCGTTCATGATCTGCAGGCGGTACACATTTTCAAGCTGCCCGCCTTCGGTGATACGTGCCAGCGAAGCGCGGTCACGCACCACATCAACCTTGAGCGGCGTGCGCAACACCAGGCTGGCCAACAGGCCAAAACACAAGACCGCCAGCACGCCGGTGTAAAGCAACACACGCGGCCGCAACACGCGGCGCACCACCTGCCGGGGGCTCCAGCGCGCAGCCATGCTGTTTTGTGTGGCGTAACGGATCAGGCCACGCGGCGCGGCCAGGCGGTCCATCATGGTGTTGCAGGCGTCTATACACAGGCCGCAGCCAATACATTCGTATTGCAGGCCTTCACGGATATCGATGCCGGTCGGGCAGACCTGGACACACAAGCCGCAATCGACGCAGTCGCCCAGGCCTTGTGCCCTGGCATCGCTGCCTCTGGCGTGCAGGCCGCGCGGCTCGCCGCGCAGCGTGTCATAACTCACGATGAGTGTGTCGCGGTCAAACATTGCGCCCTGGAAGCGTGCGTAAGGACAGATGTATTTGCACACCTGCTCACGCATGAAGCCGGCATTGCCATAGGTGGCGAAACCGTAGAAAAACACCCAGAATACTTCCCAGGAATCCATGCGTGCCTGCAGGAATTCCATGCCAAGTTCGCGGACAGGCGTGAAATAACCGACGAAGGTGAAACCCGTCCACACCGCGATGCCCAGCCAGACCAAGTGCTTGGCCCCTTTCTTGAGCAGCTTGTCGGCGGAAACGCCCCCCTTGTCCAGGCGCATGCGTGCGATGCGGCTGCCCTCAATCTTTTGCTCCACCCACAGGAACATCTCGGAGTACACGGTTTGCGGGCAGGCGTAGCCGCACCACAAACGCCCGGCCACCGCGGTGAACAAAAACAAGGCCAGCGCCGAAACCACCAGCAGCCCTGTCAGGTAGATCAGGTCCTGCGGGTACAGCACCAACCCGAAAATGTAAAACCGCCGTGCGCCCAGGTCGAACAACACCGCCTGGCGCTGGCCCCATTCGAGCCAGGGCAAGCCGTAAAACACCAGTTGGGTCAGCCACACCATGGCCCAGCGCCAGCGCGCAAACAGGCCGCGGACACTGCGCGGATAAATCTTCTGATGCGCGGCGTACAGGCCGCCCTCCCCCTCCTGCGCCACAGCGATGGGAATAACCTTGCGTACAGGCAACGGAGCTTCTGGCATGGGCTGGCTCAGGGGGCCGCAGACGGCTTGTTGGACAGGCCCCAGACGTAGGCAGCCAACACATGAATCTGCGCCTCGGTCAGCCGCCCTTGTTGCGCCGGCATCGCACTGGTCTTGCCGGTGTTGATGATGGCCATGATGGCCTCCTGCCCATAACCGTGCAGCCACACCTTGTCGTTGAGCCGGGGCGCACCCAGCGCGAGGTTGCCCACGCCGCCGACACCGTGGCAGGCCGCACAGGCATTGAACTTGGCTTTGCCCAGGCCGGCCCGCAGCGAATCGTGCGGACTGCCGGACAGGCTGAGCACGTAGTTGGCGACGTTTTTCACGTCATCGGGCGTGCCCACGGCGGCGGCCATGGGCGGCATCACGCCGGTGCGGCCTAGGTGTATGCTTTCCCGGATTTTTTCGGGCGATCCACCGTACAACCAGTCGCTGTCAGTCAGGTTCGGAAAACCCTTGCTGCCGCGTGCGTCGGAGCCATGGCACTGCGCGCAGTTGTTGAGAAAAAGCCGCTCGCCGATGGCCATGGCTTTCGGGTCAGCAACCACTTCCTCGGCAGGCAGGGCCGCGTAGGCGGCATACACCGGCGCCAGCTCGCGATCCGCCTTGGCCATGTCCTTGGCGTATTCACCCTCCGTGCTCCATCCCAGTTCACCCGGGTAGGTGCCCAGCCCCGGGTAAGCCACCAGGTAAGCCAGCGAAAACACAATGGTGAGCACAAACAAGCCCATCCACCAGCGCGGCATGGGGTTGTTCATCTCGCGCAAATCTTCGTCCCAGACGTGGCCGGTGGTGTTGTCCGCGGCGCCGGCTGTGCGTCCGCGTGCGGTCAGCCAGAGCAGCAGGCCACAAGCCCCGATGCTGAGCAGCGACAAATAAGTGACGTAGTGCGACCAGAAATCGCTGAAAAAATCGCTCATGGTGTTTTCTCAATCCTGCTCGAAAGGCAATCGGGCGGCTTCGTCAAAGCCCTGCGCATGCCGGCGCGAAAAGGCCCAGACCAGGATGCCGATGAAAGTGATGAAGGAGGCCAAGGTGGCTGCGATTCTCAAGGTGGTGATATCCATGGGGATCTCCCTATTTCAGCGCGAGGCCGAGTGACTGCAGGTAGGCCACCAGCGCATCCATCTCGTTTTTTCCCTGGACGTCGGCGGCGGTCGAGGCAATTTGCGCGTCGCCAAAGGGCACGCCGACACGGCGCAAGGCGCGCAAATGGGTGGCGGCCTCGCTCGCATTCAAGGTCGACTTCTCCAGCCAAGGGTAGGCCGGCATATTCGACTCGGGCACCAGGTCGCGCGGATTGTTCAGGTGGATACGGTGCCACTCGTCGCTGTATTTGCCGCCCACGCGGTGCAGGTCGGGTCCGGTGCGTTTGCTGCCCCACTGGAAGGGATGGTCGTAGACAAATTCGCCGGCCACCGAATAGTGGCCGTAACGCAGGGTCTCAGCCCGAAACGGACGAATCATCTGTGAGTGACAGTTGTAGCAACCTTCACGCACATAGATGTCCCGGCCCAGCACCTGCAGGGTGGTCGGCGGCAACATGCCTGAGATCACCTGGGTGGTCGACTTCTGGAAAAACAGCGGCACGATTTCCACCAGGCCGCCTATGGCGACGACCAGCAGGATCAGCACAATCATCAAAAAGTTGTTGGTTTCGATCTTCTCGTGCGAGAAGCCGGTTTTTGGCGTGTTCGAACTCATGGTGATTTCCTCAGGCGGGGACAGCAAGGGTCGCGGGGATAGTCGCGCTGACGGCGCGGCGCGATCTCACGGTCATCCAGACGTTCCAGGCCATGAGCAGCATGCCGCCCAGGTAGAGCAGGCCACCTATCAGGCGCACCACGTAATAGGGGTAAGTGGCTTTCACACTTTCCACAAAGGTGTAGGTCAACGTGCCGTCGGTGTTGACCGCACGCCACATCAGGCCTTGCATCACGCCGGCAATCCACATCGCGGCGATATACAACACCACGCCCAGGGTCGCCATCCAGAAGTGCACTTCGATCGCCTTGATGCTGTGCATCTCGGTGCGGCCGTACAAGCGCGGGATCAGGTAATAGAGCGATCCCATGGTGATGAACCCGACCCAGCCCAACGCACCGGCGTGTACGTGGCCGATCGTCCAGTCGGTGTAGTGGCTCAGGGCGTTGACGGTCTTGATCGACATCATGGGCCCCTCGAAGGTCGCCATGCCATAGAAGGACAAGGCCACAATCAGGAAACGCAGGATGGGGTCGGTGCGCAACTTGTGCCAGGCGCCCGACAGCGTCATGACACCGTTGATCATGCCGCCCCAGCTGGGCGCCAGCAGGATCAGCGAAAACACCATGCCAATGGATTGTGTCCAGTCAGGCAGCGCGGTGTAGTGCAGATGGTGCGGACCCGCCCACATATAGGTGAAGATCAGCGCCCAGAAGTGGACGATGGACAGGCGGTAGGAGTACACCGGCCGGCCGGCCTGTTTGGGGATGTAGTAATACATCATTCCGAGAAAACCTGCGGTGAGAAAAAAGCCCACCGCGTTATGGCCGTACCACCACTGCACCATCGCGTCCTGCACGCCGGCATAGGCCGAATAACTTTTCATCCAGCCGGCGGGAATGGCCGCGCTGTTGACGATGTGCAGCAGCGCCACGGCAATGATGAAGGCGCCGTAAAACCAGTTGGCCACATAAATGTGACGCACCTTGCGCATACCTATGGTGCCGAAAAACACAATCGCGTAGGCGACCCAGACCGCGGTGATCAGGATGTCAATCGGCCACTCCAGCTCGGCGTATTCCTTGCCCGAGGTGTAACCCAGCGGCAGGCTGATGACCGCGCCCACAATGACGGCCTGCCAGCCCCAGAACACAAAAGAGGCCAGCGCGGGCGCGAACAGCCGGACCTGGCAGGTGCGCTGCACCACATGAAAACTGGTGGCCATCAGCGCGCAACCACCAAAAGCAAAAATCACCGCGTTGGTGTGTAAGGGCCGCAGCCTGCCGTAACTGAGCCAGGACACACCGAGGTTGAGTTCGGGCCAGGCCAGCTGCGAGGCGATGATGACACCGACCAGCATGCCGACCACGCCCCAGACCACGGACATCAGGGCAAACTGCCGCACCGCAGTGTCGTGGTAAATGGCGGCGGGGGTTGGGGAAGGATTCATGAAGCACCTTTTTCTAGACGCTCCCAGTGTCCGCGCCGGGGCACGGCGCTCAGTTGATACAAATCAATCGGAGTGCAGAATGCGCTCGGCTTCCTGCTCCATCGCTTCAAACTGGCCGCGCCAGACGGCCCAGCCCAGCGCCGCAATAATCATCAGCGCCAGCACCACCGACAAGGGAATCAGTAAAAAAAGAATGTCCATCTCAATGCGGCGCCGGGGTGCGGGCCAGCCGCGCCGAGTTCAACACCACCAACAGTGAACTGCCGGCCATGCCCAGGCCAGCCAGCCAGGGCGGCATGAAACCCAGCACCGCCAGCGGCACACACACGGCGTTGTACAAAGCGGCCCAGCACAGGTTCTGGCGCACCACGCTGCGTGTGCGACGCGCCAGTTGCAGCAGCGTGGCGACGGCCGACAGCTGGCCACCCAGCACCACAAAGTCGGACTTCGCCTGCGCCAGCGGCACAGCTTGTCCCATGGCCACCGACACGTCCGCGCGGGCCAGCACCGGCCCGTCGTTCATGCCGTCGCCCACCATGGCCACGCAATGGCCTTGCGCCTGCAGTTGACGCACATGGTCCAGCTTGCCCTCCGGCGAACGTTCGCCATAACACCAGGTGATGCCGGCGCGCCAGGCCAGCCGGTTGACCGCCTGGTGCTGGTCGCCGGAGAGTAATTGAACCCGGCATCCCAGCTTGTGCAAGGCATCCACCGCGGGAACAGCATCGGCGCGCAAGGCTTCGTCGAGCGCGAAGCTGGCCAGCCAGCCTTTTTCATCGGCCAGGTGCACCTGCGGGCCCATCACCAGCCGGTCGGTGGCCGGGGCCCGGCAGAACTCCGCCGAGCCCAGAAACAGCCAGCGTGGCGCACAGCCGCCGGCCTTGCCCACCCGACCCCGCAGCCCGCGGCCCACGACCTCTTTCACCTCGGTGACGGTCCAGCCGCCCGGCAGGAAACTGTCGGCGACGGCGCGGGACACCGGATGCAAGGAATGTTGGGCCAGCGCGGCCGCCAGTTCACCCAGGCCGGCCGGGTCACCACCCGGCGCCGTGGTGGTCCTGATCACCTTCATGCGGTCTTCGGTCAAGGTGCCGGTTTTGTCGAAGACCACGGTGTCCACCGCGGCGCAGGCTTCCAGCGCCTGCAGACGGCGCACCATCACCCCCTGGCGCGCGAGTGTGCCGGCCGCCGCGAGTGTCGCAGCCGGCGTGGCCAGCGACAAGGCGCAGGGGCAGGTGACGATCAGCACGGCCACGGCCACGCCGATGGCATGGGCCGGGTCCACCGGCCACCACCATGCGGCGGCGCCCGCACTGGCCAGCAGCACCAGCAGCAGGAAAGGGCTGGCGATGCGGTCGGCGATCTGCGCCAGCTGCGGTTTCTGCACCGAGGCCTGCTCCATCAGCGCCACAATGCCGGCATACCGGGTGTCGGGGCCGACACGCTCCACCCGCACCAGCAACAAGCCGCTCAGGTTGTGGCTGCCGGCAATCACCGCGCTGCCCGGGCCACGCCGCAGCGGCGTGGACTCGCCGGTCAGCAGGGCTTCGTCCACCCGGCTTTCACCGATGGCCACGCGGCCGTCTGCGGGAATCACCCCCCCCGGCAACACACGAACCACATCACCGGTGGCCAGGCTGCGTACCGCCACGCGCCGGAATTCGCCGTCCGCATCCTGCCGCTCCACGCTGTCGGGCAACCTGCGCATCAGCGCTTCCAGCGAACCCGCCGTGCGATCACGCAGGCGCTGCTCCAACAGGCGCCCGGACAGCAGGAAAAACACAAACATGGTCACCGAGTCGTACCAGACCTCCGCGCCCAGCAGCCCGGCCGGCTCGAAGGTGGCAGCCGTGCTGGCGCCAAACGCGATGAGGATGCCCAGGCTCACCGGCACATCCATGCCTATGCGTTGATGGCGCAGGTCACGCAGCGCCGCTGCAAAAAAAGGCCAGCAGGAAAACAGCAACACCGGCAGCGTCAACACCCAGGAGGCCCAGCGCAACAAGGCCTGCGCGTCAGGGCTGATCTCGCCGGGTGCCGCCAGATAGGCCGGCGCGGCATACATCATCACCTGCATCATGCAAAACCCCGCCACCAGCCAGCGCCACAAGAGCAACCGTTGGGCTTGCAGGCGTGGCGCCGCCGACAACAGGTCCCCCGCGGCCAGCGCCGCATAACCGGCACGCTGCAGCGCCGCCATCCAGTCCGAGGGGCGGCTGTGCGCCGGCTGCCACACCAGGCGCGCCGTGGCCGTCGCGCCATTGACCTGGACCGCGTCCACGCCGGGCAAACCACCCAGTGCCTGCTCGACCGTGAGCGAGCAGGCCACACAGTGCATGCCGTCGATGGCCAGGTAAGACTCCAGCCAGCCGTCACTACCGGCCACGGGCCGGCTGAAGCTTGTCCATTCGGCGGGGTCGTCCAACACCGCCCAGCGCGCCCTGTCTGCGGGCGGCACCGCCGCCGGGACTACGCCTTCGAAGAAATTGGCAGTTTGCATGGCACTAGGCTAACCAGCGCGGCGACCCGCGCAGTTGACCTGGATCAACCCAAAGCCGATGTACAGGCCCTAAACTGAACACCCGTTAATTGGAGAATGAGGAAAACGCCATGTACCAACGTATTCTTGTCGCCACCGATGGCTCCACCTTGTCGAAGAAAGCGGTTCGCAGCGCGATCGGGCTAGCCGGTGCCACCGACGCCAGCCTGGTGGTACTGAACGTCGTGCCGCGTTATCCGATGACTTATTTCGAAGGCGGCGTGACCATTTCGAACGAAGACGTCGGCCGCATCGAAAAAAAATGGGCCGACGACGGCCAGGCGATTGTGGATGCCGTGCAGCAGACGGCGCAAGCGGCTGGTGTCAAGGCCAAGGCCGTGATCACGCGGTCCGACCTGGTGGCCGAAGCCATCCTGGCCGCCGCCAAAAAACACAAGTGTGACCTCATCGTCATGGCCTCGCATGGCCGCAAAGGCATCAAGCGCCTGCTGCTGGGAAGTGAAACCCAGCATGTGCTCACACACAGCAGCATCCCGGTGCTGGTCTTGCGTTAAGCCGCCTGCAAGAGGACATCCATCAAAAATGGTGTCCAAGGTCGCGGCAGCCGCCGACATGAACTGGCGACTCTCTCCTGCACGGGCTTCGCATGAGTGAACTCACACTGGCTTGGCGCATCAGAGACAACACTCGCGATTAACGATTGATTAACGATTGATTAACGATTCAGCGCTTTTTTACCAAGGAAACCGACATGAGAATTCTCTTCGCCGCCGACGGCAGCCAATACACCAAAAAGGCCCTGGCCTTCCTCGTCACCCACGAGGGCCTGGCCGGCCCCGAAGGCGAAGTGATCGTGGTCAACGTGCAGGCCCCCGTTCCCGGGCGCGTGAAAACCATGCTGGGCGCAGCCACTGTCAATGCCTACCATGCCGACGAGTCGCAAAAGGTGTTGAGCCCCATCGAAAAATTCCTCAAGCGTCACAAGATCGCGTTTCGAACCCTGGCCGTGGTGGGCTCGCCAACCGCTGAAATCCTGCGGGCCGCCAAGCGGGAGAAAACACACCTGATCGTCATGGGCACCCATGGCCACGGCCTGCTGGGCCGGGCCGTGATGGGCAGCGTCGCCCAACGCGTGGTGACCGACAGCGAGATTCCCGTCCTGCTGGTCAAGTAAGCCGGTACGCGGCGAACTTGCCGGCCGCGGCAAGTCGCCTGTGCGACGCTTGCAAGCCGGTCCGCAAGGCCTTGGCCCCGGACATCCGTTCCCCCCGCCTGCAGATTGCCCGATACTCGCCATCACATAAACAAGGAGACAGTGATGGCGTTCAAATCCATTCGCAAACTGCTGGGCTGGTGCTTGCTGGCACTGGTGGTCAGCACGGGACAACTGTCCCTGGCGAGCGAGGTCACCAGCCGGTCCTTCAACTCGAAGGCCCTGAATGCGGAGTACCGCTACACCATCTACCTGCCCGATGGGTATGAAAGTGGCCGGCTGCGTTACCCCGTTCTTTTCCTGTTGCACGGCAACGGCGGCGACCACAACGAATGGCTGGTCAAAGGCCAGGTGCAAGCCACCATGGATGGCCTGATCAAGGAAGGCCGTGTGCAACCCGCCATCATCGTGATGCCAGGCGGTGGCACCAGCTGGTGGGTGGACGGCAACAAGGACAAGGCCGAAACCGCACTGATCAAGGAGCTGATTCCGCACATCGATGCGGGCTTTCGGACCATCACGGCGCGTGAAGGCCGCATGATCGCCGGCCTGTCCGCCGGCGGTTTTGGCACGGTGAACGCGGTTTTCAAATACCCCGAATTATTCATCTCCGCCGCTGCCTTGAGCCCGGCGATTTACGCACCCACGCCGCCAGCGCACTCGTCTGCCATGCGGGTGCCACCGTTCCAGAAGGACGGAAAGTTCGATCAGGCCTCGTGGGAAAGCCTGAACTACCCCGCCAGCTGGGAGGCCTACAAAAGCCGCAAGATGGTGGTGCCGATGTACATCAACAGCGGTGACCACGACACCTTCTCGATCGCCTACCACTCGGCCGGGCTGTTCCAGAAACTGTTCGAGTACCAGCCCAAGCTGGTGGAGTTCCGCGTCATCGACGGCGATCATGAATGGTCGGTCTGGCGCGACACCATTGGTGACGCCATCAAATACATGAGCGGGTTTGCGAGCCGGCCGCAGGGCGTCAAGCCCTGAGCCGATTCACTCAAGCTAAAAGGCGGACGCTTCTCGCCAGCGTCCGCCACTGACCATCCGTCAGCCGACGGATCAGGCCTTGGGCAGTGTCACCCCCACCTGCCCCTGGTACTTGCCGCCACGGTCTTTGTAGCTGACTTCGCAGACATCGTCCTTGTCGCTTTCAAAGAACAAGACCTGAGCGCAGCCCTCACCCGCATAAATCCTGGCGGGCAACGGTGTGGTGTTGGAAAACTCCAGGGTCACATAACCTTCCCACTCGGGCTCGAAGGGCGTGACGTTGACGATGATGCCGCAGCGCGCGTACGTGCTTTTACCCAGGCAGATGGTCAACACATTGCGCGGGATGCGGAAGTACTCCAGGGTGCGGGCCAGCGCGAAGCTGTTGGGCGGAATGATGCAGCTGTCGCCGTGGAAATCGACAAAACTCTTTTCATCGAAGTTTTTCGGGTCCACCACCGTGCTGTGGATGTTGGTGAAGACCTTGAACTCAGGCGCGCAGCGGATGTCGTAGCCGTAGCTGCTGGTGCCGTAGCTGATGATTTTTTTGCCTTCGCTTTCGCGGATCTGGCCCGGCTCGAAGGGGGAGATCATGCCGGTGGTCTCGGCCATGTGGCGTATCCATTTGTCGCTTTTGATGCTCATGTCGGGAAATTCCTTGGGTTGCTAGTGTGGTGTTTCATGCTTGCGGGCGCAAATAAAACCGATGGCTTTTTCCTCAGGGCAAGGCGCAAACCACAGCAATAGTCCCACTATTGCGAGGATTTGCAACGCTGCACTGGGGGAAAAGACGCGGTTTTATGCGCCCGATAGCGTGAAACACCACACTGAATTGTAGGCAAGCCAGCCCCTGACTCAATCGCTACTGATTTAATAGCTGCTTGCGCCCGTCCAGAAAGGGCCAGAGGCCAATTTCATTCATAAAAATCGGAAATTCAGGGTTTTTCCCGGCTCAGCGCATATAGCCGGTCGCCAGCGCCGCAGCGGCCGAGCGGGTCTCGACCCCGAGTTTTTCAAAAATGTGTTCCAGATGTTTGTTCACCGTGCGGTGGCTCATGCCCAGGATGTCGCCGATATCCCGGTTGGTTTTGCCCTTGGCCAGCCAGGACAAAACTTCGGTTTCGCGCAGCGTCAGCGCGGCCTGGGCCAGGCGCGAGGGTGCTGCGGCATTGGCACTGCGTTGCTCCAGCAGCAGCATGGTTTCGCCGATGCCGACCCGGCCCATGTTGCGCACCGACAAAGACACACCGGCCAGGCTGACGAAGACCTGATCCGTGTCACCGGCTAGCGCGGCATACACCGGCTCGGGCAAACGCCCCTCGACCGCCCCGTCATCCATGGTTTGCAGCCACAAGGCCGCCTGCGGCGAGCGCCAGGCAACACGCCCGCGCGCGTCGACCAGCAACACGCCAAAGCCGGCCACGTCCACGGCCTCGCGCGCCAGCCGGGTCATGCGCGCATTGCGGGTGTGGGTGTGCAGGCGCGCCACCACCTCCTGCGCACGCAGCGGCTTGACCACATAGTCCACGCCACCACAGGCAAAACCTTCCAGCACGTGCGGCGTCTCCGACAGCCCCGTCATGAAAATCACCGGAATATGCGCCAAGGCCGGGTTGGCCTTGATCTGCCGGCAGGTGTCGAAGCCCGACAAGCCGGGCATGACGGCATCGAGCAGGATGGCATCGGGCACCACCAGCTCCAAACGCTGCAGCGCGGCGTCACCGTCCCGCGCCACCAGCACGGTATAACCCTCGCCTTCCAGCGTGTCGCACAACATGCCCAGGCTGCTGGGGGCGTCGTCGACCACCAGCACCACCGGGCGTTGTTCATCGGCGTCTTCAAGCATCAGCGCCCTCCATCAAATGGTCGAGCAGCAGCTCCAGCTCGCAGCGGCTGACGTAGCCGCGTAGCCGGGTGCAGCTGGCGGCGAGCGCCGGGTCTTGCGCCGTCACACGGTCGAGCAGGCGGTGCAGGCCGTGCACATGGCCCAGGTGCACCAGCCGGATCAGTCCGGCGCGGGCTTCTTCCGGCAAGGGGAGGAGTACATCAGCCGGGCCGGCCGGCAGCAGCACCGGCGAGACGACGGACGTGACCCACGCCAGCCCCAGGTGGCGCTGCAGGGCGGCCATCAGCTCGGACTCCAGCACCGGCTTGCCAACAAAAGCCTGGCAGCCCGCGGCTTTCAAGCGCGATGGCTGGTTTTCAAACACATTGGCCGACACCACGATGATGGGCACACGCTCATACCCTTGGCGGCGTATCTGCGTGGCGGTCTGCCAGCCGTCCATGTCATCCATGCTGATGTCGAGCAGGATGGCGTCCGGCACCTCGTCTTTCAGGCTGTCAATACATTCCTGGCCGCTGGCGGCCTCCTTGATCTCAAAACCCAGCGGCGTGAGCATGCCGGCCAGCATCTGGCGCTGCACCGGCTGGTCGTCCACCACCAGCAGCGTCCTGCGTTGGCCGAAGAAACCGGCGATCTGCTGGGGCGGATCGGCCAGCGGGCCGGGGTCGTCGATCTCGCGCAGGTAGAGCCGCACGCTGAAAGTGCTGCCTTTGTCCGGCGTGCTTTGCAGGGCCAGGTCGCAGCCCATCAAGGCGGTCAGCAAACCCGTGATGGTCAGGCCCAGACCGGTCCCCGGGTCACCGCGGCGGCGACCCGCAGCGCCGCGCTCGAAGGGTAAAAAGATGCGCTGCTGGTCCTGCGGCGCAATGCCTATGCCAGTGTCCACCACGTCAAAGCGGATCACCTCGCGCCGGCAATCCACATGCAGGGTCACGCTGCCGCTGTCGGTGAAACGCACCGCATTGCTCAGCAGGTTGATGATGATCTGGCGCAGACGTTTGGCATCGGCCTGCACCCAGGCCGGCATGCGGCCGCTGTGGCTGTAGATGAAGTCCACCCCCTTGGCCTCGGCTTGCGGGCGCACCATGCTGACCAGCCCTTCCAGGAAGTCAGGCAGGGGCAGGGGAACGGGCTCCAGCCGCAGCCGCCCGGCCTCGATGCGGGCCAGGTCCAGCAGGCCGTCCACCAGCTGCAGCAAATGCTCGCCGCTGCGCTGAATGGTCTGCACCGCCTCACGCGGCATGTGGGCCAGCGCCTCGCTTTTGAGCAGGATTTGCGAATAACCCAGGATGCTGTTGAGTGGCGTGCGCAGCTCGTGTGTCATGCCGGCCACATAACGCGTCTTCGCCTGGTTGGCGGACTCGGCCAGCTCCTTGGCGGTTTGCAGCGCGGCGTCGGTGCGCTGGTGCGCCGCTATCTCGCGCGAGAGCAACTGGTTCTGCCGGTTCGACTCGTCCTGCGCCATGCGCCGGCTTTCGCTGCCCAGCACCACCCACCAGCTGCAGACGGCGATGATCAGCAGCAGCATGGCAAACACTTTCACCAAAGCCGAGCGCAACATGCCACTCGGATCGGCGGAAAAAGGCAGGGCCGCCTCCTGCGTGTACACCATGCCCATCACCGTGGCCAACAACGCGCACAGCGACAACATCACGACCAGGTAGTGGCCCACACGAAAATTGACCCGCCTCGACAGCGCGCTGGGCAGCAACATGCCGAGAAACTGTTCGGCCTGTTCGGCGGCGCGCGAGCCTGTCTTGCAGCGGTCGTGGCAGCGCGACTCCAAGGTGCAGCACAGCGAGCAAATGGGTGCGCCGTAGGCCGGGCAGCTCGCCATGTCTTCGGCTTCGAAGGCGTTTTCACACACATGGCAGCGCACCCTCTGACCCGGCGCGCCCATGGCCTCGGGCTGGCGGGCGATGTAATAACGTCCCTTCGTCAGCCAGGCCAGCAGCGGCGACAACAGCAATGCCAAACCAAGGGCAATAAAGGGTGAAAAGGCCTCGGCCTGCGGACCCATGGCGCCAGTGTAGGCCACCACCGCGACCGTGGCCGCCAGCAGCATGGACCCCAGGCCCACAGGGTTGATGTCGTACAAATGCGCCCGTTTGAACTCGATGCCTTTCGGGCTCAGGCCCAGCGGCTTGTTGATGACCAGGTCGGCGACCAGCGCACCGACCCAGGCAATCGCCACATTGCCATACAGCCCCAGCACCTTTTCGAGCGCGGAAAAAACATCCAGCGTCATCAGCAGCAGCGCGATGGCCACGTTGAACACCAGCCACACCACGCGGCCGGGATGGCTGTGTGTCAAACGCGCGAAGAAGTTGGACCAGGCCAGCGAGCCGGCATAGGCGTTGGTCAGGTTGATCTTGAGCTGAGACACCACCACGAAGATCACTGTAGCCGCCAGCACCCAGGCCGGGTTGCTGAACACATAGGCGAAGCCGGCCAGGTACATCTGGGTCGGCTCCATCGCCCTGGACGCCGGCAGCTCCTGCTGAAGCACCAAAAAGGCGAGGAAGGCGCCGCCCAACATTTTCAGCATGCCCAACACGATCCAGCCCGGCCCGGCCAGCAGCACGGCAGCCCACCAGCGTTTTCGGTTGGCGTGGGTTTTTTCGGGCAGGAAGCGCAAAAAGTCCACCTGCTCGCCCACCTGCACCACCAACGAGAACGCCACCGTTGCCGCCGCACCAAACATGAGCGGATCGAACTCGCTGCTGCCCGAGCTGCGGCCGGTCAAGCCGGTGAAGTCAAAAAATGCCTGAGGATTTTTCCAGAGCACGGCCAGGTAGGGCAGCAATAGCAACACACCCCACAGCGGCTGTGTCCACATCTGCAGCCGCGAGATCAGCGTGATGCCGCGAACCACCAGGGGCACGATCACCACGGCGCTGATCACGTAACACCAGGCAATCGGGATGGCCAGGTACATCTGCAGCGCCAGCGCCATGATGGCCGCCTCCAGCGCGAAAAAGATGAAGGTGAAACTGGCGTAGATCAGCGAGGTGATGGTCGAGCCGAGGTAGCCAAAGCCGGCCCCGCGCGTCAACAAGTCCATGTCCACGCCATAACGCGCCGCGTAATAACTGATGGGCAGGCCGGTCAGAAAGGTGATCAGCCCGACGACCAGGATGGCCCACAAGGCATTCGTGAAGCCGTAGTTCAGCGCAATCGCGCCGCCTATGGCCTCCAGCGCGAGAAAAGAAACCGCACCAAAAGCGGTGTTGCCGACGCGCCATTCCGACCACTTGCGAAAGCCGCGCGGCGTGTAACGCAAGGCGTAGTCCTCAATCGATTCGTCGGCGACCCAGGCGTTGTATTCGCGGCGTATGCGAAATATTTTTTGTGTGGCAATGGTCAAGGGCGCTCTCCGGCGAAGGGCTGCAACAGGTCTGCAAGCCGCCTGCAACCGGGTTCGCAAGAAGTGTGCCCGCATCTGGTGCATTGCGGCAAGGCGGGCGACTACGTTGATTGACGTATGGGGACGCGGCGCCTTTGCAAACATGATCCAGCTGAACCAACGCAGCCCTTCACCTTTTCATCAACCGCAGGAACCCAGCATGCCAAACGACGATCGCGATACACCTTCTTTTATCAACCGCCGCCGCCTCGTGCAGGGCATGGCCGCCGCCCTGCCCCTGGCGGGTTTGCCGCTCTGGGCGCAGGCGCAGCCCTTCCCGACCGCCAAGGTCAACACCAGCAAACTGGCCGTCACCGACACCGAAGTCACCGTGGGCCAGTTGCACTCCGCCACCGGCACCATGGCGATTTCCGAGACCGGCTCCATCCAGGCCGAGCAACTGGCGATCGACCAGATCAATGCCATGGGCGGTGTGCTGGGTCGCAAGATCAAGGTCATCAAGGAAGACGGCGCCTCCGACTGGCCCACCTTCGCCGAGAAGTCCAAGAAGCTGCTGGTCAACGACAAGGTCGCCGCCGTGTTCGGCTGCTGGACCTCGGCCTCGCGCAAGGCCGTACTGCCGATTTTTGAAAAAGAAAACGGCATGCTGTATTACCCGACCTTTTACGAAGGCCTGGAGCAGAGCAAAAACGTGATTTACACCGGTCAGGAAGCCACGCAGCAAATCCTCTACGGCCTGGACTGGGCGGCTAAAGAGAAAAAAGCCAAGACCTTCTTCCTGGTCGGCTCCGACTACATCTGGCCGCGCACCTCGATGAAGATAGGCCGCAAGCACATCGAAAGCCACCTGAGCGGCAGCAAAGTCGTCGGCGAAGAGTATTACCCACTGGGCCACACCAATTTCAACTCGCTGATCAACAAGATCAAGGTGGCCAAACCCGACTGCATTTTTATCGCCGTGGTCGGTGGCTCCAACGTGGCTTTCTACAAACAACTCAAGGCCGCGGGTGTCACGGCCGCCAAGCAGTTTCTGCTGACCATCTCGGTGACCGAAGACGAGGTGCTGGGCATAGGCGGCGAAAACATGAACGGCTTTTACGCCTCCATGAAGTATTTCCAGTCGCTGGACAACCCGAACAACAAGGCTTTTGTCACGGCCTTCAAGGCCAAATACGGCAAGGATGCAGTGATTGGCGACGTGACGCAGGCCGCCTACCTGGGCCCCTGGCTGTGGAAAGCGGCGGTCGAGAAAGCCGGCAGTTTTGACGTGGACAAAATCGCCGCCGCCTCCGCCGGTATCGAGCTAAAAACCGCGCCCGAAGGTTACGTCAAGGTGCACGACAACCACCACCTGTGGAGCAAGGCCCGCATCGGCCTGGCGCAGAGCGACGGCCAGTTCAAGCTGGTGTCCGAGTCGCCGGCGCTGATCGAGCCCAATCCTTTCCCCAAGGGTTACCAGTAAGACCCTGGCCCCTGACCGGCTCGCTCCCACCCGATGGCGAGGTGAGCCGGCAGGGGCTTGCAGCACACGCACTGCCTCTCTTTCATACCTGCCGCACCCGGAGCCGCCATGACACTTTCTGAAACGCTCAACATCTTCCTGATGCAGGGCTTTGCGGGCCTGAGCCTGTTCTCCGTGCTGCTGCTCATGGGACTGGGTTTGGCCATCATTTTTGGCCAGATGGGTGTGATCAACATGGCGCATGGCGAGTTCATGACCATAGGCGCTTACACCATCTACCTGTTCTCGCACCTGTCCGAAACCTATGCGCCCGGTTTTGTGCAAGCCTACTTTCCCTTCGCCATCGTCGCGGCTTTCGCCTTCGCTTTTGCTGCCGGCTGGCTCGCCGAATGGGCTTTTATCCGCCACCTCTACAAACGCCCGCTGGACACCCTGCTCGCCACCTGGGGCCTGTCGCTGGGCATGCAGCAAATCTTTCGCACCGCCTTCGGCGCCAAGGAGGTCAGCCCGACCTTGCCCGACTGGCTCATGGGCTCCTGGTCACCGTCCGAAGGCCTGGACATTCCCATCAACGGCATGTTCGTCATGGCGCTGACCGCGGTGGTGACCGGCGGCGTGCTGATCGCGCTGCATAAATCACGCTGGGGCCTGCGCGTGCGCGCCACGGTTGCCAACCGGGTGATGGCCAACGCCACCGGCATCAACACCAAAAAGACCGACCGCCTGACTTTTGCCATCGGCTGCGGCATCGCCGGTGTGGCCGGCGCGGCCTTCACCACCATAGGCTCGACTGGCCCGACCAGCGGCTCGCTTTACATCGTCGATGCCTTCCTGGTGGTCACCTTCGGCGGCGCGGCCAGCCTGCTGGGCACGGTGGTCTCGGCCTTTGGCATTGCGCAGACGCAGTCGATTGCCGAGTTCTTCATGACCGGCTCCACGGCCAAGGTGCTGACCCTGATGGCCATCGTGACCATCCTGATGCTGCGTCCGCAAGGGCTGTTTGCCTCCAAGGTCAGGCGCTGAGATGTTTATCCCCACCCCAGACAAACGGAGTTTTTCATGAAGCACCTCCAACAATGGATAGAACGCAATGGCCTGGGCAGCGTGCTGCTGCTGGCGCTGGTTCTGCTGCTGGTTTTTCCCCTGAGCCTGGACCTGTTCCGCCTGAACCTGGTCGGCAAATACCTGAGTTATGCCTTTGTCGCCCTGGGCCTGGTGATGCTCTGGGGTTACGGCGGCGTGTTGAGCCTGGGCCAGGGCGTGTTCTTCGGCCTGGGCGGTTACGGCATGGCGATGTTTTTGAAGCTCGAGGCCAGCGACCCCATCACCACCAAGATCCAGTCCACCCCGGGCATTCCCGACTTCATGGACTGGAACCAGATCACCGCGCTGCCGATCTGGTGGACGCCCTTCCAGTCCTTCCCGCTGACCCTGCTGCTGATCCTGGTCGTGCCCACCGTGCTGGCCTTCATCATCGGTTACGCCATGTTCAAACGCCGCGTGGGCGGTGTCTACTTCGCCATCATCACCCAGGCCGTGGCCCTGATCCTGACCGTGCTCATCATCGGCCAGCAGGGCTACACCGGTGGCGTCAACGGCATGACCGACCTCAAAACCCTGATGGGCTGGGACACCCGCACCGACAGCGCCAAGTACATCTTGTACTTCCTCACCTGCGGCCTGCTGCTGGCCTCCATCGTGTTATGCGCCTGGATACAACGCAGCAAGCTGGGCACGCTGTTGCTGGCCATGCGCGACAAGGAAGACCGTGTGCGTTTCTCGGGTTACGACGTTGCCATGTTCCGCATCTTCGCCTTCTGTCTGGCGGCCATGTTGTCGGCCATGGGCGGCGCGATGTTCACCTTGCAGGTGGGCTTCATGTCACCCTCGCTGGTCGGCATCGTGCCATCCATCGAGATGGTGATTTTTGCCGCCGTCGGCGGGCGCATGTCGCTGGTAGGCGCGGTCTACGGCGCGCTGCTGGTCAACTTCGGCAAGACCTATTTCTCCGAAAGTTTCCCCGACCTCTGGCTGTTCCTGATGGCCGCCATGTTTCTCGGTGTGGTGCTGGCCTTCCCCGACGGACTGGCCGGCGTCTACAACAAACACATCAAGCCCTGGCTGGCCAGTCGTTTTGCGCGGCGCAAGGCACCGTCGGCCACAACACCGGCGGCACCGCCATCGGCGCCCGCGGTGAGCAGCGCATCGCCCACCCTGCCCGCAGGCCTGCGCGGCCAGCAAACATAAACCCGGAACAAAACCATGAGCAACACTGATTTTGTCCTCGCGGTGGAAGACCTCACCGTGTCCTTCGACGGTTTCAAGGCCATAGACAGCCTGAATCTCTACGTGGACCAGAACGAGCTGCGCGTGATCATAGGCCCCAACGGCGCCGGCAAAACCACGCTGCTGGACCTGATCTGCGGCAAGACCCGCGCCAGCGCCGGCCGCATCAAGTTCAAGAACACCGAGATGACCCGGCTGCCCGAATACCAGATCGTGCGTGCTGGCATAGGCCGCAAGTTTCAAACACCTTCGATCTACGAAAACCTCAGCGTGTTCCAAAATTTGGAGGTGTCGTTCCCCCGCGGACGCGGCGTCTTCGGCGCCCTGTTTTTCAAACGCACGGAAGAGGTCAAGAGCCAGGTGCAGTCGGTGGCCGCCGAGATCGGCCTGGAGGCGCAGCTCGACACCGAGGCCGGCCTGCTCTCGCACGGACAAAAGCAGTGGCTGGAGATAGGCATGTTGCTGATGCAAGACCCCGAGCTCTTGATGCTGGACGAGCCGATTGCCGGCATGAGCGTGCGCGAGCGCGAACTCACGGCCGAACTGCTGCAACGCATTTGCAAGGGCCGCGCCATGATCGTCATCGAACACGACATGGAGTTTGTCAAACGCATCGCCGACAAGGTGACCGTCATGCACCAGGGAAAAATCCTGGCCGAAGGATCTATGGAAAAAGTGCAGGCCGATCCGCGCGTGATCGACGTCTACCTGGGCCATTAAGGAAAAACCATGCTCAACGTCAACCAGCTTCATGTCAGCTACGGGCAAAGCGAGGCGTTACACGGCCTTACTTTCAGCGCGAAGAAAAACGAAACCGTCGCCATCATGGGCCGCAACGGCATGGGCAAGACCACGCTGTTCAAGTCGCTCATCGGCATTCTGCCGCTCAAGTCCGGAAGCATCACCGTGGACGGCAAGGACATTTCCAAGGACGAGAGTTACCAGCGCGTGGCCAAGGGCGTCGCCTATGTGCCTCAGGGTCGCATGATTTTCCCGACACTGACCGTCGAGGAGAACATCCAGACCGGGCTGGAAAACGTGCGTCACAAACAAATCCCCGCTGAAATTTATGCGCTGTTTCCGGTGCTGTTCGACATGCGCAAGCGCAAGGGCGGCAACCTCTCGGGCGGTCAGCAGCAGCAGCTGGCGATTGCCCGCGCGCTGGTGACCAACCCCAAGGTGTTGCTGCTGGACGAACCGACCGAAGGCATACAGCCGTCCATCATCAAGGACATCGCCCGGGCGCTCAACGAGATTCGCAAGATGCGTGAAATCACCATCATCGTGTCCGAACAGGTGCTGAGCTTCGCGATGGACGTGGCCGACCGGTTGTTTGTCATCGAAGGCGGCCAGCTGGTGCACGAAAGCACGCGCGCTGACACCGACACGGCGCGTATCAAGCAGTTTCTTTCCGTCTGAATTTTCCAATTTCATCACCCCCTCCAGGAGCAAAAAAATGACCGATACGCTGATCAAGGTTGACCTGAGCAAGTCGCCCACAGAAAACGAAAACATTCACAACCGCTGGCACCCGGACATCCCCATGGCCTGCTGGGTCAACCCGGGTGATGACTTCATCCTGGAAACCTTCGACTGGACCGGTGGTTTCATCAAAAACAACGACAGCGCCGACGATGTGCGCGACATCGACCTGACGACGGTGCATTACCTGTCCGGCCCGGTCGGCGTCAAAGGGGCCGAGCCCGGCGACCTGCTGGTGGTAGACCTGCTGGACATCGGTGCCAAGCCCGACAGCCTCTGGGGCTTCAACGGTTTTTTCTCGAAGAAAAACGGCGGCGGTTTTTTGACCGAGCATTTCCCCGAAGCACAAAAGTCGATCTGGGACTTCAAGGGCATGTTCACCAGCTCGCGCCACATTCCCGGCGTCAACTTCGCCGGCATGATTCACCCCGGCCTGATCGGCTGCCTGCCCGACAAGAAGATGCTGGACTTGTGGAACGAACGTGAGCAAGCGTTGATAGACACCAACCCGAGCGCCGGCCTGGCCAATCCACCCTCGGCAGCCACCGCACACATGGGCAAGATGACCGGCGAGGCACGTGCCAAGGCCGCCGCCGAGGGCGCACGCACCGTGCCGCCGCGTGAGCACGGCGGCAACTGCGACATCAAGGATTTGTCGCGCGGCTCCAAGGTGTTTTTCCCGGTCTATGTGGACGGCGCCGGCCTCTCGGTCGGTGACCTGCATTTCAGCCAGGGCGACGGCGAAATCACCTTTTGCGGCGCCATCGAAATGGCCGGCTGGGTGCACATGAAAGTCACGCTGATCAAGGGCGGCATGGCCAAATACGGCATCAAGAACCCTATCTTCAAACCCAGCATCATCACGCCGGCCTACAACGACTACCTGATCTTTGAAGGCATCTCGGTCGACGAAACCGGCAAGCAGTATTACCTGGATGTCAACGTCGCCTATCGCCAGGCCTGCCTGAACGCCATTGAATACCTGAAGAAATTCGGCTACTCCGGCGCCCAGGCTTATTCCATTCTCGGCACGGCGCCGGTGCAGGGCCACATCAGCGGCGTGGTCGATGTACCCAATGCCTGCGCCACCTTGTGGCTGCCGACGCAGATCTTCGATTTCGACATCAACCCGAATGCGTCCGGACCCATCAAACACATAGACGGCACGATCAACATGCCGCTGTCGCACGACCTGACATAAATCCAAAGGAACGCCATGCCGACCTATGACTACGACTGCGCGCAATGCGGCAGCTTCGACGCGCTGCGCTCGGTGTCCATGCGCAACCAGGCGGCCGCCTGCCCCTCTTGCGATGGGGCCGCGCCGCGCATCCTGGCCAGCGCCCCGGCCCTGGCGCTGATGGAAGGCGGCACGCGCCGCGCCATGGACACCAACGAACGCGCCCGCCATGAACCGAAAAGTTCGGGCAGCTACGCGCGGCTCAAACATCCGGCCGGCTGCGGCTGTTGTTCCACGGCCAAGCGCGGTGCCACGGTAACCGCGCCCAATGGCAACAAGGTTTTTCCCAGCAAACGTCCCTGGATGATCAGCCACTGACAAGGCGCAAGGACAGCGCCGGCGCGGCGGTGCTCAACGCAGTGCTTCAGTCTAGCGCCAATCGCTATTGATTTAATAGCTGCTTGCGCCTGTCCCCCATGGGCTAGAGGCCGATTTTTCTTAAGAAACCGGGTCATCGGCGGTTTGCGCCTGCGAAATCACGGTTTGCTCTATCAGCCTGTCATCACCCAGCACAATCAGCGCAAACAGCAACTCGTCCAGGCTGCTGGCTTGCGCCGTCTTGCGCGCCAACAGCGGCGTGGCTTGCGGATTCAGCACCACAAAGTCGGCTTCACAGCCCGGCAGCAGGTTGCCCACCACACCAGCCAAGCCCAGCGCATTCGCCGCGCCGCCCGTGTGTTGCCACCACAACTGCTGCGGCATGAGCGATACGCCGGTTTTGGTCTGCCCTTCCCGCCCCACGTAATACGCCGCCAGCATGGTGTGAAAAGGACTGAAGCTGGTGCCGCCGCCCACGTCACTGGCCAGGCCGTACAAAAAGCCCGCCTGGTCGGCGCTGGCGTAGTCAAAAAACCCACTGCCCAGAAACAGGTTGCTGGTCGGGCTGATGGCGGCGGCTGTGCCGGTGTCACGCAGCAAGGCGCGGTCTTCGTCGTCGATATGAATGCAATGCGCGTACACGGCGCGCGGACGCAGCAAGCCAAACTGTTCGTACACACTCAGGTAGCTGCGTGCCTGCGGGTACAAGGTGCGCACCCAGGCGATTTCGTCCTTGTTTTCGGCCACGTGCGACTGCACCCACACCTGCGGGTACTTCGCCGCGAGTTCGCCCGCGCCGCGCAACTGGGCTTCGCTGCAACTGGGCACAAACCGCGGCGTGATCGCATAACCCAGCCGGTCCACACCGTGCCAGCGTTGGATCAAGGTTTCGGTATCGATCAGGCTTTGTTCGGTCTCGTCGCGCACGCCATCGGGCGCGTTCTGGTCCATCAAGACCTTGCCGGCGATCATGCGCAGGCTGCGCCGCTGCGCCTCGCCGAGCAGCGCATTCACCGATGCCGGGTGCGAAGTGGCAAACGCCAGCGCCGTCGTCACGCCGTGGCGCAGCAGTTCTGCTATGAAAAACGCAGCGGTCTGCGCACTGTAGTCGAGGTCGGAAAAGCGTTTTTCATGCGGAAAGGTGTAGTTCTCCAGCCAGGGCAACAGGCCTTCGGCGGGGGAGCCGATCACGTCCAGTTGCGGGTAGTGGATGTGCATGTCCACAAAACCCGGCGCAATGATGCGGCCCGGAAAATGTTCAATCGCCAGACCGGGGTAACGGCCAAACAGCGCGCTGTAGGCACCCACCGCTTGCACCACCTGCCGGCCCTGGGCATTGGGGCCGACGACCAGCAGGCCGTCGGTTTCCAGCACGGCTTGCGCCGGATCAGAAAAATAAAGCAGGGCCGCGCGGTAGGCTTTCATGCCTGCAAGAATACTGCAGCCCAGCGGCCCGGCCTATAAGCCGGGACGAATAAACCCTATAGGCCCTATAAGCTGAGTGTGCAGCCGTCACCCATGGACTCGCGCCAGACACGCACAGTACTCAGCGCGGGCAGACGCGGCAACAACTGCTGGGCAATAAAACGGCAAAGGTTCTCCAGCGTGGCCGGGCCCAGGCCGGGAACATCATCAAGCAAATGGTGGTCCAGTTGCAGCCGCAGCCACTCGATCTCACGACGCACCAGGCCCAGATCCACCACCATGCCGGTGAGCGGATCAGGCTGACCGCCCAGACACACTTCGGCGTTATAGGTGTGGCCGTGAATACGCAAGCTGCTGTCGGCCTCGATCTCACGCCTGAGGGTGTGCGCCGCATCGAAGAAGAATTTTTGACTGATGGCGTAGTTCATGATTTTCTGTCGTTGAGCGTCTTTTTTGTCTCTTGAAATTCGTTTACCGGGATGCCGGGTTAGGCGCACGGCGCACAGGAACCGGAATGGACACGAAGGTCCATGAGGATTCCGAGCACCGCGCAACAACACCCTGCGCCCGGGAATCGAATTTCATCGGATGCCTGTGATCTTGTGGGTCTGCAGGCTAAGCCGCCACGCCGGCCTATCCAGGCACATCTGAATGCAAGCCTCGGTGTTGCGCTGCCGCTCGGGGTTGTCCATGGGCTGCAGGTAGCGATGTGTGAAGCGGGCCGCTTCCAGCTCGGCCAGATCCAAACCGGCCTGGGGCCACACGACTTTAAGTTCCTGGCCTTCGCGCTGCACCCAGGGGGCACCCGCCTTGGGGCTGATACACAACCAATCGATGCCGGCCGGCGCTGCCAGGCTGCCATTGCTTTCCACCGCGATGGCAAAACCCAGTCCATGCAGGGCGTCTATCAGTGCGGCATCGAGTTGCAACAGCGGCTCGCCGCCTGTCATCACCACAAAACGGTGGTCAGCGCCAGCGGGCCAAAGCGCGGCTATCTGCCGGGCCAGTGCCTCGGCGTCCTTGAACTTGCCGCCCAAGGTGCCATTGGTGCCGACAAAATCCGTGTCGCAAAAGCGGCAGACCGCCGTGCTGCGGTCCGGCTCGCGGCCAGTCCACAAATTGCAGCCGGCAAAACGGCAAAAAACCGCAGGGCGGCCGGCGTTGGCGCCTTCGCCCTGCAGCGTGTAAAAAATCTCTTTGACCTGGTAACTCATGGTGGGCTCCGACTATTTGCTCAACTTGCCTTGCACGCCCTGCACCAGGAAGTTCATGCCCAGGATTTGGTCGTCGCTCAAGGTCTTGCCGGCGGCCAATACCTCATGGCCTTCGTTGTCCAGCATCGCCGTGCGCGCCCTGAAGGGATGGAGCTTGCCAGCAGCGATATCGCGCTGGCGGGCCAACACTTCGTCCACCACTTTTTTCGGCACCTTGGGGCCAAAGCTGTCGACGCGAATCATGCCTTCCTTGACGCCGCCCCACAGCGCGCTGCTCTTCCAAGTGCCGCTCAGCACAGCTTGCGCGCGGCGTGTGTAGTAGCCGCCCCACTGGTGAGTCACGGCCAGCACCTGAGCGTCGGGCGCGACCTTGCGCATGTCCGAGTGGTAGGCAATCGCCAGCTTGCCGCGCTCTTGCGCCGCGCTCATCACGGCGGTCGAAGCAGTGTGAAAAGCCATCACCTCCACGCCCTGGTTGAGCAAGGTCATGGCCGCTTCGCGCTCGCGCGGTGGATCAAACCAGGCACCTAACCAAACCACTTTGACCTCGGCCTGGGGGTTGACGGAGCGCATGCCCAGGGTGAAGGCATTGATGCCCTGAATCACCTCGGGAATCGGAAAACCCGCCACATAACCGGCGCTGCTGGCGAGCCGTCCCGCGGCAATACCGGCCAGGTAACGGCCCTCGTAATAACGCGCATTAGCCACCGCCACGTTGGGCGCGGTTTTGTAGCCGGTGATGGACTCGAACTTCACATCCGGAAAGTCCTTGGCCACCTTGAGCGTGGGCTCCATGTAGCCAAAACTCGAGGTAAAAATCAATTTGTTGCCCTGCTGGGCCAGGTCGCGAATCACCCGTTCGGCGTCGGCGCCTTCGGCGACATTTTCGACATACGTGGTTTTGACTTTGTCGCCGAGTGCCGCCTCAACCGCCTTGCGGGCGTCGTCGTGCTGGCGCACCCAACCGGCATCGGTGACCGGCGCGACATACACAAAGCCGATCTTGAGCGGCGCCTTCGCAGAGACCGGCGCTTGGGAAAAAACGGGAGAAATAAAACAGGCGGCCGCGAACGCGGCAACGAGGTTTTTATACATGGTAGTCCTCTACATGGCCCCGGAATCAAAAAACCATCCGCGCGCCGGGACGGCATGCGGGGGAACCCTGATTTTAACGGTTCAGCCCCAAACCGGGATCCTGTCAGCCTGAAAGGCCCAGAAAACCGCGCGGGTCATCCAGAACCACTTGGCGCCTGGGCTCTGGCAGCAGACAAGAAGCTGCATCTTCATACGCGGGGACGGCAAGTGGTCGTTCATCACAAACATATGTTTCCAGTTGTAACTTAAAAGGTCTTTTCGCTGAAGTGTGTGCTCCGGCTATGAACAATGAAATTCATAATCATGGCTGATTTAGGCGAGGATACATTGACTCCCAGCTTATGTTGCAAGTCGTAACGGCCTGAGTAGACAGCGTGTTCCGGGACATGAGGGGGAGATAATTCCCCGGAACAGTGCCCTCATCCAAGAAAGCCAGCGACGATGCAAAACCAGGACGTTTACACGCTTACCGCCCGGGGTCAGCAGGAGTTGCGCGGCAGTGCCACCACCTTGCAGCCAGCTGAGATTGAACTGCTGGTCCGGATCGATGGCGCACTGACTCTTTCGCAAATCCGGGCCGGCATGCCTGCGGTGTCGCCCGAGGACTTCACACTGACCTTCAGCCGCTTGCTGGACCTGCGTTTGTTGGCGCTGGCAGAGACCGATCCTTTTGCCGAACAGTTCAAGATTCAGCTGAACAACCTGTCACTGCCCCAGGCCGAAGCCGAGGCCAAATCGGCCGCCGCGTCGCTCAAGAAGGCCGGCTATTACGTGAGCATCGCGCGCCAGCGCGACCCGCTGCGCCGATTGGCCCCGGGCGAAATGCTCTCGGCGATTGTGGTGGACGACGAACCCATGCTCGCCAAATTTATCCAGAGTTACCTGTCCTTCGAGGGTTTTCAGGTGCGGCTGGCGGGCAACCGGGCCGAGGTGGTGGCCGAGTTTCGCAAGCCTCCGGTGCCCGACCTGATTTTGCTGGACGTGATGTTGCCGGACGCCGACGGCTTTGACATCCTGCTCCGGCTGCGCCAGCACCCGGCGCTCAAAAACGTGCCCGTCATCATGCTGACCGGAAAAGCCACCCGCGAAGCCGTGATCAAAGGCCTGGCCAGCGGCGCCGACGGCTACATCACCAAACCCTTCGAGGCCGACGCGTTGATGCAGGCGGTCAGAACCGTGATCGGTTTGCCGCCCGCCGCGCCAGACGGCAAGGACCCGTGGATCAACAAGGATTCCAAGCACTAAGCGCCTCAGCCAGCACGAAACGCTGGGCCCCGACGCGCGGTCAGGGCCGTGCAGCGCCTGGCCGCCAGCAGCTTGACCACTTTCGGTGGCCCGCCACCCAACTGAAGTGGCGCCACAGAACCCACCACACGTCCGACAAAACTCAGGCCCAGCAGCGTCAGCACGGAAACACGGGCCAGTGAAAGGTCGTCGTCCCCAGGGCACACCAGCGTCAACTCCTGCGGAGCAGGGTCATCCGGCAAGGCCAGCTCCAAGGTCCAGTTGAGGCTGGCGATGTCTTCCCGTGGACAGGCCCTGGGCCGGACAGCTGCGTTTCTCAGCAGCTTGAGCACATGCTCCCCGGGGTTCAGCTCCACATCCCCCAGGCGCAGCCAGTGTTCGGCAGCCTGGCTCAGCAGCGTGGCCTCCTCGCTGGTGAGAAATCGGGTGTCCATCAAAACGCCTTCCGCCGGCTGGTCAGCAAGGCCGGCTGGCACTGGCCTGGCTCGGTATCTAGCCCCCGCTGCGCCAACACGCGTGTTGCCAGCTGAAAATCATGAGGCACGACCAGCAGGTCGGCGGTGGACCAGCGCAGAACACGCTGCGCCACACTTCCGAAGAAGAAATCCATCAGCGTTGATCGCCGCTGTTTGCCGACCACCAAGAGGTCCGCGCCCGCGTATTGCTGCTGGGTCAGTAACTGACGCGCCGGGTCGCCATGGCCAATGGTAGACAACACGCGATTTCTCCGGGTATCGAAAGAATCGGTCAGCGACAGAATCCGGCCTTGGGCATAACGAATACATGCCTGCCGATAGGCCTGAACGGCCTCAAGCGACGCCTCGGCGCTGCGCAACTTGGCTTCGTTGAGTGTGCTCAGCGCGTGAAACAGCTCGACTTCTGCATGGCCATCGAGCAGGCAGGCCAGTTCAACCAGGCGCCTGGATGCCGGCGTGAAGTCCACGGCTACCAGCGTCCGGCCATAAGGTTTGCCGGACTCGTTTTTTGTGACGAGAACCGGGCAATGGCAGAAGCGCATCAACTGCATCGCCGGCTGGCCGCTCAGAAAAGACAGCCATGAGCGCTGGTACGTGTGACCCAGCACCAGCAGATCCGCGCGGCGCGCATCTTCGGCCATACGTTCGGCGCTGTGATGGGTGGCATCCACCGTGTCCACAACCAGGCCAAACTGCACCGCCAGTTGCCTGGCCTGGTACACGAGGCGTTGGGCCGCATCGGCGCAATCCGGCTTGTCACCCAGCGCGGTATACATGATGGTGAGACGCGCGCGGTGTTCCGCCGCGAGCCAGGCCGCGCGTTCCAGCGCGTGATTGCCGGACGCCGAAAAATCGGTCAAGGCAAAAATCGATTGAATCGTCATTTTTTTACTTTCCATCGCAAGACAGGATGCATCCGCCCGGTCGGCCAGCGACAGGGGGCCAAGAGATCAACGCAGGGAGAGCGGCGGCTACCGGTGCTTGCCGCCAGCCGCAGCCGGCGGCGCGACGATGGCCACAATTTCGGCCATGCCTTCTTCTCCGCTGGGGGTGGGCCAGCGCGCGAACGATCCCGCTTTTTGGCCCAGCAGCCCGCAACCCACAGGCGACAGCACGGAAATGAAGCCAGCGCTGGGCTCCGCATCCTCGGGGTAACACACGGTCAGCGTTTGCCGGCGGCCGGTGTGGGCATCCACGATATCCACCTGCGAATACATGGTGATGACATTGGCTGGCATGGCGCTCGCAGAAATCACGTCGGCCATGGTCAAAAGTTCTGCCAGCGCAGGCGGCCAGAGGCTGGCTGGCAGCAACTGGCTCAGGCGGACGTGGTCAGATTCGGCGAGCGTACGCTCACCAAGTGTGGTTGCAGGCATGAAGCACTCCAATCGAAGGCGACCTGTCCCGGTGAACGGGGGTCGCTACCGCGCGGGCTTGGGGCCCGGCGGTCGAAAGTAGCGCAAAAAAGAAAGAGCTAACCGCCGGGCTTAAGAATGGCCGGGCGTCAACTGACAACCCGTCTTCGTCACGGCAGGACAGCGCCCCAGTCCCCCAACTGCCGCGCAGGGCAGGCACGCCCATGCAGCATGGTTGTGGAGGGTGAGGGTCAAGGAGCACATGCAGGGGAGTTTAAGGTTGCAAAAAATTTAGTCAACCAATGGCCTCACACGCCGTGCCGATATGCGCCTGGCCTTAGCTGAAAGTTTCAAAGACCTGGTTGAGTTGATCGACGTAGCGGCGCCTGTGGGTCTCGTCGATAAAACTGGCATCAAAACTGTTGCGTGCCAGCGTGTAAGCGTGCTCTGCACCCATGCTAGTTGCCGCAAAGGTCTGCGTGAAGTTGTCGTTGATGTAGCCGCCAAAATAAGCCGGGTCATCGGAGTTGACGGTGGCGACCAGCCCGGCCTCCAGCAGTTGGCGCAAGTTGTGCTGCGCCAGATCGGGAAACACACAGAGCTTGAGGTTGGACAGCGGGCACACCGTCAGGGCGATGCGGTCTTGCGCCAGGCGTCGCATCAGCGCCGGGTCTTTCATGGCCTGCACGCCGTGGTCGATACGCTGGACCTTGAGCAGGTCCAGCGCGGTCCAGATATATTCGGGCGGGCCTTCTTCCCCGGCATGGGCAACCAGGTGAAAGCCCAGGGAGCGGCAGCGCGCAAACACGCGGGCAAACTTTTCGGGCGGGTTACCGACTTCGCCGGAATCCAGCCCGATGCCAATGAACTTGTCGCGGTAAGGCAGGGCCTGCTCCAGCGTCTCGAAAGCCTCTTCTTCAGAGAGGTGGCGCAGAAAACACAGGATCAGCGACGCACTGATACCCAGCTCGGCCTGCGCATCCACGCAGGCGCGGTGCAGGCCGTTGATCACGGTCGCCATGTCGATACCACGCGCGGTGTGGGTTTGCGGATCGAAAAAAAGCTCGGCATGTAACACGTTGTCGTGCGCGGCCTTGCGCAGGTAGGCCTGCGCCATGTCGTAAAAATCCTGTTCCTTCAGCAACACGCTGGCACCGGCGTAATAAATGTCCAGGAAACTCTGCAGGTTGCTGAAGGCGTAGGCGCTGCGCAGCTCGTCCACGCTGCGGTAAGGCGTGGCCACGCCGTTGCGCTGCGCCAGCGCAAAAATCAGCTCGGGCTCGAGTGATCCCTCGATGTGAATGTGCAGCTCGGCCTTGGGCATCAGGCGCAGCAACTCGGGCAATCGGTCAGAGGGAACAGCTTTCACGGAATTCATCTCGGCTCCAAAAAACAAAAAGGCTGCCCGAAGGCAGCCAGGGCACAACAAACAGCCAGGCGGCAGCCATCAGGCTGCCGGCCGTGCCGCGCTCGCATCAGTTGCCGGGGACTTTGCCTTCCACGCCCTTTACATACGACTTCAGGCCACCGAGAAACTTGTCGTCGGCGACCACGTCCTTGGCCACCAGCTCTTTGCCGGTGTTGTCCATGATCGGACCTTTCCAGATCACGAAGGAACCGTCTTTCAGTCCGGCCTTGACTTCGTCGATGCGTTTTTTGGTTTCGTCCGGCACATCGGCGGCAATCGACACCAGGTCAATCGCGCCTTCTTTCACGCCCCACCAGGCCTGGCCGGTGGTCCAGGTGCCTTCCAGCGCATCCTTGGTGGCCTTGATGTAATACGGGCCCCAGTTGATCACCGCGGAACCCAGGTGGGCCTTGGGACCGTAAGAGGTCATGTCCGAATCCCAGCCAAAGGCGCGCTTGTTCATTTTTTCAGCGGTCTGCAGCACGGCCGAGGAGTCGGTGTTCTGGAACAACACGTCGGCACCGCCGTTGATCAGCGCGGTGGCGGCTTCGGTTTCTTTGGGTGGGTTGAACCAGTCGTTGATCCAGACCACCTTGGTTTTGATCTTGGGGTTGACCGACTGCGCACCCAGCGTGAAGCTGTTGATGTTGCGGATCACCTCGGGAATCGGCACCGAGCCGACCACACCCAGGGTGCCTGTCTTGCTCATCTTGCCGGCGATCACGCCAGCCATGTACGCGCCTTCGTAGGTGCGGCTGTCATAGGTGCGCATGTTGTCGGCGGTTTTGTAGCCGGTGGCATGTTCGAACTTCACGCCCTTGGTGTCGTTGGCGACCTTGAGCATGGGCTCCATGTAGCCGAAAGTCGTGCCGAAAATCAGCTTGTTGCCCTGGTTGGCCATGTCGCGGATCACACGTTCCGCGTCTGCCGACTCTGGCACTTTTTCGACAAAGCTGGTGACGATCTTGTCGCCGAATTCTTTTTCCAGTGCCTTGCGGCCATTGTCATGCGAGAAGGTCCAGCCGCCGTCGCCGACCGGGCCGATGTAGGCAAACGCAATTTTCAAGGGCTCGGCCTTGGCCGGTGCGGCCGCTGCAGGCGCAGGTGCGGGCGCCGGTGCAGCCTCTTCCTTTTTGCCGCAACCCATCAGCGCGGCGGAAGCCACGGCGGACAGCGCAGCCAGCTTGAGCAATGAACGTTTTTGTTGATCTGTCATGTCATCTCCTGTAACGACGGTTAAGTATCGGGCGAAAAGCCCCGATTATGAGCCGGGGTAGAAAGGTTTGCCAATCGCGGTCGGCATGTTCAGCCTGATCCAGCGCGGGTTGCGCGAGATCAGCACCAGCACCACGATGGTGGACAGGTAGGGCAGCATGGTCAGGAACTGGGACGGCACATCAACCCCCAGACCCTGCAGGTGAAACTGCAACATGGTCACGCCGCCGAACAGGTAAGCCCCAAGCAACACCCGGGCCGGACGCCAAGTCGCAAACGTGGTCAGCGCCAGCGCAATCCAGCCCTTGCCGGCAATCATGCCTTCGACCCACAAGGGCGTGTAGACCACCGACACATAAGCGCCGGCCAGGCCACACAAGGCGCCGCCGGCCACCACCGCCAGCAGGCGGATGCGCCGCACCGGGTAACCCAGCGCGTGCGCCGACTCCGGGCTTTCGCCAACCGAACGCAAGACCAGCCCGGCGCGTGTGCGGTACAAAAACCAGATCAGGCCAACCGTCAGGCCCATGGCGATGTAGACCATGGGATGCTGGCGAAACAGCGCCGGCCCCACAAAGGGCAAGTCGCTGAGCCAGGGGATCACATGTTGCGTCTGCTCGGGCAGTTTTTCCTGCACGTATTTGATGCCGGCAAAGGCCGAAAAACCCGCGCCGAACAAACTCAGGGCCAGCCCGGTCGCGTACTGGTTGGTGTTGAGCCAGATCACCAGCACACCAAACAGCGCGGCCAGCAAGGCACCGGCGGCCATGCCGGCGGCAAAACCCAGCCAGCTGTTGCCGGTATGCACCACAGTGACAAAGCCGGCAAGCGCGGCGCAGAGCATCATGCCTTCGGCGCCCAAATTAACGATGCCGGCTTTTTCGTTGATCAGCAAGCCCAAGGCGGCAATCGCCAGCACAGTGCCCGCACTCAAGGTGGCGGCCAGCAGCAATGCGGTGGACTCCATCAGCGCACCCCTCTTTTCTTGTAAGTCAGGCGGTAGGCCACCAACGTGTCGCAGGCCAGCAGGCTGAACAGCAGCAGGCCCTGGAACACGCCGGTCAGCGACTTGGGCAGGCCCAGACGCGACTGCGCCAGCTCCCCGCCTATATAAAACATGCTCATCAACACCGCCGAAAACACCATGCCGACCGGATGCAATCGCCCGACAAAGGCCACGATGATGGCGGCAAAACCGTAACCCGCCGGCACATAGGGCGTGAGCTGGCCAATCGGCCCGGCCACCTCCAGCGCACCGGCCAGACCGGCGGCCGCCCCCGAAGTCAGCAGCGCGACCCACAAGGCCTTGCGCGAAGAAAAGCCCGCATACCGCGCGGCGCTGGGCGCCAGGCCGCCGACCTGCTGGGCAAAGCCGGCATAGGTGCGAAACAGGAAAACCCACAAGGCCGCCGCCGCCGCCAGGCCCAGCAACAGGCCGATGCTGACACGCGAGCCGGTCATCAGGCGCGGAATCTGCGTCACCGCCTCGAAGGTTTTGGTCTGCGGAAAGTTGTAGCCGCCGGGGTCTTTCCAGGGGCCGAAGACCAGGTAACTCAGCACCATGTCGGCCACGTAGACCAGCATCAGGCTGACCAGGATTTCATTGGCGTTGAAGCGGTCACGCAGCAAGGCCGTGATACCGGCCCACACCATGCCGCCCAACATGCCGGCCGCGATGATGGCCGGAACAATCCACGGGCCAGTCGTTTTGTCGGCCAACAAGGCCACGCCGCCTGCGGCCACGGCACCGATGACAAACTGCCCCTCGGCGCCAATGTTCCAGACGTTGGAGCGAAAACACACGGCCAGGCCCAGCGCAATGATGAGCAGCGGCGTGGCCTTGACCATCAGCTCGCCCAGCGCGTACGGCGACTTGATGGGCTCCCAGAAAAAGATCTGCAGGCCACGCACCGGGTCTTTGCCCAGGGCCACAAACAGCAAGACACCAATCAGCACCGTGATCAGCAACGCCAGCACCGGCGATGCAAAAGTCCACAGGCGCGAAGGCTGGGGCCGGGCTTCAAGCTTGAACATGTTGCGCCCCGCTTTCCACAGGTGCCGCGTCATGCCAGAGCCCGCTCATCCATTGCCCGACCAGCCCGACGGTGGCACTGGCGCGCGGCATGGGCGGCGAGATCTGGCCCTTGGCCATCACATAGAGGCGGTCACAGAGGTCAAACAACTCCTCGAGTTCTTCGCTGACCACCAGCACGGCACAGCCGCTGTCGCGCAGCTTCAGGATTTCGCCGCGTATCTGGGCCGCCGCGCCCACGTCCACGCCCCAGGTCGGTTGCGAGACGATGAGCAGCGCCGGATTCGCCGCGATTTCACGGCCGACGATGAATTTTTGCAAATTGCCGCCCGACAAGGATTGCGCCGCCGCGCCGTCGCCAGAGGCCTTGACATGGAAACGGCGGATGATGGCATTGGCCTGTGCCCGCAAGCTACGCAGCTGCAGCCAGCCGCCGCGGCCCACCGCGTCTTTACGCGTGAGCAGCAGGTTGTGCGCCAGGCTCAGCGCCGGCACCGCACCACGCCCTAGCCTTTCTTCGGGCACAAAATGCAGGCCTAATACACGACGCTGCGCCGGGTTGAGCCGGCCCACACCCCGCCCCTTGACCTGCACGGCACCCGGCGCGGCGCGGGTGTCTTCACCCGACAGCGCGTACAGCAGTTCTTTTTGCCCGTTGCCAGACACACCGGCAATGCCAACCACCTCGCCGGCACGCACCGTCAGCGCAATGTGCTGCAAATCGACGCCAAACTGGTCTTCGCGGCTCAGGCTCAGATCACACACTTCCAGCACGGTGGCGCCCGGCGCCTGCTCGCGGTGCTCCAGCGCCGGCGGTTCGGCCCCAATCATCAGGCGGCTCAGCGAGGCGTTGGACTCCTGGCGCGGATCACAGACACCGGTGACCTTGCCACCGCGGAGCACCGTGCAGGCGCTGCACAAGGCCCGGATTTCATGCAGCTTGTGGCTGATGTACAAAATGCTGCAGCCCCGCTCGGCCAGCTGGCGCAGGGTGACAAACAGGTTTTCCACCGCCTGCGGTGTCAGCACCGAGGTCGGCTCGTCCAGGATCAACAAACGCGGGTTGGTCAACAAGGCCCGCACAATTTCCACGCGCTGGCGTTCGCCCACGCTCAAGGTGTGCACCGGCCGGGTGGGTTCCAGCTGCAGGCCGTATTCCTGCGTGGTGGCGCTGATACGCCGCGAGACCTCGGCCAGGCTCAGGTGTTTGTCCAGGCCCAGCCAGACGTTTTCGGCCACGGTCAGGGTGTCGAACAGGCTGAAATGCTGGAACACCATGCTGATGCCCAGGGCCCGCGCTTCCTGCGGATTGCGCACCACCACGGTCTGGCCGTCAATGGCCACGCTGCCGGCATCGGGCTTGACCGCGCCGTAGATGATTTTCATCAGGGTGGATTTGCCGGCGCCGTTTTCGCCGAGCACGGCATGGATCTCGCCGGGCAACACGGTCAGGGCGACCTCGCTGTTGGCCACCACCGCGGGGTAGGCCTTGGTGATGCCAGTCAGTTGCAGGCGCGGCACAGCGCCGGCAGCAGCAGCCTGGGCTTGAGAAAGAGGGGGAACAGTCATTGTCTCGTCGATTTTATTGATTTTTATAAGCTTTTCAGGCCTCTAGCCCTGATTGGTCGGGCGCAAACAGCTATTATTTTTGTAGCGAGGCGGCCACCGCCTTGACCCGCTCGCGCAACCACTTGGCCGACGCCGAGGCGTGGGTGCGCTCGTGCCAGAGCTGGTAATACATCATGGGGGGGAATTCGATCGGGCATGGCAGGATTTTCACCGGTAACACGCCGACATACCGTTCGCAATACTGGCGCCCCGTCGTCAACACCAGCAGGCTGTCGGCGACCATGGCCGGGATCAGGCCGAAATGTGGGCAGCGCGCCGTGATGTTGCGTTGCAGGCCCAGCCCGTCCAGCTGTTCATCAATCACCCCCTTGGCACCGGGATGGGTCGGTGTGGGGGCAATGTGTTCGGCGGCCAGCCAGGTAGCACGGTCCCAGCCGCGGCGCACCGCCGGGTGATCCTCGGCCACCAGACACACCACCTCGTCGCCGAACAGGCGCGCCAGGTGCAGGTCATCGGGCGGCGCCGGCCAGTTGCCGACCACCAGGTCGATGTCGCCCTGGGCCAGGCGTGCGCGGTAGTCCGACTCGCCCGACAACGCATGGATATTGATGTGGCACAGCGGCGCCTGGCTTTTGATCTGCGCCACCAGGCGCGGCAAAAACAGCGGGTCCATGTAGTCGCTGGCCGCCAGGCTGAAGCTGTGGGTGGCCGTGGCCGGCTCAAAGCCGCGTGCGTCGCTGAACAACACGGCGGCGGCCCGCAAAATACTGGCCGAAGGCTCGATCATGCGCAGGCCGGCATCGGTCGGCACCATGCCGGCGCCCGAACGCACCAGCAGCGGGTCACCCGCCAACTCGCGCAGGCGCTTGAGCGCCGCGCTGACGGCGGGCTGGTACATGCCCAGGCGGATGGCGGCGCGCGAAACGCTGCGTTCGGTCAGCACGGTGTTCAAGACCCTTATGAGATGGAGGTCTATCTTGTCGAATAAGGCCGGGTCGCTCATACCTTTTTATACATTTCCCTGATATGACGATCGGTATACCGACGCGCGCCAAATAGTCGTACGCTCAAACAAATGGACATTCAATCACCTCTCAAAACCATTCAATTTGTCAGGCATGGCGAAGTGATCTCGCTCGCCAATGTACCACCCAGCCGCACGCTGCTGGAGGTCTTGCGCGAAGACCTGGCCTGCACCGGCACCAAGGAGGGCTGCGGCGAAGGCGACTGCGGCGCCTGCACCGTGGTGGTCGGGGAAGCCGAGGGCGATCACCTTGTTTACCGGGCCATCAACAGCTGTATCAAGCTGGCGCATTCCATAGATGGCCAGGCGCTGTGGACCGTCGAAGACCTGGCCGCCCAGGACGGCAGCCTGCACCCGGCCCAACAAGCACTGGTCGATTGTCACGGCAGCCAATGCGGCTTTTGCACGCCGGGTTTTGTCATGAGCCTGTTCGGCATGTACCAAAACCACGTTTGCCAGGGCCGGACCATCACCCGTGAACTGGCCCAGGAAGAACTCTCGGGCAATCTGTGCCGCTGCACCGGCTACCGGCCCATCCTCGATGCTGCGCAACAGATGGCCGCCCTGCCCCCCGTGACTATCGACGAGGCCGAAACGCTATCAAAACTGAAGCTGCTTGCGCCCGCCCCTCAAGGGCTGGAGGCCAATTCGGCTTATAAATCCCCGCGCACGCTGGCGGCCCTGCTGCAAGCCCGCGCCGAACAGCCCGAGGCCCAGCTTGTTGCCGGCTGCACCGACGTGGGCCTCTGGGTAACCAAGATGCACATGCAGTTTGGCGAAGTGCTGGATGTGAGCAAGGTGCAGGAGTTGCGCCGGATTGAAGCCTACGAACACCACATCGCCATAGGCGCAGCCGTGCCGCTGGCTGATGCTTTTGCCGCACTGGTAAAAGACAGATCGCAATTGCAGACTTTTGCCACCCGTTTTGCCGGCCTGCCGGTGCGCAACGCCGGCACCCTGGGCGGCAACGTGGCCAATGGCTCGCCGATTGGCGATGCCATGCCGCTGCTGATTGCGCTGGGCGCCAACATCGTGCTGATGAGCCAGCGTGGTCACCGCGAGATGCCGCTGGAAGCGCTGTACACCGGCTACCGCAAAAACGTCATAGCCAAGGACGAGGTGCTGGCCTGGATCAAGGTACCGCGGCCGGTGCCAAACGAGTTGCTCAGAATCTACAAAATCTCCAAACGGTATGACGACGACATCTCGGCCGTCTGCCTGGCAGTGAACCTGCAAATCAGCCAAGGCCAAGTCACCCGCGCATCGATAGGCGCAGGCGGCGTGGCCGCCACGCCGGTGCGCGCCCACCAGACCGAAACCGCCCTCAGCGGCCAGCCCTGGACGTTGCAAACCGTGCAGCACGCCATCAGCACCCTGCGCGCCGAGTTTTCACCGATCTCCGACATGCGCGCCTCCAGCAGCTACCGCAGCGAGGTGCTGGGCAATCTGCTGCAACGTTTCTGGCTGGAAAGCCAGGGGCTGCAGCAGATCAATCTGGAATCTTTTGTTCTGGAAGAGGAAGCCTCGTGAACGCCCGCGAAAAACCCCGTGAGGAAGGCCCGATCAGCCGCGCCGACAACCCGTCCCCAGCGCTGACGCCGGTCCCCGCGCTCCAGCCAGCCGCCACACCTCAACGCAGCGGCGCCGCCGGTCGTTCGCACCCGCATGAAAGCGCACGCGCTCAGGTGGCTGGCGCCGCCACCTATGTGGACGACATTCCCGAAATCCGCGGCACCTTGTACGCCGCGCCCATTTTGTCGACGGTCGCACACGGCAAGTTGCTGGGTGTGGATGCCCGCGCCGCGCTGGCCCTGCCCGGCGTGCGCGATGTGATCCTGGCTTGCGACATTCCGGGTGATCCGCTGCTCGCCACGTTTGTGCATGACGAGCCGGTGTTTGCCACCGACACGGTTGAGCACGTCGGCCAGGTGGTTGGCCTGGTGATCGCCGACTCGGTGATGTTGGCGCGCCGCGCTGCGCGCAAAGTCAAACTCCAGATCGAAGAACTGCCGGCCATTCTGAATGTGCGCGACGCACTCCAGGCTGAAAGTTATGTCTTGCCGCCGGTGTTTGTGAAACGCGGTGATGCGGCCCAGGCGCTAAAAACCGCCCCCCACACTTTGAGCGGTCAGCTCGAAGTCGGCGGCCAGGAACATTTTTACCTCGAAGGCCAGGTGGCCTACGTGGTGCCGCAAGAGCAACAGCAGTGGCTGATTTATTCCAGCACCCAGCACCCCGGCGAGGTTCAGCACTGGGTGGCGCATGCGCTGGGCATCAGCAACCATGCGGTGCGTGTCGAGTGCCGGCGCATGGGCGGCGGTTTTGGCGGCAAAGAGACGCAAGCCGGCCATCTGGCCGTGTGGGCGGCGCTGGCGGCCCACAAACTGAAGTGCCCGATCAAGCTGCGGCTGGACCGCGACGACGACTTCATGGTCACCGGCAAACGCCACCCCTTTGCCTACGACTACACCGTGGGTTTTGACGACACGGGCCGGCTGAGCGGCCTGCAACTCATGATGGCAGCCAACTGCGGCTTTAGCGCGGACCTCAGCGGCCCGGTCGCCGACCGCGCGATTTTCCACACCGACAACGCCTATTTTCTGGAAGACGTGGAGATTGCGTCTTACCGCTGCAAGACCAACACCCAAAGCCACACGGCCTTCCGCGGTTTCGGCGGCCCGCAAGGTGTGGTACTGATCGAAACCATACTCGGCGACATCGCGCGGCAGTTGAAGCTGGACCCGCTGGATGTGCGCAAGCGCAACCTCTACGGCGTGGACGAGCGCAATATCACGCACTACCAGATGCAGGTCGAGGACAACATCCTCGAACCCTTGTTATCAAAACTGGCGCTGACGGCGGACTACCGACGCCGGCGGGAGGCCATTTTGGCCTGGAACGCCAAGAGCCCGGTGATCAAACGCGGCATCGCCATCACGCCGGTCAAGTTCGGCATCTCCTTCACCGCCACCCTGTTCAACCAGGCCGGCGCGCTGGTGCATGTCTACACCGACGGCAGCGTGCAGGTCAACCACGGCGGCACCGAAATGGGCCAGGGCCTGAACACCAAGGTGGCGCAAATCGTGGCCGACGAACTGGGCGTGGCCTTTGAAGACGTGTTGGCCACGGCCAGCGACACCAGCAAAATACCGAATGCCTCGGCCACCGCCGCCTCGGCCGGCACCGACCTCAACGCGCGGGCCGCGCAATACGCGGCGCGCAACGTGCGTGACAACCTGGCGCAGTTTGTCTCCGGCCTGGACAGCTGCGGCGCCGGCGCCGTGACTTTTTCGGGCGGCTTGATTCACTCGCCAAAAAACAGCCGGCCTTTCCCCGAAGTGGTGCGCCTGGCTTATGCCAACCGCATCCAGTTGTGGAGCGACGGCTTTTACCGCACGCCGAAAATCCATTACGACAAAACCACGCTCACCGGCCGGCCGTTTTATTATTTTGCCTATGGCGCCGCCTGCAGCGAAGTCGCCATCGACACCCTGACCGGCGAAAGCCGGGTCTTGAAAGTCGACATCCTGCACGACGTCGGCACCCCCATCAACCCGGCCATAGACATCGGCCAGATCGAAGGCGGGTTTGTGCAGGGCATGGGCTGGCTGACCACCGAACAACTGGTGTGGAATGACAAGGGATACCTGTCCACCCACGCACCCAGTACCTACAAAATTCCCGCCACCGGCGACATTCCCGAACACTTCAAGATTGATCTGTGGCCGGAGCCCAACCGCGAAGACAACGTTTTCGGCAGCAAAGCCGTCGGCGAGCCGCCTTTCATGCTGGCCATCAGTGTGCTGGAGGCCTTGAAAGAGGCGGTCGCCGCGGCACGTGAGGGAGCGGTGCGGCTGGATGCGCCAGCGACGGCAGAACATGTCCTGGCGGCGCTGAAGCGCCCCGAACCCCGCCGCTAGCCTCCTCAGGAACTCACCGCCTCCAGCACGGGCGTGCTGCGGCCGGCCAACGCGCTGCGCGCAAACAGCGGTGAGGCGGAACTGGCCGACGCCAGCTCGGACGCCACCGCCAGCAACTCGGGGCCGAGTTCCAGCATGCGTTGTTCGGTCAGGCGCACCAGCGGCCCGGCCACGGTGATGACACCGATCGCCGCCTCGCCCTTGCGTTGCACGGGCGCGGCCATGGCCGTCATGCCGGGCGCATACATTTCGTTGATCAGGCTGAAACCGCGCTTGCGGTCGTCCTGCAGGATACGCGTGAGCGCCTTGATGGTGGTCGGGGCCTTGGGGCCATAAAGTTTGGGGTCGCCAAAACCTTGCATGGAGACAATCTCGAGGGCCCGCTCGTCGCTCAGGGTCATCAGCCAGGCGTGGCCGCCGGCGCTGCAGGACAGCCGGACATCGATGCCCATGTCCGGGTCGTAACGCAGGCCGGAACGTGCGCCCTGCGCCTTGGCCACAAAGGTCAGGCGTTCGCCATCCACGATGGCCAGCCGCACCAACTCGCCCGAGGTTTCCGCCATGCGATCAATCAGCGGTTGCGCAATGTCGACGATGCCCGAACTGCTCAGGAAACTCAGGCCTAACGCCGCCAGCTTGGTGGTCAGCGCGTAATCGCCGTGCTCACGCAGCTGGCGCACATAACCGCAGCGCACCAGCTCAACCAGCAGGCGGTGGCAGGCGCTGCGTGGCATGTCCAGATCCTGGGCAATGCCGGCCAGGGCCATACCTTCCGGGTAGGCGGCCAGGTATTCAAGGATGGCGAAGGAACGTTCCAGCGTGCTGCTCATGCTTTCATTCTCCAATAGTCTTTCATCATTTATTTCCGGAACGTTATTCCGAACTGGAATTCAATTCCAATTCCTGCTACATTGTATTCCGCAAGACCATACCACCCGCTTTTTTGAGGAGACAAAACCATGCAGAAAGCTTCCCTTCGCCGCGCCCTGGCGTGTGCCTTCCTTTCCATCGTCGCCACGGCCGTTTCGGCGCAGGACATCCAGGAACGGACGCTCAAGTTCGGCCACCTGAACAACGCCGACCATCCGGTCAGCTTTGGCGTGAAACGATTTGCCGAACTGCTGGCCAGCAAAAGCGGCGGCAAGCTGAAGGTGCAGGAGTTCCCCGCCTCGCAACTGGGCAACGAGTTGCAGCAGCAGTCGGCGCTGCAGGGCGGCGTGCAGGAGATGTCGGCACCGGCCACCACCTCGCTGGCCGGCATCGTCAAGGAATTCGGCCTGGTGGACTTCCCCTTCGCTGTGAGCAGTTTTGCCCAGGCCGACGCGCTGCTCGACGGCCCGCTCGGCCAGGCGCTGATCGCCAAGCTGCCGGAAAAAGGCCTGGTCGCGCTCGGCTACTGGGACTTGGGCTTTCGCAATGTCACCAACAGCAAACGTCCGATCACCAAACCCGAAGACCTGGACGGCCTGAAAATCCGCGTGATTCCCAACCCGGTGTTTCTCGATACCTTCAAGGCCTTCAAGGCCAACCCGGTGCCCATGCCTTTCGCCGAGTTGTACGGCGCGCTGGAAGCCAAGGCGGTGGACGGCCAGGAAAACCCCTTTGCCGTGATCCTGTCGAACAAGTTTTTCGAGGTCAACAAGTTTGTCAGCGCCACCAACCATGTGTACGCGGCCAACATCGTGCTGGTCAGCAAGAAGTTCTGGGACAAACTTTCGGCCACCGAGAAGAAGATCATGAACGACGCGGCCAATGAAGCCCGCGGCTACCAGCGCCAGGTCAGCCGCGCCGCCGCGCAAAAGGCCGTCGGTGAACTGCAGGCCAAGGGCATGCAATACAACGAACTCAGCGCCGAGCAGCAGGAGCGCATGCGCCAGATCGCCAGGCCCGTGACCGACAAGTTTTCCGCCAGTTACGAGCCGGCCATCGTCAAGCTGTACAACGACGAACTGGCCCGGGTTCGCAAATAAAAACGAGCTTGACACCCCTATGAAAATCCTTGTCCTGCATGGGCCGAACCTGAACCTGTTCGGCCGGCGCGAACCCCACATCTACGGCACCACCACGCTGGCGCAAATCAACGACCAGCTCACGGCCCTCGCGACCGAGCTGGAGGTGACGCTGGAGATTCTTCAGTCCAACCACGAAGGTGCGCTGATCGACTTTCTGCACCAGCACATCGACGACGCGCAGGGGGCGCTGGTCAATCCGGCCGGCCTCACGCAGCACGGCGTGCCGCTGCACGATGCGATCAAGGCCATGCCTTTCCCGGTGCTGGAAGTACACATGTCCAACATCGCCGCACGCGAGCCCTGGCGCAGCCACTCCATCATCTCGCCAGCCGTCAAGGGAACCATCCAGGGCCTGGGGCCGCAGTCCTACCTGCTGGCCCTGCGCGGCATCGCCGCACTGGCTCGCCAAGCCACGACGAACTAGGCGCGGCCATGACGCGCATGATCGACTGGCTTTGCCAGGGCCTGGAGTTTTTGATCGCTGCAGCGCTGGCCATCATGGTGCTGCTGGTGTTTGGCAACGTGGTGCTTCGTTACGGCTTTAACTCCGGCATCACGGTGTCGGAGGAAGTCTCGCGCTGGCTTTTCATCTGGAGCACGTTTCTGGGGGCCGTCGTCGCCCTGCGCGAACACGGTCACCTGGGCATCGACATGGTGGTCGGGCGCCTGCCGGCCTGGGGCAAACGTCTCTGCCTGCTGATCGGCCACGTACTGATGCTTTTCATTGTGGGGCTGCTGTTCAAGGGCAGCCTGGAGCAGACCAAAATCAACTGGGAGGTCACCGCGCCCACCACGGGCTGGTCCATGGCCATCGTCTCATCAGCCGGCCTGGTTTTCGCGGTGCTGGCGGGTCTGCTGTTGCTGGTGGACCTGTACAAAATTGTCACCGGCCAGCTTTCGGAAGATGAACTGGTGATGGTGCAGGAATCGGAAGAAGCCGTGCAACTCAAGCAGGTGCTGGCCGATGCCGGCGCGCCGGGAAGGGCCACGCCATGACTATTTTCATTTTTCTTGGTTCGCTGCTGGCGGCCATGGCACTGGGCATTCCCATTGCGTTTGCGTTGCTGAGCAGCGGCGTGGCGCTGATGTGGCACCTGGACCTTTTTGATGCGCAAATCCTGGCGCAGAACCTGCTCGGCGGCGCCGACAGTTTTCCGCTGCTGGCCGTGCCCTTTTTCATGCTGGCCGGCGAGGTGATGAACGTCGGCGGCCTGTCGCGCCGCATCGTCGACCTGGCGCTGGCGCTGGTCGGCCACGTCAAGGGCGGGCTGGGTTACGTGACCATCATGGCCGGCTGCCTGCTGTCGGCGCTGTCGGGTTCCGCCGTCGCCGACGCCGCAGCCCTCACAGCCCTGCTGCTGCCGATGATGGTGAAGGCCGGCCACAACAAGGTGCGTGCCGGCGGCCTGATTGCCTCGGTGGGCGTGATCGGTCCGGTGATCCCGCCCAGCATCGGGCTGGTGATTTTCGGGGTGGCGGCCAATGTGTCCATCTCCAAGCTGTTCCTCGCGGCCATCGTGCCTGGCCTGCTCATAGGCGGCGCCTTGTGGGTCACCTGGGCCTGGCTGGTGCGGCGCGAAGACATCGTGCCGCCACCGCGCAAATCAAGCGCCGAAATCATGAAGGCCTTTCGCGAGGCGACCTGGGCTCTGCTGCTGCCGGCGATCATCCTGGTGGGCCTGCGCATGGGGGTCTTCACACCGACGGAAGCGGCGGTGGTCGCGGCGGTGTATGCCCTCTTCGTCTCCACCGTCATTTACGGCGAGCTGAAACTGTCGCAGCTGTATGGCATTTTTGTGAGTTCCGCCAAAACCAGCGCAGTCGTGATGTTTCTCATCGCCGCCGCCATGGTCAGCGCCTGGCTGATCACGGTGGCCAACCTGCCGGCCACGGTGGTCAGCCTGCTGCAGCCCTTCATGGACAGCCCCATCCTGCTGATGGCGGCCATCATGGTGCTGGTGATGCTGGTGGGTACGGCGATGGACATGACGCCCACCATTCTGATCCTGACACCGGTGCTGATGCCTGTGATCAAGGCGGCGGGCATAGACCCGGTTTATTTTGGCGTGTTGTTCATCATCAACAACTCCATCGGGCTGGTGACGCCGCCGGTGGGCACGGTGCTCAACGTGGTGGCCGGCGTGGGGCGCATGAGCATGGACGATGTCACCAAGGGCGTGATCCCCTTCATGCTGGCCGAGTTTGCCGTGATGTTCCTGATGGTGGCCTTCCCGGCGCTGGTGACGGTGCCGGCACGCTGGTTCTCCGGCTGAAAATCCGCCGAACAGTTCAGTGCGCGGTAGCGGATTCAGCGGCTCGCAGTCGCTCTGTTTTTGATAGCTAATTGCGCACAAGGGATAAGGGCTGGAGGCCAATTTTTCTTACAAACCAGCCTCCCGCCCTTGGTTCTGGCGTGGCGGCCCCCCCCATAAAACGCGGAGCCCCATCGACGGCCTCCATCCAACGAGGGGGCCGTCGCCTGGCAGCAGCCTCACCCTGGATGGTCTCAGAGGCTGAGCGACGACGCCCCTGCCAGCAGCCGCTCGTGCATGGCGCTGGCGCCAACAATCACCACGCCCTCAATAAAGTCCTCTTGCGTGTAGCCGCGTGACTTGACGCAAGGCGGGCAGGCCCAGACCGTGCCGCCTCTATGCACAAAGTCGTCAATCAACGCCTTGAGCGGGTCCAGCGGCGGCACCTGGGTCAACTCAACGGCGCGCTTGCGCACCAGGTCCACCGCCGCACTGGTCAGGAAGGCATACACCTTGAAGCCAGCCGTGATGCCGCCATTGGCGATCGTGAATGCAACCGATGACAATTCGTGATCGGCGCCCTTGGTCATCAGGACGACCAGTTCTTTGGATGATTCGGACATGGGGCATTTCCCTCGCAGTTAAGATAGATCAGCGTCTCGCGCCTTGCGGGACCCCTGTATGTTGTCGTGATTGACGGTGGCTGTCCTGCCCGGGCGTTCGGCGTTTTTGCCCGAAACGCCGCAAACAGGTTAGACCCCCTTCAAGCGGAAAAAGCCAGGAGAGCCCCTCATGGACGTGTTATCCGACGTGTTACGGATCGTCAGGCTCAAAGGCGCCCTGTTCCTCAACGCGCAGTTCCACGAACCCTGGTCGGTGGTGGCCCCTCACGGCGCCGAACTGGCCTCGGCGCTGTCTCCCGCCCACAAGCACATCGCCATCTGCCACCTGCTGGTCGAAGGGCGTTGCTAGGCCCAATTGCCCGGCGGCAAAGCGGTCGCGCTGGAGGCCGGCGACGTCCTTGTGTTGCCCCAGGGCGACGCACACCTGGTGGGCAGCGGCCTGCACCACGGGCCGGTCGACCCAGCGCACGCGGTCAGGCCCAAGCTGCCCAAGCTGGCCCTGGCGCGTTACGGCGGCGACGGCGCGGCGACGCTACTGGTCTGTGGCTGGTTCGCCTACGAGCGCCAGATCGCCACGCCGCTGATGTCCACCCTGCCGCTGATGTTTCACATCAACATCCGGCAGCGCGAATTAGGGCCCTGGCTGGAACATTCAATCCGCTACGCTGCCAGTGAAGCGGCCTCGGGCCGGCCTGGTGCCGATGCGATGGCCACCAAGCTGGCCGAGTTGCTGTTCGTCGAAGCCTTGCGCGCCCATATCGAAACCCAACCCGAACAAACCACCGGCTGGCTGGCCGGCCTGCGCGACCCCCAGGTCGGGCGCAGCATCGCGCTGCTGCACGAGCGACCGGCGCAAGGCTGGACGGTGGCCTCCCTGGCCCAAGAGGTGAACGTGTCGCGCACGGTGCTGGCCGAGCGCTTCGCCCTGCTGATGGGCATTCCGCCCATGCAATACCTGACCCATTGGCGCCTGGCGCTGGCGGCGAACGCGCTGCGCAGCGGCCACCTCAGCCTGACGCGGATTGCCGAACAGGTGGGTTATGAATCGGAGGCGGCCTTCAGTCGCGCCTTCAGGCGCACGTATGGCATGCCTCCCGGTGCCTGGCGGCGCAAGGTGGAGATGGGTCCCCGGCATTGAGGCCTGGGCTCAAACGACGTTCACGTTCAACGGCCCGACCTTATGCATCTTTAAGCCGTACCACACGGTGCTCACGCATCTGCTCCAGCCGGTTGATACCCAGCAGCGCCATGTTGCGCATGATTTCTTCTGACAGGAGCTTGATCGCATGGCTCACCCCGGCCCCACCCGCAATGGACGCCGCGTAATTAAAGGGCCGACCAACAAAAACAAAACGCGCGCCCAGCGCCATGGCTTTGAGTACGTCGTTGCCACGGCGTATGCCGCTGTCCATCATCACCGGCAGATCACCCATGGCCTCGACAATGCCGGGCAAGACGCGCAGCGGTGAAACAGCGCCATCCAGCTGGCGCCCGCCGTGGTTGGACACGATGATGCCGTCCACACCGCAGTCGCGCGCCATGCGTGCATCGTCCACACGCATCAGGCCTTTGACCACCAGATCGCCCTTCCACAAGGCACGGATCATGCGCAGGTGCTCCCAGTTCAGGTGGTCGCGCGCGCCAAAGTCGCGCGTCACGTTGCGCGACAGGATAGGCGCACCACGTGTGGCCTGCGAGTTCTCGAAATGCGGCATCCCGTGTTGCACCAGGGTGCGCAGCGCCGTGCCCCACAACCAGCGCGGGCGCGTGAAACCGTCCCAGGCCAGCTTCAGGCTGGGACGCAACGGGGTCGAAAAACCCACACGCACCTGGTTCTCGCGGTTGCCGGAAACGGTGGTGTCCGCCGTGATGACCAGCGTGCGGTAACCTGCTTGCGCCACCCGAGCAATCAGCGTCTCGATACGCGCCGGCTCGCCCGGCACATAAGCCTGGAACCAGGCCCGAGGGTTGACTCGCCGAACATCTTCCAGCGCGATCAGGCCGGTGCCGCTCACCAGCATCGGGATGTTGGCCGCGGCAGCCGCCTGCGCCAGCACCAGGTCGCCGCGGTAGGCGCTCAAGGCACACAAGCCCATGGGTGCGATCCCGAAAGGGCTGGCCCAGGTGTGGCCAAACAGCGAGGTCGCCTGCGAACGTTGAGACACGCCTTGCAACACGCGCGGCACAAAACCGTAGTCGGCAAAGGCCGCGCGGTTGCCGTGCAGCGAAGCATCGGTTTCGCAGCCACCCGACACATAACCGAACACCGGTGCCGGCAGGTGGCGGCGGGCCGCGTCCTCGAAATCGTCGAGTGACAGAATCTTGCGCAGACGGCGTGGTAGGCGGGTGTTGGCGGATGGACTGAGGGCTGGTAGAGAATGCGGGGTAAGCATATTTTTGTGCGTGGTTCGTCCATCAACGATTAATTTTTGTGAAACTCGAAGCCCTCAACACCTTGATCGCCGTCATGCACCACGGCAGTTTTGTCGCCGCGTCCGAGTTTGTGCACCTGACACCCAGCGCCGTGAGCCTGCAAATCAAGCAGTTGGAGGAATACTTCGGCCAGCCGCTGTTCGACCGCTCGGCCCGACAGGCGCGGCCTACCGCGTTTGCACAGGAGTTGTCGTCCACCGTGCGCCGCGCGCTCGGCGAGATCGAGGCCATGCGCCGGCCCGCGCGAGGCAGTGTCAGCGGGCGTATCCGGCTGGGCACCATCGAGTCGGTGCAAATGAGTGTTCTGCCCGCCGCGTTTGCGTCCTTGCGTGCCGCAGCGCCCGCGCTGACCCTGCATTTCGTGCGCGGCTCCACGGCGAGTTTGCTGGATGAGTTGAAAGCCGGGCGTATCGATGTCGCCGTGGTGGTGCGCCCGCCCTCGGGTGGCTCCAGCCGCCTGCACTGGACCCCCTTGCGTCGCGACCCCTTTGTCATGGTGGTGCCCGTCGATGCGCGGGGCAACAAGCCGCTGGATTTCCTCAAAACATACGACTGGATACGCCTGGAGCGCAAGCTGAGTGCGGGCCGCGTCGCGGCGCAATATGTCGAGAAACTTGCGCCCAACGTGCGTCGCTCCATCGAGTTGCCGAGTATTGAAGGCATTGTGGCCATGGTGGGTGCGGGGCTGGGCGTGTCGGTGGTGCCGCAATTGCGCAAGGAGCTGCTACGCGCTTACGACGTGCGGGAAGTGGCGCTCGGCGACAACCGCATCCATCGCCAGGTGGCCCTGGTGTGCCGCAGCGCGGATGCGGAAGACAGGCGCCAACTGGCAGTTCGTGATGCCTTTCTGGTCGCACTGGAGCAACGCGGCGAGGCGCAAGCCCTGCCTACAGAGACACCGCCCGTGCCCAAGTTGCGAAAATCGGCCACAGCGAAATAAGCCACGGCGCGATTCGTGTGTGACGCCGTCTGGCTATTTATTCGGGCTTGATGTCGGAGGCCTTGGCGACCTTCTTCCAGCGATCGATTTCCGCCGCGATGAAGGCTTCGTACTCGGCTGGTTTCATAGGTGCGGGTTCTGCCCCTTCCCGCAGGAAGAAATCTTTCATCTCCGCCGACTGGACAATCTTGTTGATCTCGGTGTTGAGCTTGTCCACGATCGGCTGCGGTGTGCCTGCCGGTGCCAGCACACCCCACCAGAGTTCGGCCGCGCTGCCCTTGTAGCCGGATTGTTCCAGCGATGGCAGCTCGGGCGCGACCGGCGAACGCACGGGGGTGGTCACGGCCAGCGCACGCACACGGCCATTCTTGATCTGCGACAGGATGGACGGCGCACTCGCCACCAGGACCTCGATCTGGCCGCCCAACAAGTCATTGGTGGCCGGGCCCATGCCTTTGTAGGGCACATGCGTGACCTTGATATCGGCGGCGCCTATGAACAGTTCGGTCGCAAAATGGTTGATGCTGCCGGCCCCGGAAGTGCCGTAGTTGAGCTTGCCCGGATTGGCCTTGGCGCCGGCGACCAGTTCGGCAATGGTTTTGTAAGGCGAATTGGCCGCCACCGTGACCAGCAGCGGTCCTTTGGCCAGCATGGCCACCGGTTTGAAACTCTTGATGGCGTCGTATTGCAGGTTGGTACGAATGGCCGCACCCGTGGTGAAGGTGGACGACAAAACCACCAGGGCGTAACCGTCCGGCGGCGCCTTGGCAATATAGGCATTGGCGATCACGCCCCCGCCGGCCGCCTTGTTCTCCACCAGCACCGTCTGACCCAACGCGTCCTGCAGGCGTTTGCCCAGGGCACGCGCAAACGTGTCGTTGGAGCCGCCGGGTGCACTGCCGACCACCAGCGTGATGGGTTTGCTGGGCCAGGGCGCGCTTTGTGCGAGGGCGGCCAGGGGCAGGCACAAGGCGGCCAGGGCCAGGGCGGTACGGCGTGACGGGAACAGCATGTTTGTCTCCTTGATGGTTTGTAGCCTGCATCCTAGCCAGTCCTGGATTCTTGTCTGTTGATGTTTCGTCAATCGACTGACAAGAAATTCTCATGTATGGCGCATTTATTTTTCAGCCCAACGGTGCCAGACTTGCGGCCTATGAGAAGCAAGCTGTTTGTCCCGGGCTCACGGCCCGAACTGTTCCCCAAGGCGCTGGCCAGCGATGCCGATGCCTTGGCCTTTGACCTGGAAGACTCGGTGGCGCCGGCACGCAAGGCCGAGGCACGGCTCGCGCTACGGGACTTCCTGCGGTCCGGCGCCTTGTCGGGCTCGACCAAAACCATCATTGTTCGCATCAACGCGCCGGAGACGCCCTACTTTGCTGAAGACATCCTGGCCATGACCCAAACGGGCGTTCACATGCTGAACCTGCCCAAACCGCGCGATACCCACGACATTCGTGCGGCTTCCCGTGCCATGGCCGACGCACAACAGGCCAACGGCGTGACGGCACCCATTGGTTTGCTGGTGAATATTGAAACCCCCCAGGCCTTGCGTTGCGCCCATGAACTGGCCGCCGCCGACCCGCGTGTCATGGGCCTGCAACTGGGATTAGGCGACCTGTTCGAGCCGCTGGGCATCGCGCGCCGGGACGTGTCCGCCGTCCGCCAGGCCATGTTTGCCGTGCGTATGGCGGCTGGCGAGGCCGGCGTGTTCGCCTATGACGCGGCATTTGCCGACATCCGCGATGAAGCGGGATTTCTGGCCGAGGCCCAACAGGCGCGCCAGCTCGGTTTCATCGGCAAGAGCTGTATCCATCCGCGCCAGATCGCCCTGGCGAATGCGGCCTTTCGTCCCGGCGACGAGGAGATCGCGCATGCCCTGCGTGTGGTCGAGGCTGCGCACCAGGCCGATATACAAGGCGTGGGCGCTTACGTCGTCGACGGCAAAATGGTTGATGCCCCGTTTGTGCGGCGCGCCGAGGCCTTGCTTGCCACCGCCACGCGGCTCGGGCTGGTTGCGCCCGCGGATGCGCCGGAGGCCCGCCCATGAACACCCCCACCTTACCCAAACGCACCGGCAACCTGGGCCCTCTGAGCGGCCTGCGGGTGCTGGATCTGAGCGCCTACATCGCCGGGCCTTACGGCTGCACGCTGCTGGCGGACCAGGGCGCTGAAGTCATCAAGATCGAACCGCCTCTGGGCGACAACCTGCGCAAATACCCGTCCACCCTGGAAGCCGAAAGCCGCGCTTTTCTGGGTGTGAACCGCAGCAAGCTAGGCGTCGTGCTGGACCTCAAACAAGCCGACGACCTGCAGGCCTTGCTGGCGCTGGTGCGCACGGCGGACGTGCTGGTGCACAACTTCCGCCCCAGCGTGGCGCCACGCCTGGGCATTGCGTATGAACAACTCCAGGCCCTGAATCCACGGCTGATTTATTGCGCGGTCAGCGGTTATGGAGACAGCGGCCCGTTGAGCGAAAAAGCCGGTTACGACCAGGTCTTGCAATCGATGACGGGCATCTGCAACTTGCAGGGCAAGGCCGGCGGCCCGCCCGAGATCGTTTATGGTTCGGTGGTGGACTATTACGCGGCGGCGCTGGTCGCGGCCGGGGTGTCGTCGGCGTTGTACGAACGTGAACGCAGCGGCCAGGGCCAATACGTGGGCATCTCGCTGCTACGCAGCGCGCTGGCCATGCAGTCGGCGCGTATGGTCTGGGCCGAGAACGAGCCCAAAAACATTGGGCGCGACATGCGCTCCGGCGGCATCACCGGGCTGCACCCGACGCGTGAAGGCCATCTCTACATCTCCGCCAACACGCCCCATTTCTGGCGCGCCTTGTGCAACAAGATAGGCTTGCCCGCGCTGGCAGACGATAGCCGTTACGACACCGTGCGCAAACGCGCGCAGCACCAGGACGAGATCCTGCCCTTGTTGCACCAGGCGCTGCAAGCCCACACCGCGCTGGAATGGGAGGCCGTGTTTGGGGAAGAAGTGCCCTGCGCCGCCGCGCGTTCGGTCGAAGACATGTTTGATGACCCGCAAGTCCTGGCCCAGGGTTTGGTCGCCGACTATGACCACCCGGTGGTCGGCACCTACCGTGGCTTCCAGGGGCCGGTGGCCTTCGGCCGTACGCCCGGACCCGCACCTTTTGCGGCGCCGGTGCTGGGACAACACTCGCTGGAAATACGCGCCGAAGCGGCGCGTGTGGCCGCCGGGAAAAGCTGACAGCAGGCGCTGCGGACAGAACCCTGGAGCGAGCTCAGAAGGACAGGCCCAGCAGGTCCCAGAACATCATCAAGACCGCAAAACCCATCACCACCACCCCGCCCCAGCCAAACCAGGTGGTCTTGAAGCCCGAGGTGAACGGGCCCATCACCGCCTTGTTGCCGGCCAGCAGCATCATGCCCGCCATGATGGGCACGGCCACCACACCGTTGATCACGGCGCTCCAGTACAGCGCTTTCATGGGGTCTATGGACGTGAAGTCCAGCCCGGTGCCCACCAGGGTGGCGAGAATGATGATGGCGTAAAACCGTTTGGCTTCATACCATTGCCGCTCCAGGCCTTCGGGCCAGCCAAAAGCCTCCGCCACCGCATAGGCCGCGGACGAGGCCAGTACCGGCACCGCCAACATGCCGGTGGCAATGATGCCGCCGGCAAACAGGGCAAACGCAAAGTCACCGGCGAGCGGACGCAGCGCCTGCGCGGCCTGCGCCGCGGAAGTCACATCACGAATGCCGGCTGCGTACAACACGACGGCCCCCAGCAACATCACAAAAAAAGCAATGCTGTTGGAGAAAAACATGCCCATGTAGGTGTCCCGCTTGACACGCCGCAAGTCCTTGCGAACTTGCGCTTCGGCGCCAATCCCTCGGCCTTTCAAGCGCAACTCCTCGACCTCCTGCGAGGCCTGCCAGAAAAACAGATAGGGCGAAATCGTGGTGCCCAGCAAGGCCACAATCATCATCCAGTAAGCCGATGTCCACTGCAACTTCGGAATCACCAGGTCGTGCAAGACCTGGGTCCAGGGCACATGCACCAGAAACACGGCGATCACGTAGGAAAACAGAAAAAGCGTCAGCCATTTCAGCATAGGCGCCAGCTTGCGGTAAGGCACAAACACCTGCAACAGCACCGTCACCACGCCAAAAAACAGGGCGTGGTAATGCTCGCCTCCGCCCACGACCAGTTGCAGCGCCTCCCCCATGGCCGCAATGTCGGCGGCGATATTGATGGTGTTGGCCATCACCAGCAGCAAGACCATGCTCATCAGGAAAGGCCGCGGCGTGTGTTCACGCAGGTTGGCCGCCACACCTTTGCCGGTCACGCGCCCTATCCTGGCACTGACCAGCTGGATCGCAATCATGAAAGGCAGCGACAGAAAAACCGTCCAGAGCAGCCCCGTGCCGAACTGCGCGCCGGCCTGTGTGTAGGTGGCGATGCCGGACGGGTCGTCGTCGGCGGCACCCGTGATGACACCTGGGCCCACATGGCGCAAAAATGAGGGGAAGCGCTTGAACATCAGGCAAGCCTAGCACGGCTGGCCAATTTCGCTAAGCCATATTTTTAAGGAAAATAGGCCTCCAGCCGAATATGGACGGTCACAAGCAGCTATTAAATCAATAGCGAAACCTATCTACTGTCAGCGCCCGCCCTTCAGCCCTCCGAAAACAAATCCTCTATGGTCTGGCGCAGCCAGCGGTTGCCGGGGTCGGCTTCAAAACGTTTGCTCCAGTGCAGCGACACTGTGAAATCGCGCAGCGGAAACGGCGGCTCGATGATGGCGTAACCGCCTTCTGCGGCAAACACCTGCGCGATGTTGCGCGGCATCACCACCGCCAGGTCGGTGCCTTTGACAATCGACGGCAACACCATGAAATGTTCGGTCGTCAGGCGCAAGCGGTCTTCCAGCTGCATCAGTTCCAGAATGCGCAAGGTGTCGGAATGCGTGCGCACCGCCACAAACTCCAGCTGCTGCAAATCGTCCAGCAGCGCCTGCCCACTGCGACGCTTCCGAATGAAGGGATGGCCTTCGCGCAGCAACACGATATAGCGGTCCTTGAGCAATTGCACACGCTGCGTGTCTTTGACCGTGGGCAAAAAGCCGAACGCAAAATCTATGCGGCCGCTGTCCAGCGCCTGGGCAATATCGCCGCTGGCCAGCGGTGTGGTCTCGATACGCAAGCCGGGGGCGAGGCGGCGCAATGCCACCATCAGCTCCGGCAGGAAACGGCCTTCGCCGATGTCGCTCATGTGGATGCGAAAGACCTTGCGCGACTGCAGCGGTTCAAACTGCGCCGATTCATTCAGCGCCAGCTCCAGCGTGGCCAGCGCGCTGCGCACCGCATCAGCCAGCCGGTCCGCCTTGGGCGTGGGCTGCACGCCGCCGCCGGCGCGCACAAACAGCGGGTCCTTGATCAGCAGGCGCAATCGCGTCAGGCCCTGGCTGGCGGCGGGCTGCGTCAGGTCCATCAACTCGGCCGCACGGCTGACATTGCGCGTGCGGTAAACCGCGTCGAACAGCCGCAGCAGATTCAGGTCTATGTCTTTTATATGCATTGAATGAATACCAGATAGTCTTGCTATTTTATTGATGGATAGTCCCGCAGACGCCAAACTCCTTGTTTCCCACGAAAATAGAACACGGAGACCGCCTTGGAAGTTTCATTCAGCAAGGAAATCGAGTCACTGCGCATGGGCGCGGGCGAGACTTTCCACGGCGAGGGTATCCTCGCCATCACCAAAGCCTTGCTCCAGTCAGGCGTGGCCTATGTAGGCGGCTACCAGGGCGCACCGGTCTCCCACCTGCTAGATGTCATGGTGCAGGCCAAGCCCTATATGGACGAGCTGGGCGTGCACGTCGAAGCCTGCGCCAACGAAGCCTCGGCCGCGGCCATGCTGGGCGCGTCCATCCACTACCCGCTGCGCGGCGCCGTCACCTGGAAGTCCATCGTCGGCACCAACGTGGCGGCCGATGCCTTGTCCAATTTGTCCTCGCCTGGCGTCACGGGCGGCGCGCTGATTGTGGTCGGTGAAGACTACGGCGAAGGCGCCAGCGTGATCCAGGAACGCACCCACGCTTACGCGCTGAAATCGACCATGTGCCTGCTGGACCCGCGCCCCGATCTGGGCAAGATGGTGGAGATGGTGGAACACGGTTTTCGCATTTCCGAAGCGTCGAACATGCCGGCCATCCTGGAGCTGCGTATACGCGCCTGCCATGTGCGCGGCAGTTTTGAATGCAAGGACAACCGGCCGCCGGCGATCTCGACGCGGCAAACGATGGAAGAACCCGCGGCCTTCAACTACGACAAGCTGGCGCATCCGCCTGTCACCTTTCGCCACGAAAAACTCAAGACCGAAGAACGAATTCCGGCCGCGCGGCGCTACATCCTGGAGCAGCAACTCAATGAGCTGATGGACGGACCGCGCAAGGATCTCGGCATCATCGTGCAGGGCGGCATCTACAACTCGCTGATACGCGCGCTGCAGCAGTTTGGCCTGTGTGATGCCTTCGGCCAGACCGAGATCCCCATCCTGGTGCTGAACGTGACCTACCCGCTGGTGCCCGAACAGGTCGCCGAGTTTGCTGTCGGCAAACGCGCGGTGCTGGTGGTCGAAGAAGGCCAGCCCGAATACATCGAAAACGAAATCGCCACCTTTTTGCGCCGCAAGGGCATCAACACACCGCTGCACGGCAAAGACATGTTGCCCTCGGGCGGCGAATATTCGGTCGAAGTGGTGGCCGCCGGCCTGGCGGCTTTCCTCCAGCGTTATGCCACCGATGTGGACACCTCCTCGGCCACCGGCTGGCTGCAGGGCAATGCCGAACGCCGTGGCGCCGTGGGCAAACAGATCGCGGAGCAGCTAAACCAGGCCCTGCCCATACGCCCACCTGGTTTTTGTATTGGCTGTCCGGAGCGGCCGGTTTTTTCGGCGCTCAAACTCGCGCAGCAGGACGTGGGGCCGGTACATATCGCGGCCGACATTGGTTGCCACGCTTTCGGCACCTTTGCGCCCTTCTCCTTCGGCCATTCCATCCTGGGTTACGGCATGAGCCTGGCCAGCCGCGCCGGCGTCTCGCCGATGATGGCGCGCCGCACCTTGTCCATCATGGGGGATGGCGGTTTCTGGCACAACGGCCTGCTGACCGGCGTGCAGTCGGCGCTATTCAACGGCGACGACGCGGTGTTGCTGATATTCAAGAACGGCTACACCTCGGCCACCGGCACGCAGGACATCATTTCCACGCCCAGTGACGATGCCAAGTTCAACGCCAGCGACAAGCTGCAAAGCCTGACCGACACCAACAAGACGATTGAAAACACCTTGCAAGGCCTGGGCATTCAATGGCTGCGCACGGTGCACACCTACAACGTCGAGGAGATGCGCCAGACACTCAACGAAGCCTTCACCACCAACTTCAACGGCCTGAAGGTCATCGTCGCCGAGGGTGAATGCCAGCTCGAGCGCCAGCGCCGCATCAAACCCTGGCTGGCCGGTCTGCTCAAAAAAGGCAAACGGGTGGTGCGCGTGAAATACGGTGTCGATGAAGACATCTGCAACGGTGACCATGCCTGCATCCGCCTGTCGGGCTGCCCGACCCTGACCTTGAAAGACAACCCGGATCCGCTGAAGGTGGACCCGGTGGCCACCGTGATCGACGGTTGTGTCGGCTGCGGCCTGTGCGGCGCCAATGCGCATGCCGCGACCTTGTGCCCCTCGTTTTACCGCGCGGAAGTGATCCAGAACCCGAAGTGGCATGAACGCCTGCTGGGCAGCGTGCGCAGCGCGCTGGTACGGACGCTACAGACAACATGATTCACGGAAACTTCAACGCTCTTTCATCCCGGACTCGATCCGGGATCCATCTCACATAAATCATCGGCGCGAGTATGCACACATGGATTGCGGATCAAGTCCGCAATGACAAGCCAGAAACCAACAAACACATGAACCCACAAAAACCCATCACCCTGCTGATCTGCGCCCTGGGCGGCGAAGGCGGCGGCGTCTTGACCGAATGGCTGGTCGACATCGCACTGGCCAGCGGTTACGCCGCACAAAGCACCTCCATCCCCGGCGTGGCGCAACGCACAGGCGCCACCACTTATTACCTGGAAGTGTTCCCGGTGCCGCTAGCCCAACTCCAGGGCAAACGCCCGGTGTTCAGCCTGAACCCCGTGCCCGGCGCGCTGGACATGCTGGTGTCGTCGGAGCTGCTGGAAACCGCGCGCCAGGTCGGCAACGGCATGAGTTCTCCGCTGCGCACCTTGCTGATCAGCTCCAGCAGCCGGACCTTCACCACCTCCGAACGCATGGAGCCGGGCGACGGCCGCACCGACAACGCACCGCTGCTCGACGTGTTGCGCACACAAAGCCGCGAGCACCATGTCTTCGACATGAGCGAGATGGCAAAAGACTGCGGCACCATCGTCAGCGCTGTGATGCTGGGTGCGATCGCCGGCAGCGGCCTGTTTCCCTTCCCCCGCAAAGCCTATGAAACCGTCATCCAGCACGGCGGCAAAGGGGTGGCGGCCAGCCTGCGCGGTTTTGACCAGGCCTTCGGCCAGGTCGGCATCCAACGCGAGCAGGCCGCCCTGGTCACCAGCCTGCTATCAGATCAGGAGCTGCTTGCGCCCGTGGCGAAAGGGCTGGAGGCCGATTTGGCGCGTATTTTCCCGGCGGCAGTGCACGACATGCTGGCGCTGGGCCACGCCCGCATGCTGGAGTACCAGGGCCGTACCTACGCCGACCTGTATGTGCAGCGCCTGCAGCAGGTGCTGGGCGCCGAGCAACAGGCCGACCCCGCTGGTACCCAGGGTTACGCCACCACCCGCGAGATGGCGCGCTGGCTGGCCTTGTGGATGGCGTTTGACGACATCGTGCGTGTGGCCGATCTGAAAAGCAGCGCCAGCCGCTGGCAACGTGTGAGTGGCGAGGTCAAGGCCGGTAGCGACGATTTGCTGCAGGTCTACGACCATTTCAAACCCGGCGCACCGGAGTTTGCCGCGCTGCTGCCGGCCGGTCTGGCGGCGCGTGTCACACGCTGGGACCGTGCGCGTGTGGCCAAAGGCAAGGCGCCCTGGGCCATGCCGCTCAAGATCGGCACCCATTCGGTGTTCGGCATGTTGTCGCTGCGCCTGCTGGCCAATCTCAAATGGCTGCGTGTGCGCGGCAGCCGTTTTGCCACCGAACAGGCGCTGATCACGCAGTGGCTGGCCGGCGTCGTGCGTGGCACGCAGCAACACTGGCAACTGGGCCACGAAATTGCGTTGTGCGGCCGCCTGATCAAGGGTTACGGCAGCACCAATGAACGTGGCAAGGACAACCTGATGCATGTGCTGGAGCACCTGGCCACAGGCGCCACGTTTGCCTCGAACGACTTGCGCGCTGCCGCCATCGCCGCCGCCCGCAGCGCGGCGCTGCTGGACGAAGCCGGCAAAGCGCTGGACCAGACCCTGGTGCAACACGGCGCGCCCGCGCGGCCTGTGAAAGCACAACCGATACGCTGGATGGAGAACCCGCACCGCAAACCAAAAGCCGCCAAGGCCGCTTGAATCACGCTTGCTTTAATTCCCAAGAAAAGGAGACAAACCATGAACTCACCCTGCCAACCCCAACGCCGTATTTTGCTGGCCCTGGCACTTGCGGCCAGCAGCATCCTGCCTGTCGCCCAAGCGCAAACCTGGCCAACCAAACCGATCAAGGTGATTGTCAACTTCCCGCCCGGCGGCGCGGCCGACCAGTTGGCCCGCACCATCGGTGTGCCGCTGTCCGAAGCCCTGGGCCAGCCGGTGATTGTGGAAAACCGCGGCGGCGCCAATGGCAACATTGGTGGTGAAGCCGTGGCCAAGGCCCCGGCCGACGGCTACACCTTGCTCATGAGTTCCGGCGGTATGGTCTCGGTCAACCCGCACCTGTATGCACGTATGCCTTTTGATCCGGCCAAGGACATCAAGCCGGTCGCGGCCGTGGCCCGGGTGCTGGTCTACCTGGTGACCAAACCCGACCTGCCCGCCAAAAACGTGCAGGAGTTCATCACCTACCTCAAGGCCAATCCCGGCAAGTTGTCTTTCGGATCGCCGGGCAATGGCAGCTCGCCCCATCTCGCAGCGGAAATGCTCAAGGCGCAGACCAATACCTTTGCTGTTCACGTGCCTTACCGCGGCGGCGGCCCGGCCTTGCAGGACTTGCTGGGTGGCCAGTTTGATTTCTGGATGGATCCCGGCGTCGGCCTGACCCATGTGCGTTCGGGCCGGCTCAAGCTGCTGGCCGTGGGCAGCCCGCGCCGCTCGCCGCTGTTCCCCGACGTGCCCACGCTGAACGAAGCCGGCCTGCGCGGCTTTGACGCCGACACTTACTTCGGCCTGTATGCGCCAGCCGGCACACCCACCGACGTGGTCACACGCGTCAACCGCGAGGTCAACCGCATCCTGGCCACGCCGGCCGTCCGCGAACGCATCATGGCCATCGGTGGTGAACCGGCCCCAATTTCACCCAGCGACTTCGGCTCGCGCGCGTCCATCGACAGCATTCGCTTCGGCGCACTGATCAAGGCACGCAACATCAAAGCCGACTGAGGCCTGACATGATTGCTGAATTTGTCAGTTTTGCGGCGCCCGAAGGCAGTACACGCGAAGACATCGTGCAAGGGGCGCTGGACACCGTCGCGCGCTGGCAGGCCAACCCTGAGCTGGTGCGCAAACACTACCTGGTCAGCCAGGACAACCGCCAGCTCATGGGCATGTACATCTGGCCATCGATAGAAGCGGCGAAAAGAGGTCACAGCCCCGAATGGATAAGCCAGACCGAGGCCCGCATAGGCGGCAAGCTCAACATCGCCTACTATGACTTGTTCATGCTGCTGGACAATGCCGCCGGCAGCCTGACCCAGTACCCTGACTGAACCCACGCCGCCTGCGGGCGGCGTGCCTTGAATTTTGTTTATGACCACCTCTGATTCCCCGGCCACCAAAACCGTTGTCCACACCGTGCGCGTCGAATTCGGCGACTGCGACCCGGCGCGTATTGTGTGGTTTCCCAATTTTTTCCGCTGGATAGATGCCGCCTCGCGCCACTTTTTTGTGCAGTGCGGCGTGCCGTCCTGGCAGGAAACCGAAAAGACGCTGGGTGTGATCGGCACACCGCTGGTGGACACGCATTCACGCTTTCTGCGCACCGCCACCTATGGCGACATACTGGAGATTCACACCTCCATCCCCGAATGGCGGGAAAAAAGTTTTGTGCAGCGTTACCGCATCATGCGCGGCGCGGAAGCCATCATGGAATGTGATGAAGTGCGAATTTTTGCCGGCCGCCGCGCCGACAACCCGGAAGCGATACGGGCCCTGCCGATTCCGACTGAGATTCGCAGCCTTTGTGAATAAGTGAAGGCGATACTGAATCAGCCCCGTCAAAGAACCCACCTAGGTCGATGACGGAGCGATGGGGTTCAAGCTTCGCGGGGCAAGGCAAGCACCTTGCCAGAACGGTTTTTTCTCTTTGAGCCCAAGGCCATATCAGGCCTGCCAGGCGCTGCCATCGGCGGCCAGCGTCTCGCCCTTTTTCTGCACGATCAGCCCATAACATTCGGGGTGGCGATGCAGATCGAAGTTGAAGGTGGTGCGTTTGTAAACGGCGCAAAAATCCAGGTCGCAGCGGCCCAGCACGACTTCGTCGTCCTTCGTCGTGCAGCGCGCCACCACTTCGCCCGAGGGCGCCACCAGCAGGCTGCCGGCGATGCTGTCCACACCTTCCTCCAGGCCGCCCTTGGCCACGCTGGCGACCCAGCAACCATTCTGGTAGGCGCCGGCCTGCACGGCCAGCTGGTTGTGGAACAGCGACAAATCGTCGTGCTGCGGCGCGGGCGCGTTGTGCACCGGCGTGTTGTAGCCAATGAAAATCATCTCCGCACCCTGCAGCGCCATCACGCGGTAAGTCTCGGCCCAGCGGCGGTCGTTGCACAGCGCCATGCCAACGGTGCCGCCAAAGGCCTGGTGCACGTCGAATGATTGGCCGGGCGTGAAATAGCGCTTTTCCAGGTGCTGGAATTTGCGCCAGGGTTCATGCTCGAAGTGGCCGGGTACATGGATCTTGCGGTACTTGCCAACGATGGCGCCCGTGCGGTCAACCAGGATGGCGGTGTTGTACTGCATCAGCCGGCCGTCTTCTTCGGCCAGCTCGGCGTAGCCCAAATAAAAGCCCACGCCCAGTTCCCTGGACAGATCAAACAGCGGCAGCGTCTCGGCGCTGGGCATGCTGCGCTCGAAGTAGCGGTGGATGTCGGCCGGGTCTTCCAGGTACCAACGCGGGAAGAAGGTGGTCAGCGCCAGCTCGGGGTAGACGATGACATGCGCGCCCAGGCTGTGCGCCTCGCGCATCATGGCGCACAGGCGCTGGACCACGGCCGGACGGCTGTCGGCGCGTTGGATGGGGCCAAGCTGGCCCAGGGCGACGTTGACGATACGGGACATAAATTGGCCTTGCTTTCTTCAAAAATGATAGCTATCAGCGCTTTATGAATAAGGGCTAGAGCCTGTTTTTATTCAAATAGTAGGCCGCATCAGGCGCGGTTGGCACGTTCCAGCATCACCTGCAGCAGCACGTTGGCGCCTTGCTCCAACTGCTGCACCTCGGTGTGCTCGCGCACGTTGTGGCTCAGGCCGCCGGCGCTGGGCACGAACACCATGGCCGTCGGGCAGATACGCGCCAGCATCTGCGCGTCGTGTCCGGCGCCGCTGGGCATGCGCAGCGTGGAGAGGCCGGCCGCATGCGCATGGCGCTCCACGCTGCCCGCCAGCGCGGCATCAAACTGCACAGGCGCAAAGTCGGCCAACTGACGGTGGCTGAACTGCACACCGTGTTCAGCCGCCAGCAGCCGCGCATGGGCCAGCATCTCGGCCTGCGCGGCTTGCAGTAGCGCGCCGTCGGTGTTGCGCAAGTCCACGGTGATCACGGCACGGCTGGGGATCACGTTGATCAGGTTGGGATGCAGCGTGACCGCACCCACCGTGCCGAGCTGGCGCCCGCCGTAACGCGCCACCAGCGTGTGCAGAAAGGCCGCGCAGCGCATGGCCACCATGCCGGCGTCGCAGCGCAGCGCCATCGGCGTCGTGCCCGCGTGGTTGCTATGGCCGCTGAAGCTGAACTCCATCCAGCAAATGCCTTGCACGCCTTCGACCACACCAATGGCGATGCCCTCACGGTCCAGTACCGGGCCCTGCTCGATGTGCAGTTCGACAAAACTGTCCACACGTGGCGTGCCCACGGGCGCAGTGCCGGCGTAGCCGATGCGCTGCAGCTCCGCGCCCAGCGCGGCGCCGTTGTCCACGGCCACGCTGGCCAGGGCTTCATCGAGTGGCATGCCGCCCACATGCACCAGGCTGCCCAGCATGTCGGGCTGAAAACGCGCACCTTCCTCGTTGGTGAAAAACGCCACCTGCAGCGGGCGCCGCGTGCGCAGGCCGGCATCGCGCAGCGTGGCCACCACCTCCAGCCCGGCTAGCACGCCGTAGTTGCCGTCGTACAAGCCGCCGGTGCGCACCGTGTCGATGTGGCTGCCGGTGGCCACGGGCGGCAAGTCGGCGCTGCCGGCTTGTCCCGCGTAGGTGGCGAAGACGTTGCCGATAGCGTCGACCTCGACACTCATGTCGAGCGCACGCATCTGCTGCACGGTCCAGTCGCGGGCGGCACGGTCGGCGTCGGACAGCGCCAGGCGGTTGGTGCCGCCGCCGGGCAACGCGCCAAACTGGCCCAGTTCGGCGATGCGCTGCATCAGGCGCGCGGCGTTGATCTTGAGTGATGCGGTCATGCGCGGGCTCCGGCACGCACGGCCACGGCCTCGGCGCTTTCGCCCACCAGTTCCTCGTACAGCTGCGGGTCGGTCGCAGCCTCGCTGCCAAAAAACAGGATGCGGCTATCGGCCGTGAGGCCTAGCGCGGCGCGCGCGGCCTCGCTTTGGCAAACAGCCACGGCAGCCGCCACACCGGCCACGGCCGATTCGCCCGCCACGATCACCGGGTCCTGACCCATCGGGTAGGCCAGCAGGCGCATGGCCGCCACAGCGGCCTGGTCGGCAATCACGCAAAAACCGTCGGTGCCGTGTTCCAGAATCTCCCAGGCCAGGTGCGAGACCTCGCCACAGGCCAGGCCTGCCATCAACGTGTCGATGTCGCCGGTGACGGCCGTCAGTTGGCCGGCCTTGGCGCTTTGCGTCAGGCAGTCGGCGCGGTCGGGCTCGACCACCACAAACACCGGGCGCTCGCTGCCATCACGCTCCCAGAAATAGCCGCACACGGCGGCGGCCAGGCCGCCCACGCCGGCCTGCACAAAGATGTGCGAGGGGCGCTGCGCCAGCTGCTGCGCGGCTTCCTGCACCATCAGTTGGTAACCCTGCATCACGTCGCGCGGCACGTCCATGTAGCCGGGGTAGGAGGTGTCGGAAATGACGAAGCGGCCGTGCAGCTTGGCGTCGGCATCGGCCTGGCGCACGGCGTCGTCGTAGTTGCCGGACGTTCGCACCACCTCGGCGCCGTAGTGGGCGATGGCGACCCTGCGGCCTTCGCTCACCGTGGCGTGGATGTAGATCACGCAGCGGCAGCCAAACAGTTGCGCCCCCCAGGCGACCGAGCGACCGTGGTTGCCGTCGGTGGCGCAGGTGACGGTGATGTCGGCGCACAAAGCGCGCAGTGCGGGTGTCAGCAGGTCTTGCGTGGTCAGTGTGCGGCCCAGGCGGGCGCCGAGTTCGCGGCACAACAGGCACGCCACGGCGTAGGCGCCGCCCAGGGCCTTGAAGCTACCCAGGCCAAAGCGGCCGCCTTCATCCTTGTAGTGCACCGCCGCCACGCCCAGCGCCTGCGCCAGCGCGGGCAAGGTGTGCAGCGGCGTGACCGCATAGCCCTGCCAACTGCGCAATTCGCGCTCGGCTTGCGCCAGCGCCTGGGCGCCGAGGATGGCGCTGCGGCGCTCGCCATACGGGGCCTGGCGGTCGGCGGCGGGGTTGCGCAGGTATTCGGCGCTGAGGGCGGGAAGTGGGGTCATGGTGTCTTTCAGTCAAACAAATAAAAAGGGGGAGGCGGCACGGTGCAACGCTACAGCGGTGACTCCAGGTCATCCAGCACCACGTGCAGGCGCTCGATGCGCTGCAGCCGTGCCTGGGTGCCGGTTTTGGATTGCGCGGCAAAGGCGCTGGCGAGAAAATTCATCAGGCTGACGGCGCAGACATAGGAGTCAAACAGAGCGCTGGAGTCGTCGCTGGCGCCGCAGCGCAAGACCACCTGGGCCTGCATGGCCAGGGCGGAGACCGGCGCATCGGTCAGCAGCACCACTTGTGCACCCATGCAGCGGGCGGCCGCCAGCACGCTGGGCAGGCGGGTGCTGCGGCGGCGAAAGTCCACGGCCAGCACCACGTCCTTGTCGCTGGCGCAGGCCAGCAGATCGGCCTCGCGGCCGCCGGCGTCGTTCAGGCTGAGCACATCGCCGCGCACCTGGGCCAGCAGCGCCTGGGCGTAGCCGGCCGTGACCTGGCTGTGGCGGTAACCCACCACCCAGACCTTGCGCGCCCTGGACAACAGGGTCAGCGCGGCCTGCACCTGCGCGTCGGGCGGGGCGTCGGCCCAGTCGGCGAGGCGCTGGGCGTCCTGACGCAGATGGGCGTGCAGTTGCTGCGCCAAGGTGTCCTTGCGCCGCACCTGTGCCATGCGGGCCAGCGGCGACTGGCGCGCGTGATGGGCGCGTACCTGTTGGCGAAAATCGTCAAAGCCAGCAAAGCCCACACGGCGAAAAAAACGTGCTGCGCTGGACTTGGACGTGCCGGCCAGCTGCGCCAGTTCGGTCGCGGTGTAGCCCAGCAACGCGTCGTGGCGGGCCAGCACCACGTCGGCCAGCTTGCGCTCGGCGCCCGAGAGATCGCCATACATATGGCGCACGCGGGCTTCCAGTGATGACGGCAGGTCGGTCAAGGTCAAGGCCATGGTGACAGCTCCCTGGTTTTGGGCGCTCTGCCCCAGCTTGGGGCAATGGCGCACGGTTGTGAAACATGAGTGCCAGAATTCTGAAACAACGAAACCCTTGTTTCAATCGGCATGCACCCTGCTGAGCAAAAAGGGTGCCCGCATGCGCGACCGTGCACCCGGCACCGTCGCCAGCCGTCTATAACGCACGCCTGTCGCGGATGTTTTTGCCAGAGGCCGGCCGTACCACGCGTGCCACGTGCCCCTTGCCGTGCAACAGCTGTTTCAGTGCTGGCACGCAATGTGCTGAAGAAGGTGTATCCCAACCATTTTTTCATTCACGGAGTGCCTATATGAAATTCAGTCGCAGAGCCTTTGCCGCAGGTGCCCTTGCCACCCTTGCCATGAGTTTGTCCTTCGGTGCCAGCGCACAGCAGGACGGCTCGCTCAAGGCCGTGATGGACAAGGGACGCATCTCGCTGGGCATTCCCACCGACTACCCGCCCTACGGTTTCATGGGCCCCGACTTCAAGCCCACCGGCGTGGACGTGGCCGTGGCGCAGTTGATTGCCGACAAGCTGGGCGTGAAGGCCGATCTGGTGCCGGTGAGCACGCCCAACCGCATTCCCTACCTGCAGTCCAGGAAAATCGACGTCATCGTCTCCGCGCTGGGCAAGAACGAAGAGCGCCAGAAGGTCATCGACTTCTCCGTGTCTTATGCGCCCTTCTTCCAGGCCGTGTTTGGTCCGAAGAACCTGGAGCTCAAGAGCTTTGATGGGCTGGCCGACAAGACCCTGGCCGTGACACGCGGCACCATCCAGGACGATGCGCTGGTGAGCCTGGCGCCCAAGAGCCTGAAGATCCAGCGCTTCGAGGACGACAACGCCACCATGGCCGCCTTCATGACGCAGCAGACCCAGTTTGTCGCCGTGGGCGCCGCCGTGGCCGCCGCCGCGCTGCAGAAAAACCCCAAGGTGCAGGCCGAATACAAGCTGCTGATCAAGGACTCGCCCAACTACACGGGCGTGCGCAAGGGCGAGACCACGCTGCTCAACAAGATCAACGAGATCCTGCGTACCGCCAAGAAGGACGGCACGCTGGAGTCCTATGCGCAGAAGTGGCTGGGCCGTGGCACGGGCAACCTGCCGGATTGAATCCCCCCGTTTGGATGGCCTCACGGCGTGTGGCCATCCCCCCCACCCAGTGGCCCGGCAAAGCCGGTTCCACGGGTGCCCTGGCATGGTCGCCCTGGGCGCGCCACCCCCTCTTTGATCACTGATCACGGATTGCACGCATGGCAATGGATTTCGCAACGGTGCTGGGCCAATGGCCCATGCTCCTCAAAGGTCTGCTCTTGACGGTGGTGCTGACCGGCATCGCCATCCCGCTGGGCGTGCTGCTGGGCATAACCTGCGCCTGGTCGCGGCTGTATGGCGGGACGGCGCTGCGTTTCGTGGTGGCCGCTTATGTCGAGGTGTTTCGCAACACACCCTTCATCATCCAGCTGTACTTCCTGTTTTTCGGCCTGCCGTCCATGGGGGTGCGGCTGTCGCCCGAGGTGGCGAGCATTCTGGCCATGACGCTGAACCTGGGCGCTTATGCCTGCGAGCAGATCCGCGCCGGCATCGAGGCCACGCCGCATGGGCAGCTCGAGGCCGCGCAGTGCCTGGCGCTGACGCCGTGGCAAACCTTCACCCGCGTGGTGCTGCCGCCGTCGCTGGGCCGCGTGTGGCCCTCGCTGGTGGGGCAAGTCATCATCGTCATGCTGGGCTCGTCGGTATGCAGCCAGATCTCGACCGAAGAAATCTCCTACGCCGCCAACCTGATCTCCAGCCGCACCTTCCGCAGCTTCGAGTCCTACATCCTCGTCACCGTGGTCTATCTCGGCCTGGCCGTGCTGCTGCGCCAGTTGCTCAACTGGGCCGGCCCGCGCTGGGTGTTTGGCCGCCGTGCCTGAAGGAGTGAGACACCATGGTTGATTTCACGGTCTGGGACATTGCCAAACAACTGCTGCTGGCCCTGCGCTGGACGGTAGGCCTGTCCCTCATTGCCTTTGTTGGCGGCAGCCTGCTCGGCATGGCGCTACTGGTGCTGCGCCTGAGCAAGTTGCCAGGGGCGCGGCGTTTTGTCGCCGTTTATGTGCAGCTGTTTCAGGGCACGCCGCTGCTGATGCAGATTTTTCTGACCTACTTCGGTCTTGCCCTGGCGGGCATCGACACCTCGCCGCTGGTGGCCGCCAGCGTGTGCCTCACGCTCTACGCCAGCGCCTATCTGTGCGAGATCTGGCGTGGCTGCGTGGAGGCCGTGCCCAAGGGCCAGTGGGAGGCCTCGGCCAGCCTGGCCATGAGTTTCACCGAGCAGCTGCGCCACGTCATCCTGCCGCAGGCGCTGCGCCTGGGGATAGCACCCACGGCTGGCTTCAGCGTGCAGATCGTCAAGGGCACGGCGCTGACCAGCGTGATCGGCTTGATCGAGATCACCAAGGCTGGCCAGCTGATCGCCAACGCCACCTTCGAGCCCTTCATGGTCTACGGCTGGGTGGCGGCGTTGTATTTCTCCCTCTGCTTTCCGCTGTCGTTGTGGAGCCAGCGCTTGGAGCGGCGGCTGCGCCCCAAGCGTTGAGCTCACTGAACGCTCTGTTTGCCACGCCTGATTTTTTGACCTGACCTGGATCTCCCGCCATGACCACCACACCTGCTTCCCCTTCTTCCGCTGCCGCCGCCACTGCGACCGGCCTCTTTCCGCTGGTGCACATCCAGGGCCTGCGCAAACGTTATGGCGACAACGAAGTGCTCAAGGGCGTGGACCTGGAGGTGGATCGCGGCGAGGTGATCTCCATCATCGGCAAGAGCGGATCGGGCAAGTCCACGCTGCTGCGCTGCATCAACGGGCTGGAGCAGTTTCAGCAAGGCGAGCTGAGCGTGCACGGCCAGGCTGTGAGGACCGACGACGCCCCTGCCTTGCGCGAGCTGCGCAAAAACGTGGGCATGATTTTTCAGAACTTCAACCTGTTCCCCCACCTCAGCGTGGGCCGCAACGTGATGCTGGCGCCCACGCTGGTCACCAGCCAGCCCAAGGACGTGGCGCGCAAGAACGCCGAGCGCCTGCTGGCACGCGTCGGCCTGGCGGAAAAGTTCGATGCCATGCCCGATCAGCTCTCGGGCGGCCAGCAGCAGCGCGTGGCCATTGCCCGCGCGCTGGCCATGGACCCCGAGATCCTACTGTGCGATGAGGTCACGTCCGCGCTCGACCCCGAGCTGGTCGGCGAGGTGCTGCAAGTGGTCGAGGGCCTGGCCAACCAGGGCATGACGCTGATCATGGTCACCCACGAAATGGGTTTTGCCCGCAAGGTCAGCGACCGCGTGGTCTTCATGCACCAGGGCCGGGTGCACGAGACGGGTGCGCCCGAGCAACTGTTTGGCGACCCGCAAACCCCGGAGCTGCGCCAGTTCCTGGGCAAGCTGCATTGAGGCTTGAAAGTTTAGGAAAAAAGAGGCTCCAGCCCTTACCCGACGGGCGCAAGAAGCTACAAAATCAATAGCGCACGAAAGTCGTTGACATTGGTGTGTGTGGGCCCGGTCACCACCAGGTCGCCCAGCGGCTCGAAATAACCGTAGGCGTCGTTGCGGTCCAGGAAGTGGTCGACCTTCATGCCTTGCGCCACGGCGCGCGTCAGGGTGTCGGGCGCGACAAACGCACCGGCGTTGTCTTCCATGCCGTCAATACCGTCTGTGTCGGCCGCCAGCGCGTAGACACCGGGCTGGCCCTGCAATGCCAGCGCCAGCCCCAGACAAAACTCGCCGGCGCGACCACCGCGACCGCGCGTTGACTTGTCAGCGCCGGCCGGCTGCGGCCGCACCGTGACCGTGGTTTCACCGCCGCTCAAAATCACGCAGGGTTTGGTAAAGGGTTGGCCCTTGAGTGCCACGGCGCGCGCCAGCGCCGCATGCACCTTGCCGACCTCGCGTGACTCACCTTCCATCTCGTCACTCAGAATATGCGCCTCCAGCCCCGCCGCACGTGCCGCCGCCGCCGCGGCTTCCAGGGATTGCTGAGGGGTCGCAATCAGGTGCACGGCATGGCCGGCAAATGCGGCGTCTCCTGGTTTGGGGGTTTCCAGCGTACCGCTTTCAAGCTGCGCCAGCAAAGCCGCGGGCACCTCAATGTTGTAACGTTTGAGAATGGCCAGCGCATCGGCACAACTGGTGATGTCGGCCACGGTCGGGCCGCTGGCAATCACGGAAGGATCGTCACCCGGCACGTCGCTGATGGTCAGGGTCACCACGGTGGCCGGCGCACAGGCCGCGGCCAGACGCCCGCCCTTGATGCGCGACAGGTGTTTGCGCACGCAATTCATCTCGCCGATGTTGGCGCCGCTGTTGAGCAGGGCTTTGTTGATGCGCTGCTTGTCCTCCAGCGTCAAACCCTCGGCCGGCAGGGTCAGCAAGGCCGAACCACCGCCCGAGATCAGGCACAACACGAGGTCGTCTTTGGTCAGTCCCTGTGTCATCTGCAGGATACGTTGCGCGGCTGCCAGGCCGGCCGCGTCAGGCACCGGGTGGGCCGCTTCGACAAGCTCGATACGCTGTGGCAAGCCGGGCGGGCGCGGCGGAATGTGGTGGTAACGCGTGACCACCAGGCCTTCCAGCGGGGCGTCGGTCGGCCACAAGGCTTCGACCGCCTGCGCCATCGAGCCGCCCGCCTTGCCGGCGCCCAGAACAATCGTCCGGCCCTTGGGCGGTTTGGGTAAATACGCAGCGGTGTTGTGCAGCGGCAAGGCGCGCTGCACGGCGACCTGGTAAAGATGTTCGAGAAAGGCGCGGGGATGGGTGGCGGGGTTGGGTGCGGTCATTCGTTGTCTCCAACCCGTATTGTGACGCCGTAACCTGCTGGTAACCCGGTCCGAACGCCATCAAAAGCGGCCCGTGTCGCCGGCCCGTGAAGCGGCGACACGGACGATTCGTTTTACTTCTTGCCCAGGCCCAGCCGCTGTGCACCTTCGGTGTAGAGCCGCGTTTTTTCCTTCATGAAGGCGTCCATCTGGTCCAGACCCACGTTGACCAATTCAAAGCCGTTTTTGGCGGCCAGTTCCTTCATCTCGGGGTCGCTGTTGAGCGCGGCCCACATGTCGGAGAGTTTTTTGCGTACCTCGGGCGGTGTAGCCTTGGGCACACCGATGCCGCGGTAGGCGCCGTCCACCCAGTCCACACCCAACTCCTTGAAGGTGGGCACGTCGGGCAGCAGGGGATGGCGTTTTTCCATGGCCACGGCCAGAGCGCGTGTTTTGCTCTTGTTGTTGATGGCAAAGGCGGTGTAGGTCACCGCGCCGTCAATCTGGTTGCCGACCACGGCCAGCGCCATGTCGCCCGTGCCTTTGTAGGGCACGTAGGTGCTTTTGATGCCGAAGGCGGCGTTCAGCCGTTCATGCGAGGCGTGGTTGGCGGAGTTCAGGCCGGAGCCGCCCAGGCTCATCTTGCCGGGATCTTTTTTGGCGGCGGCAATGAACTCGGCAAAGGTTTTGTACGGGCTGCTCTCGGGCACAACCAGCGCATCGGGCGTGAAGTGGAACCAGAACACCGGCGTCACATCGGCCGTCTTGTATTGCACCAGGCCCTCGATGGGCTGGAACACGATGTGCGGCAGGTTCACACCGACGATGTTCAGACCGTCCGGAGCCAACTGGTTCATCTGCGACCACATCAAGGCCCCGCCGGCACCGGCCTTGTACTGGACGATGGTTTCTATGGCCGGGCATTTTTTCTTGAGCACCATCTGCTGATGCCGCGCCGACAGGTCGGACTCGCCGCCCGGCGGAAAGGCCTGCCAGTACTGCAGGTTTTTGTCGGGGCAGTTTTGTGCCAGCGCCCAGGGCGCGAGCAAGGTCAGGCTAAGAGCGGCAATCAGCTTTTTCATGGTCTTGTCTCCTTCGTCGTTATAGGTCTGTCACATTCTGGGGCAGCTCAGGCGGCCTGGCGTGTCTCCTCATGGCAACCGGCAATCCGTTCACACACGGCCTGGGTCACCTGCGCCAGGGTGGCGCTGCCGCCCAGGTCGCGGGTGTGCAGCGCAGGATCGGCCGTGATCTGTTCGATGACTTGCATCAGGCGCTGCGCCGCGGCCTGTTCGCCCAGGTGTTCCAGCAACATCACCGCCGACCAGAACGTGCCGACCGGATTGGCCAGGCCCTGGCCCATGATGTCGAAGGCCGAACCGTGGATGGGTTCGAACATCGAGGGGTAACGGCGCTCGGGGTCGATGTTGCCGGTGGGCGCAATGCCCAGGCTGCCGGCCAGCGCGGCGGCCAGGTCGCTCAAAACATCGGCATGTAAATTCGTGGCCACCAGGGTGTCCAGCGAGGCCGGGCGGTTGACCATGCGCGCGGTACACGCGTCCACCAACTCCTTGTCCCAACGCACATCCGGAAACTCCTGGCTGATCTGCAGCGCAATTTCGTCCCACATCACCATGCCGTGGCGCTGGGCGTTGGATTTGGTCACCACGGTCAACAATTTACGCGGCCGCGACTGCGCGAGTTTGAAGGCAAAACGCATGATGCGCTCCACGCCGACGCGTGTCAGGATGGACATGTCGGTGGCCACCTCGATCGGGTGACCCTGGTGCACACGCCCGCCCACACCGGCGTATTCCCCTTCCGAATTTTCGCGCACGATCACCCAGTCCAGGTCTTGCGGCTTGCAACGTTTGAGCGGCCCATCGATGCCGGGCAGGATACGTGTGGGCCGAACATTGGCGTATTGGTCGAAGCCCTGGCAAATTTTCAGGCGCAAGCCCCACAAGGTGATGTGATCGGGAATATGCGGGTCACCGGCCGAGCCGAACAAGATCGCGTCCATGCCACGCAAGGCATCGAGGCCGTTCTCCGGCATCATCACACCGTGTTGGCGGTACCAGTCACCGCCCCAGCCGAAAAAGCTGAAGTCGAAGTTAAAGCTTTTTTGGCTGGCAGCCATGGTTTCCAGCACCTGCTGGCCAGCGGGCACCACTTCCTTGCCGATACCGTCGCCCGGGATGCAGGCAATCTTGTAAGTTTTCATGGGTTTCTCGTGTCAAAACAATGCGCTAACTTTACGGATTGCCAGATGCCGCAAGATCCCCTAAAGTTATTCCATTGTTTACTTTGAGTTAATAATGTCCACGCCTGCTTCCGCCCCTTCCGAAATGGCTTTTTTCAGTCTGCTGGCGCGTTCCGGCAGCTTCTCGGCCACCGCCCGCGAGCTGGACCTGACCACGCCGGCCATCAGCAAACGCCTGGCGCAGATGGAAGCCCGCCTGGGCGTGTTGCTGCTCAACCGCAGCACACGCCGGATCAGCCTCACACCCGAAGGCGAGATTTACCTGACCCACGCCAGGCGCATCCTGACCGAGATCGAGGATATGGAGCAACTGGTCGCCAGCGCTGTCGCCGGACCCAAGGGCTTGCTGCGTGTGAACGCCACCCTGGGTTTTGGCCGCAGCCACATCGCCCCGCTGATTTCGGGTTTTGCCAAGCTCCATCCGGAGGTGCAGATCCAGCTCCAACTCACGGTCAACCCACCGCCTGTGGGCGACGATGCTTTCGATGTGTGTGTACGCTTCGGCGAGCCACCGGATGCACGGGTGATTGCCCGCAAGCTGGCACCGAACCGGCGCCTGCTGTGCGCCGCACCGGGCTACCTGACCAGACGCGGCACACCCCAAACGCCGCAGGAGCTGGCGCAACACAACTGCATAGGCATTCGGCAAGGCGGCGAGGCCTATGGCATCTGGCGCCTGAGCTCCGGCAAATACACGGAGACCGTGAAGGTGCGCGGCAACCTGAGCACCAGCGACGGAGAAATCGCCGTCAACTGGGCACTGGCAGGCCACGGCATTGTGATGCGGGCGGAGTGGGACATCGCGCGTTACCTGCGCAGCGGGCGCCTGCGCCAGGTGCTGGCGCAATACCAGTCACCGCCGGCCGACATCCATGCGGTCTACCCGCAACGGCATCAGGTGTCTGCGCGGGTCAGGGCCTTTGTGGATTTTTTGGCCCACCATTTTGAAAAGTCATCCACCCGTTCTGCGGGCCTGGTGAGCAACTGGTAAGGCAGCGCTCCCGGCTGGACAGCGCCTATTGCCTGATGCGTCCAGAGCTGGTGACGATGCTCAGCTCCACAAACCGGGAACCGGAGCGCATGCCGGGATCAAAGTCCACCTTGTAGCCGCCCAGGTCCAGGTCGGTGTTGTCCAGCGCGCTCACAAAAGCTTCACGCGACACCTTGGGCCCCATGCGCCGCACGGCCTCCACAATCACGGAGCCGGCAATATAACCTTCCATCATGGCGTAACTCACCGGCACCTCCAGGTTGGGGGTCTTGGCCGTGATGTCGCTGAACTCCTTGGTCAGCCGTCCTGAAATTTTGTAGGGATTAGGCGTGACCTGGGTGATGGCCACCCCTTTCATTTGTTCCTCACCCAGGCGTTGCGACATCTGCTCAATGTCCGCGCCAGAGTGGGCAAACAACTGCGCCGTGCCGCCGTCCATGCGGTATTTTTCAATGAAGGCCGCGGCGGCGGACCCGCTGGCCACAATGATGATCGCCTGCGGCGCTGCGGCGATAAAACCATCCACCACCGCGTTGCTCACCTTGGCCGTGCCCGGCGTGTACGCACCCTTGGCCGTGACCTTGGCGCCCTTGCTTTTCATCACCTCTTCGGTGGCCGCAATCAGCGGCGCGGCACCGGGGCCGTCCTGGTAAAACAGCCCGATGCGGGTGATGCCCACGGTAACCAGGTGTTCGGTGATTTTGTTGATTTCGTCGCGCAGGCTGGCCCTAACGCTGTAGACCAGCGGCGCTTCGCTGCGGACCTCGTTGACGCGGTAACCCACCAGCGCAATTTTCTCCTTGTCCAGCAGTTTGGAACTCACCAACTCGCCAATCACGCGGTCGCCGAAATAACCGGCCAGCACCAGCGGTTTGTGTTCATTGAGCAGTTGCTGGGTGGCGGTGATGTTGTCCGCGGGGCGGCCGCCATCGTCCTTGCGCACCAGACTGAAGGTATGGCCGTTCACGCCGCCGGCCTTGTTGGCCTTGCTCAGCGCCAGCTGCAGGCCGGTGGAATAAGCGCGTGCCTGCGTGCCCTCCAGGCCCGACAAAGGCGCAACCTGTCCCACAACAATCGGGGCGGCGACCGCGGCCAGGGACGCCGCCAGGGTGCTGCCCAGGGCCAGGCTGCGGAGGAGGGATGGAACAGACGTCATGGGCTTGTCTCCGTTTTTATGAACTCAGCACAGCAAAACGCTGCCGTCCCCAAATTGAAGCATGGGGAATGGGCAAAGTCGATAAGCGGTATTACGGAGACGCTGAGACGCGGCGACGGCTGCTGGCGCGCGGCCGATGGAGGCCAAGCCTCAGGGTGTTTTCGCGCCGGCCTCGAACCAGGCTTTGAGCTGCGCGCGTTCGGCATCCAGCATGCCGGTGGCGTTGTTCAGGGGCATGATTTTGCTCACGACCACCTGCTGGTACACCGCTTGCGCATGCTGGCTCAGCAAAGCCGGCGAATCGAGTCTGACGTTTTTCATCTGCAGCTGCGCACCGTGGCACTGGTAACAACGCTGTTCCAGCACTTTTTGCACATTTTTATAGTTATTTTGGCCTGCAGCCCCCGCCCCACCTGCGGAAGCAGCTATTGAATCAGTAGCGACTGCGACAGGTGCCGCGGCCGTGGGCGGCTTCAGCCCGACGATGGCCCCGAGAATCAGCACCGCGCCCACCAGCGCATACGGCAGCGGATTGCGGTTGCGCCCCAGCTTGTAGCCGTGGCGCATCACAAAAAACTGGCGAATCAGCGCGCCGGCCAGCATCATGACAATCAGCACCAGCCAGTTGTGCGGATGGCCGTAGGTGAAGCTGTAATGGTTGCTGAGCATGGCAAACAACACCGGCAAGGTGAAATAGGTGTTGTGCACACTGCGCTGCTTGCCGCGCTGGCCATGCACCGGGTCCACCGGCTGGCCGGCCTTGATCGCGGCGACCACCTTGCGCTGCCCGGGAATGATCCAGAAAAACACATTGGCACTCATGGCCGTGGCGATCATCGCGCCCACCAGCAGAAAAGCCGCGCGGCCGGCAAACCAGTGGCAGGCCAGCCACGACGCGGCGCAGACCAGCAGCAACACCAGCGCCCCCACAATGGCATCGCCGTGTTTGCGCTTGCCGAACAGCTGACAGATGCTGTCGTACAACATCCAGAACACCACAAAGAAAGACAGCGCCACACCGATGGCCGCGCCGGGCGACCAGTTCATCAGCGACTTGTCGATCAGGTAGGTACCGGCGCTCCACAGGTAAGACACCGTGAACAGCGCAAAACCCGACAGCCAGGTGCTGTAGCTTTCCCAGTAAAACCAGTGCAGGTGTTTCGGCAACTCGGGCGGTTTGACCGCGAATTTGACCGGGTGATAAAAACCGCCGCCATGCACGGCCCAGAGTTCGCCGCTGACACCTTGCTTCTTGAGGTCCTCGTCCACGGGCGGCGTCAGGCTTGAATCGAGAAAGACAAAATAAAACGAGGAACCGACCCAGGCAATGGCGGTGATGACGTGGACCCAGCGCAGCAGCAGGTTGGCCCAGTCGAGGAGGTAACTTTCCATGTCTCAACTTTCAAACCTGCTCACCACTGCGGGCGCTCTGAGCAGAAATTCGGCCGCGAACACAATGGCTCCGCTGCGACCTGTCCACGAAAGTGTATACACTTTATGAACGCCATGTCAGGAAGGAAATTCAGGGTTTTCCCGTGGATCCCTGCAGCAACAATTGTGCCGCCACCGCGACCGCAATCACTTCGGGCTCCTTGCTGTCGATGCCGGGCAGGCCGATCGGGCAGGTCACCTGCGCCAGTTCCTCGTCGCTGTAGCCGCGCGCCTGCAGGCGGTGCCGAAAAGTCGCCCACTTGGTTTTGCTGCCTATCAGGCCGATGTAGGGCAAGTCGGCCTGCTCGCGTTGGCGCTTCAGGCATTCGGCCAGGATATCGAGGTCTTCGGCGTGGCTGAAACTCATGATCAGCACCCGGGACTGCGGCGCCAGGCCACGCACAGCGCCTTGCACCGGCTCCGAGTGCTCACACAGCACCCGGTCCGGCAGCGTGTCCGGAAAGATGCCGTCACGGCTGTCTATCCAGGTCAGCGCAAACGGCAGGCGCGCCAGCACTTGAACCAGCGCATGGCCCACATGGCCGCCGCCAAACAAGGCAACAGGCTGTAAATGTGTGCGCAGCCGCAAACGCAAGGCCGTCACGTCGGCCGGACCAAGCAACTCGAAACGCAGCCACACCACACCGCCACAACACTGGCCCAGGGACGGGCCCAGCACCACGCGGCTCTCGGCCACACCTGGCGCATCCGGCACACCTTGCAAACGTGCCCGTGCGTTGGCGATCGCCTGGTACTCCAGGTGGCCGCCGCCTATGGTGCCCACCAGGGTATCGGCAAAAACCGCCATCCAGGTGCCCGCTTCACGCGGCACCGAACCTTCGGTGGCCGTCACCTGCACCAGCACGGCCGGCGCAGCGCTCAACTGCTGCAAAAACAATTCTGTCTGATCACTCACGGTACAAACCCTCTGACGCGGGCCGCCACCGCCTGGCCCGCAGATCGCATAATTCGGCACAATCCATCCCGTCGCTGTTACACAGCCGGCTTCTGAACAGACTGCACAATAGCAGCAACAAACCCTTGGCGAAATTCTCTAGGATATGCATGTCTGAATCTCCTCCCCGCCGCTTCTGGCTGCTGGCCCTGCTCTCGGCAGCCGCCGGCGCCATCGTCTCGGCCTGCAAGACCGCGCCCGGACCGGCCGCGCCATCGGAACCGGCCGCGCCGCCCACCGTGGTAGGCCCGGTCTCCGGTCCCGCCGGTTCGGCCCGAAACTCGCCGGCCACCACGGCCCGCGCTTACCGCGGAAGCGGTGCCAGCCACCTTTACGGCCTGCACGCTGACCGCATTTACAAAGGCAGAATGCCGCCGCTCCTGTACGCCATCGGGGTGCTGAATGTAGAAATCAACCAGGTCGGCATCGTGACCCGCCTGGACTGGATGCGTGCACCACGCCACGCACCGGAAGTCATTGCCGAGATCGAACGCATGGTTAAAAATGCATCCCCTTTTCCGGCACCCACGCGCTTGGGAAAAGTGGTCTACACCGACACCTGGCTGTGGCACAAAAGTGGCAAGTTCCAGCTGGACACCCTCACCGAAGGGCAGGACTGAAGCGCACGTCCGAGGGACGCGGCGGCACGAGGAACCTGGCCGTTTTTCCGCCGGGCCGCCCCAAGGAAAAATGCACCCCCTCGGGGGGCAGAGAGTTACGCGCAGCGAACGAACGTGGGGGCTCGTTCAGCTGCCGCGGTAAGTCGAATAACTCCAGGGGCTGACCAGCAGCGGCACGTGGTAATGCTGGCTGGTGTCAGCCACCCCGAAATCCAGGCTGACCTGGTTCAGGAAGTTCGGCTCCGGCAGGTTCACGCCGCGTGCCCGGAAATAAGCCGACACATCAAACACCAGCCGGTAGGTGCCACGTTGCAGGCTGCTGTTGTCGTACAGCAGGCCGTCCGGATTGCGGCCGTCGCCATTCAGATCAAACGATTTCACCAGGCTGGCCTGGCCGCCGTCGGTGGTGTACAGCGCGACATGCATGCCGGCCGCCGGGGTGCCGTGCATGGTGTCCAGGACATGTGTGCTCAGGCCCATGAGTGCCTCTTTCTGGTGGAAGATTTAGTAAACAGAAGTGTATACAACTTTTCCACCTTCAGCTATCATGCGACGCATGGAATCCTCTGCCACCAGCTCTATTGTTGAAGCACTGACCCGGGCGATTGTTGATCACCGCCTGCATCCCGGCACCAAACTGGCCGAACAAAAACTGGCCGACCATTTTGGCGTGTCACGCACGCTGGTACGGCAGGCCTTGTTCCAGCTGGCGCAAAACCGGCTGATCCGGCTGGAACCGGCACGTGGCGCTTTTGTTGCCGCGCCGGCGGCCGACGAAGCCCGCCAGGTTTTTGCGGTTCGCCGCATGCTGGAAGCCGAGATGACACGGGCTTTTGTGCGTGACGTGACGCCGGCCAAAATCCGCGCCCTCAAGGAACATGTGGCGCAGGAAAAAGCTGCGGTGGCCAAGGAAGATGTGGCCGGTCGCACCGAATTACTCGGCGATTTCCATGTCCGCATGGCCGAACTGATGGGCAACGAGGTGCTGGCGCAAATGCTCAGCGAGCTGATTTCGCGTTGCGCCCTGATCACCCTGATGTACCAGACCAGCAGCGCGGCCGAACACTCCAACGACGAACACGCCGAAATCGTCAAGGCCCTGGCCGCGAAAGACGAAGAACGCGCCGTGCGCTTGATGGACGAACACCTGCTGCATGTGGAGAAAAACTTGACCTTCGACCGCAAGGTGCCCAGCAACGACATTTCGATGGCGCTGTCATGAACACACAAAACACAAGCGGCTATCCCCGGGACTTGGTCGGTTACGGCCGCACCCCGCCGCACGCGCAATGGCCGAATCAGGCCCGTATTGCCGTGCAGTTTGTGCTGAACTACGAAGAAGGCGGCGAGAACTCGGTGTTACACGGCGACGCCGGGTCGGAGCAGTTTCTCTCGGAGATGTTCAACCCACCCAGCTACCCCGAACGTCACCTGAGCATGGAAGGTATTTACGAATACGGCTCGCGTGCCGGCGTCTGGCGCATCCTGCACGAGTTTGAAAAACGCCGACTGCCGCTGACAGTGTTCGGTGTCAGCATGGCTCTGCAGCGCCACCCGGAGCTGACCGCAGCCTTCGTCGAACTGGGCCATGAGATCGCCTGCCATGGCCTGCGTTGGATCAACTACCAGAGTGTCGATGAAGCCACCGAACGCGAACACATGCGTCTGGGCCTGGAGATCATCACGCAAATGACGGGCCAGCGCCCGCTGGGCTGGTACACCGGCCGCGACAGCCCGCGCACCCGCCGCCTGGTGGCTGACGACGGCCAGCTCGCCTACGACAGCGACTATTACGGTGACGACCTGCCCTTCTGGATGAAGGTGGAGCGTACCGATGGCACGCGGGTGCCGCGCCTGGTCGTACCCTACACGCTGGACACCAACGACATGCGTTTTGCGCTGCCCCAGGGTTTCTCGCAAGCCGACGATTTTTTCACCTATCTCCGCGACAGCTTTGATGTTTTGTACGCCGAGGGCGATCCCCAGGGCCTGAACGCGCCAAAAATGCTCAGCATAGGCATGCACTGTCGCCTGCTGGGCCGCCCTGGCCGCATCGTCGCCTTGCAACGTTTTCTTGACCACATCCAACAACACGACCACGTGTGGATTTGCCGCCGCATTGACATTGCCCGTCACTGGATGCAAGTCCACCCTCACCAAGACTGAACATGACACTGACCCTGGAACAACTGAACACCGCCGCCCTTCCCGAGGCCACGGCCTGGCTGGACGGCCTGTATGAACACTCTCCCTGGATCGCCGCCGCCGCCCTGGTGCAACGGCCGTTCCGCTCGCTGCCGCAGCTCAAACACCTGATGGCGCGTCTGGTTCATGACGCCGGCCGCGAAGCCCAGCTCGCGCTGATCTGCGCCCACCCCGAACTCGCCGGCAAAGCCATGGTCGACAACACCTTGACGACGGAGTCGACGAATGAGCAAAACAAGGCGGGCCTGACCCATTGCTCGGCTGAAGAGTTGGTCAAGCTCCAGGCGCTCAACACCAGCTACAAGGCCAAATTCGGTTTTCCCTTCATTCTGGCGGTGCGTGGCCCGCGCGGCGCCGGTCTGTCCAAGCAAGAAATCATTGCCACCTTTGAGCGGCGCCTGGCCAACCACCCTGACTTTGAACTGGCAGAAGCCCTGCGCAACATCTACCGCATCGTGGAGCTCAGACTCAACGACAAGTTCGGCATGGAGCCGCACCTGGGCAACCAGGTCTGGGACTGGCAGGAAAAACTCAGCGCCTTCAGCGACCCGGGTTACCTGGAAAAAGGCCAGCTCACGGTGACCTACCTGACCGATGCACACCGTGCCGCCGCCCAGCAGATTAAGCAGACCATGCAGGACAGCGGCTTTGATGAGGTGTTCATCGACGCGGTCGGTAACGTGGTTGGGCGTTACAAAGCGGCGCAGCCCGGCGCCAAAATCCTGATGACCGGCTCGCATTACGACACCGTGCGCAACGGCGGAAAATACGACGGCCGGCTTGGTTTTTTCACGCCTATCGCCTGTGTGGCTGAACTTTCGCGCCAGAAAAAACGCCTACCTTTCGACTTTGAAGTGATTGCTTTTGCCGAAGAAGAAGGCCAGCGTTACAAGGCGACCTTTCTGGGCTCTGGCGCCTTGATCGGCCAGTTCAACCCCGTCTGGCTGGACCAGAAAGATACCGACGGCGTGAGCATGCGCGAAGCCATGCAACACGCCGGCCTGCCGGCCACGCTGGAGGCCATTGGCCAGTTGCAGCGCAAGCCGGCCGATTACCTCGGTTTTGTCGAGGTCCACATCGAACAAGGACCCGTGCTCAACGAACTCGACATCCCACTCGGCATCGTGACCTCGATCAATGGCGGTGTGCGTTATATGTGTGAAGTCACGGGCATGGCCAGCCATGCCGGCACCACACCCATGGACCGGCGCCGCGATGCCGCCGTGGCCGTGGCGGAACTCGCACTGTATGTGGAACAACGCGCAGCGCGTGATGGCGACTCGGTTGGCACCATCGGCATCTGGACCGTGCCCGGCGGCTCCATTAACGTGGTGCCGGGGCGCTGCCAGTTCACGCTGGATTTGCGCGCGCCCACCAATTCGCAGCGTGATGCCCTGGTCCAGGATGTGCTGGCCGAACTCGCCGCCATCTGCGAACGCCGCGGTGTTTACCACACGGCCGAGGAAACCATGCGTGCGGCCGCCGCACCCAGCGCCCCCGGCTGGCAGCAATATTGGGAAAACGCGGTCGATAGCCTGGGGGTTCCGCTCTACCGCATGCCCAGCGGCGCCGGCCACGACGCGATGAAACTCCATGAAGTGATGCCGCAAGCCATGTTGTTTGTTCGCGGCCAGAATTCGGGCATCAGCCACAACCCGCTGGAAAGCACCACCAGCGACGACATCGAACTCGCGGTTCAGGCTTTCCAGCACCTCCTGAACCAACTCGCGGAAACAATCCATGACTGATCACGACAAGCTTGACGCCTGGGTGGACGCCCACTTCGACGAGGAAGTGCGCTTCCTGCAGGAACTGATTCGTGTCCCGACACCCACCCCGCCCGGCAACAACGCGCCGCATGCCGAACGCACGGCCGAACTGCTCAAGGCCTTCGGCTTTGAAGCGGAAAAACACAAGGTCCCACCGGTTGAGGTCAAAGCCTACGGCCTGGAGTCCCTGACCAACCTGATCGTGCGCCGCCCTTATGGCGAAGGCAAAACCATCGCGCTCAACGCCCACGGCGACGTGGTGCCCCCCGGTGAAGGTTGGACCCAGGACCCGTTTGGCGGCAAGGTCGAAGACGGCAAGATCTACGGCCGTGCAGCCGCGGTCAGCAAGTCGGATTTTGCAACCTTCACCTTTGCGGTGCGGGCGCTTGAGTCGCTGGGTGTGCCGCTATACGGCAAGGTGGAATTACATTTCACCTACGACGAAGAGTTCGGCGGCGAGATGGGGCCGGGCTGGCTGCTCAAGCACAAACTCACCCAACCCGACCTGTTGATCGCCGCGGGTTTCAGCTACGAGGTGGTCACCGCCCACAACGGTTGCCTGCAAATGGCCGTGACCGTGCACGGCAAGATGGCGCATGCCGCCATTCCCGACACCGGCGTTGACGCCCTGCAGGCGGCGGTGCACATCCTCAATGCGCTGTATGCACAAAATGTGCTGTACCAGGACATCACGTCCGAGGTCGAAGGCATCAACCACCCTTACCTGAACGTTGGTCGCATCGAAGGCGGCACCAACACCAACGTGGTGCCGGGCAAGGTGAGCTTCCAGCTCGACCGCCGCATGATTCCGGAAGAAAAACCGGCGGAAGTCGAACGCGAAATCCGCAAGGTGATTGCCGATGCTGCCAAGGAATGCCCTGGCGTTCGCGTCGAGATCAAACGCCTGCTGCTGGCCAATGCGCTCAAGCCCCAGCCCGGCAACCAGCCGCTGGTCGATGCCATCCAGAAACACGGTGAGGCCGTGTTCGGCGAACCGATCCCGGCCATGGGCACACCGCTGTACACCGATGTGCGCCTGTATGCCGAAGCCGGTATCCCGGGCGTGATTTACGGCGCCGGGCCACGCACGGTGCTGGAGTCCAACGCCAAACGCGCCGACGAACACCTGGTCCTGGAAGACTTGCGCCGCGCCACCAAGGTGGTCGCACGCACACTGCTTGAACTGCTGGGCCAGGCGCCCAGCGTTCAGTAAAGCGGCTCGCCCCGGTTTGTCATCCCGGACTTGATCCGGGATCCATCGTGGCGTGACGCAGGTTTGCAGGTCAGCGCGGCATGGATTGCGGGCCAGGCCCGCAATGACAGCCCATCAACCTGTCATGCCGGACTCGAGGAGCCTGCCCCGGACCTGATCCGGGGCACCCACGGCTCATTGACCAGCAGGTGGACTGCCCGCCCCATTTTCCGCCACGGGCGACCAGGCTGCCATTACCCTCATCACAGTCAAAACTGACACAACCGAAGGTCAAGCAAACCCCGGGTTTTCCGCGATACAGGGCCTCCACTGAATTGTATACAGTTTGGTGCACATTAACGTGCACAACAGGAGACACCCATGACTTCTTCGGTTCACCCGGTCGACGAAAGACTGCCCGCCGGCAAACTCACAGCGCTTGGTCTGCAACATGTGCTGGTGATGTATGCCGGTGCCGTGGCCGTGCCGCTGATCGTCGGCCGCGCCCTGAAGCTCAGCCCCGAGCAGGTGGCCATGCTGATCTCGGCCGACCTGTTTTGCTGCGGGATCGTGACCTTGATCCAGGCACTGGGCGCCACCCAATGGTTCGGCATTCGTCTGCCGGTGATGATGGGCGTGACCTTTGCATCGGTGGCACCCATGGTCGCCATGGCCAATGCCAATCCGGGCGCGCCAGGCGCCCAGCTTATTTTTGGCGCCATCATCGGTGCCGGCGTGATCTCCATCCTGATCGCACCCATGGTCAGCCGCATGTTGCGCTTCTTCCCGCCGGTGGTCACGGGCACCATCATCGCGGTCATCGGCATCAGCCTCATGCGCATCGGTATCAACTGGATTTTCGGCAACCCGGTGGGTCCAACCGCACCCAGCATCGTTGATCCAGCCCATCTCAAATGGCTGGCCGACGTCACCTCGCCTGGCTCCGCATTACCAAACATACCCAAAGGCTTGAGCATTTCGCCCACCGTGCCGAATCCGAAGTACGCCGACCTGACCGGCGTGGGCATCGCCGCCCTGGTGCTGGTGTCCATCCTGCTGATCGCCAAATACGCCAAAGGCTTTATCGCCAACATCTCGGTCTTGCTGGGCATTGTGGTGGGGGCGGTAGCGGCCGCGGCGCTGGGGCTCATGAACTTCGACAAGGTCGGCAAGGCCGCCTGGGTGGATGTGGTGTTGCCCTTTCAGTTCGGCCTGCCGGTGTTTGACCCGATTCTGATCCTGACCATGACGCTGGTGATGATTGTCGTGATGATCGAATCCACCGGCATGTTTCTGGCGCTTGGCGAAATGACGGATCGCAAGGTCGGCCAGCCCGATCTGGCACGTGGCCTGCGCACCGACGGCCTGGGCACGCTGATAGGCGGCATCTTCAACACCTTCCCCTACACCAGCTTTTCCCAAAACGTCGGACTGGTCGCGGTGACCGGCGTGCGCAGCCGTTTTGTCTGCGTGGCCGGCGGCATCATCCTGATTGTGCTGGGCGTGCTGCCCAAGATGGCGGCGCTGATCGAGTCGCTGCCCACCGTGGTGCTGGGCGGCGCCGGCCTGGTGATGTTCGGCATGGTGGCAGCCACCGGCATTCGTATCCTTGCGGGTGTGGACTTCAAGACCAACCGCTTCAATGCCTTGATCGTGGCGATTTCCATAGGCATAGGCATGATCCCGCTGATCGCCCCCAACTTCAAACAATGGATGCCGCATGGCCTGCACCCGCTGATCGAGTCGGGCATTCTGCTCGCGTCGATCAGCGCGGTGGCTCTCAATCTGTTTTTCAACGGTGCGAAGGAAGACACGGTAGCTGCCATCCAGGCGGCCCGGCAGGCCGAGGCCCATTGAAGCCGCCACGCACCAACGGCAAGCTCGGTTTGTCGAATAAGGTGCGGATTCAGGCCTTGGGCAAGGTTTCCCACCAACGTTCGCCAAACCGCCCCTGCAGGTAAGCGACAAAGGCCTGGACCTTGCCGGACACCCGTTTGGGCGAGGGGAACACGGCATGGATTTCCTGCTCGGGCAGGCTGTAGCCCTTGAGCACTTCCAGCACATGGCCGGAGGCCAAGGAATCGGCCGCGACGTAACGCGGCATGGCGGCAATCCCCAGACCGCCGCGCGCAGCTGCCAAGACGGCCGACAAATTATTGGAGCGCAGACGGCCCGCCACCGGCACGGTCACCGGCTCACCTTTGGGCGAAAGCAGCCGCCAGACATCGTCGCCCAGCACGCTGCTGTAAATCAGCGCGGCATGGCTGCTCAGATCCTTGGGCTTTTTCGGCGTGCCCTGTTTCTTCAGGTAACGCGGCGCCGCAACCATCACCCAGGGGTTCATGCCCAGATAACGCGCGCCTAGCGTTGAGTCGGCCAGTTTTCCCATACGTACGGCCAGGTCCAGGCCTTGCGAAACCAGGTCGGTGTAGCGGTCCTCGAAGCTCAAGTCCAGCTGCACCTGCGGGTGTTGCTGCATGAAGTCCAGCGCCAGCGGCACGATGACACGCCGCCCAAACGCCACCGAGGTGCCAATGCGCAACATGCCCTGAGCCTGGCTCTGGCCCAGCCGCACGATGTTGTCGGCCTCCTCGGTTTCACGCACGATGATCTTGCACTTTTCGTAATACAAAGCGCCCGATTCCGTCAGGCTGACGCCGCGGGTGTTGCGGTTGAGCAACCGCACGTTCAGGCGCTCCTCGGTGGCCGCGATCTGCTTGGAGACCGTGGGCTGCGTGGTGGCGAACTCCCGCGCGGCTTTCGAGAAGCTGCCGGTTTCCACCACCCGAACAAACATGTGCATGACCTGTAAGCGATCCATGCGCCGATGATAGTCACTTATTCCATGGGGGAATAGGTTTTATGGTCCTGCCCCGTCTTCTGCAATACCACCCGCCTGCCTACAGTCAACCCATCTACAGGAGATGACATGGCAAAAATGACAGCCGCCCAGGCCGCAGTTTGGGTGATGGAAAAAGAGGGTGTGACGCAGGCATTCGGCATTCCCGGTGCAGCCATCAACCCGCTGTATTCGGCGTTGCGCAAGCAGGGCACGATCAGCCATATCCTGGCCCGCCACGTGGAAGGCGCATCACACATGGCCGAGGGTTACACCCGTGCTGCAGCCGGCAACATCGGTGTGTGTATAGGCACGTCGGGACCGGCCGGCACCGACATGATCACCGGCCTGTATTCGGCGCAGGCCGACTCGATTCCGATTTTATGCATCACCGGTCAGGCGCCCCGCGCACGTCTGCACAAGGAAGACTTTCAGGCGGTGGACATCGAGTCCATTTCCAAACCCGTGACCAAATGGTCGGTCACGGTGCGCGAACCCGCCCTGGTGCCACGCGTGTTCCAGCAGGCCTTTCATGTGATGCGCTCGGGCCGGCCAGGCCCTGTGCTGATCGACCTGCCCTTCGACGTGCAGATGGGCGAGATCGAATTCGACATTGACACCTATTCGCCGCTGCCGGTGTACAAACCCGCTGCAACACGCGCCCAGATCGAAAAAGCGCTGACCATGCTCAACGCCGCTGAAAAACCGCTGATCGTGGCTGGTGGCGGCATCATCAACGCCGACGCCTCCGAGCTGCTGGTGCAGTTTGCCGAGATCACCGGTATCCCAGTCATCCCGACCCTCATGGGCTGGGGCTGCATTCCGGACAGCCACCCGCTGATGGCCGGCATGTGCGGCCTGCAAACCAGCCACCGTTACGGCAACGCCACCCTGCTGGCCTCGGACTTCGTGATCGGCATCGGCAATCGCTGGGCGAATCGCCACACCGGCTCGGTCGATGTTTATACCAAGGGCCGAAAGTTTGTCCACGTGGACATCGAGCCGACACAAATTGGCCGCGTTTTTTCGCCTGACTTCGGCATTGTGTCGGATGCCAAGGCCGCGCTGGAACTGTTCGTGCAGGTGGCCACGGAATGGGCTGAGAAAGGCAAGTTGAAAGACCGCGGCGAGTGGGCCTCCGCCTGCCGTTACCGCAAAGGCACCCTGCTGCGCAAGACCAACTACGACAGTGTGCCCATGAAGCCGCAACGTGTGTACCAATGCATGACCCGCGCTTTTGGCGAAGACGTCTGTTACATCAGCACCATAGGCCTGTCGCAGATCGCCGGCGCGCAGTTTTTGCATGTCTACAAGCCGCGCCACTGGATCAATTGCGGCCAGGCCGGCCCCCTGGGCTGGACCATCCCGGCGGCACTCGGCGTGCGTGCCGCCGATCCGACCCGCAAGATCGTGGCGCTGTCGGGCGACTACGACTTCCAGTTCATGATTGAAGAGCTGGCCGTGGGCGCGCAATTCAAACTGCCCTACATCCACATGGTGGTGAACAACTCCTACCTGGGCCTGATTCGCCAGGCGCAACGCGGTTTCGAGATGGACTACTGCGTACAACTGGGTTTTGACAACATCAACACCGAGCAGGATGAACCGGTCCGGGCCTATGGCGTGGACCACCTCAAAGTCGTCGAAGGCCTGGGCTGCAAGGCTATTCGTGTGCACCGGCAGGAAGAACTGGCCCCAGCCATCCAGCAGGCCGAAGCCTGGATGAAGGAGTTCCAGGTGCCGGTGGTGATCGAAGTGATCCTGGAGCGTGTGACCAACATCGCCATGGGCACTGAAATCGACAACATCACCGAGTTCGAAGACCTGGCCACCAGCCGCGACGATGCGCCCACCGCCGTGGCCGCCATGCTTGACTAGGAAAAATTGATGCCAAAATTTGCCGCCAACCTCAGCATGCTTTTTACCGAGCTTCCCTTCATGGAGCGTTTCAAAGCAGCTCGCGCCGCCGGCTTTGAGGCCGTGGAATACCTGTTCCCCTATGACTACAGCAAGGAAAGTCTCAGTGCCGCTTTGAAAGTCAACGGATTAAAGCAGGTGTTGCACAACCTGCCCGCCGGTGACTGGGCCGCCGGTGAACGTGGCATTGCCTGCCACTCCGAACGGGTGGCCGAGTTCCGCGAAGGCGTGTCCCGCGCCATTGACTACGCCAAAACCCTGGCTTGCCCGCAACTCAATTGCCTGGCCGGCAAGGTGCCATCGGGGGTGAGCAGGGAGCAAGCCCACGCCACCCTGGTGGCCAACCTGCGGTTTGCCGCATCCGCGCTGGAAGCAGCGGGCATCCGGCTGCTGATCGAGCCTATCAACAGTTTCGACATTCCCGGATTTTTCCTCACACGCACCGACCAGGCCCTGGCCATCCTGGACGAAGTGGGTTCCTCCAACCTCTTCCTGCAATACGACATCTACCACGCACAACGCATGGAGGGCGAGCTGGCCAGCACCATAACCAAACACCTGACACGGATCGCCCACATCCAGCTGGCTGACAACCCGGGGCGCCACGAGCCGGGAACCGGTGAGATCAACTACGCCTGGCTGTTCAAACACATCGATGCCGCTGGCTATCGCGGCTGGATAGGCTGCGAATACAAACCCAAAACAAACACCTCCGAAGGGTTGGGCTGGATGGCCGGGGTATCGGCATGACAAAGTCCGGACTCAAACTCGGCTTCATCGGACTGGGCGTCATGGGTGTGCCCATGGCCGGCCATCTGCTCCAGGCCGGCCACATCTTGTTCCTGCACACGCGCAGCAAGGTCGCGGCACACCTGGTCGACAACGGCGCCACCCTGTGCACCACGGCCCAGGGCGTGGCCGAACGCGCCGACATCATCTTCCTGATGCTGCCCGACACGCCCGATGTGGAGAAGGTGTTATTCGGCGAGAACGGTGTCGCGAAAGGACTCAAAGGCTTGGAGAACGCCCCTGCAGACCGACGCAAAACGGTGGTCGACTGCAGCTCCATCGATCCTATTGCCACCAAGGCCTTTGCCGAAAAAATCAAGGCGCTGGGCTGTGACTACCTGGATGCGCCGGTGTCGGGCGGTGAAGTGGGCGCCAAGGCGGGCAGCCTGACCATCATGGTCGGTGCCGAGGAAAGTACGTTTCAACGTATCAAGCCGCTGTTCGAGCTGATGGGCAAGAACATCACCCGGGTGGGCGGCATAGGCGACGGACAAATCTGCAAGGTGGCGAACCAGATCATCGTGGCCCTGAACATTGCCGCCGTAGGGGAAGCGCTGGTCTTTGCATCCAAAGCCGGCGCCGATCCGGCCCGGGTGCGCGCTGCGCTGATGGGTGGTTTTGCGTCCTCGCGCATTCTTGAGGTGCACGGCGAACGCATGATCAAACGTAGCTTCCAGCCGGGCTTTCGGATGGCATTGCACCAAAAGGATTTGAACCTGGCACTGCAAAGCGCACGCAGTCTGGGCGTGGCCTTGCCGCAGACCGCCATGGCGGCGCAGCTGATGCAGTCATGTGTAGCACTGGGTCATGGTCAGGCCGATCATTCGGCCCTGGTCAAGGCGCTGGAAGCCATGGCCAGTCACCCGGTGGCGCCGGACTAGAGTCCCAAGGCCTGCAGGGCGATACGGCCCTGCTTGATTTTCAGACGCATCAGGCCGCGCGAGTGATCATTAACAGCGTGGTGACCCTTACATTTCACGTGGGATTGCCCGGCACCGAAATGAAGGCACACGCCTGCAAAGAAGGTCGTATTGGCCATCCGATTCATCCCTCATCACCGGCTTGTCATGGTGGATGAAAGCGCTGGCGCTCGCCAAGCCACCCAGGTTCGCCCCATTTCGGGGGTATTCACGGAGGCCGTCTGCCCGATTTTTCACCGGATTTGCCCCAGAATAAGGCTCGCAAATGACGCCGCCAGAAAGGCCGGGCATCGTTTTTGCTTAGCAGGACCAGCTAACAATTTTCTATCTGGAGCACCCATGACAAAACGAGTTTTCATCAAGACCCTGGTCGCACTGGCAGGCGCCGTCGCCGTTTGCGGCAGTGCCTACGCACAAAACACACCCATCAAATTTCAGCTGGACTGGCGTTTTGAAGGCCCGGCCGCGCTGTTTGTCACGCCGGCCGCCAAGGGTTATTTCAAGGACGCCAAACTCGACGTCACGATTGATGCCGGCAACGGTTCGGGCGGTGCCGTCACACGTGTGGCCTCGGGCAGCTACGACATGGGTTTTGCCGATCTCGCCGCACTGATGGAGTTTCATGCCAACAACCCGGACGCCGCCAACAAGCCGGTCGCCGTGATGATGGTCTACAACAACACGCCGGCCTCGGTGATGGTGTTGAAAAAATCCGGCATCAAAACCGTGGCCGACCTCAGCGGCAAAAAATTCGGCGCCCCGGTGTTCGACGCCGGCCGCCGCGCTTTCCCGATTTTTGCCAAGGCCAACAACATCACGAATGTGCAATGGACCGCCATGGACCCTCCCCTGCGCGAAACCATGCTGGCCCGCGGTGACGTCGATGCCATCACCGGTTTCACCTTCACCTCGCTGCTCAACATCGAAGCCCGCGGCGTGAAAACCGCCGACATCGTGGTCCTGCCCTATGCCGACAACGGCGTGAAGCTGTACGGCAACGTGATCATCGCCACGCCGAAACTGATCAAGGAAAATCCGGCCGCGATCCGCGCCTTCCTGCAGGCCTTCACCAAGGGTGTGAAAGATGTGATTGCCAATCCCGCTGCCGCCATTGTCGACGTGAAAGCCAGGGACGGCATCATCGACACCAAGCTGGAAACACGCCGCCTGCAACTGGCCATTGACACCGTGATCAACAGCCCGGATGCACGCGCCGAAGGTTTCGGCCAGGTCAAGGGCCCGCGCCTGACCTTGATGGCGTCGCAAGTGTCCGACGCTTTCAACACCAAGACCCGCGTCAACGCCGACGCCGTGTGGAATGGTTCTTTCCTGCCCAGCGCCGCAGAACTGAACGTGTTGCCCGCCGCGAAGAGATAAGCCACTCACCGCGCGCCGGCCTCACGGTACCAGCGCGCGGCAGACCCGGGCAGGGCCAGCTTGTTCAAGAGACAGGCTGGCCTTTGCCTTGCGCACATCAGGACAAGCAAAAAAACAATGCAAGAAAACCCAGAAGCCCATTTTGTTGACTTTCGCGATGTCTGGCTGGCCTACAACGACGAGTTGCTCGCACAAAACCACTTCGCGGTCGAAGCCATCGACCTGAAGGTCCGCGAAGGTGAATTCATCGCCATCGTCGGGCCCTCGGGTTGCGGTAAATCAACCTTCATGAAACTCACGACCGGGCTGAAAATGCCGTCGAGAGGCCGCATCCTGATCGACGGCCAGCCGGTCACGGGCCCGCTGAAAATTTCGGGCATGGCCTTCCAGGCGCCCTCCTTGTTGCCCTGGCGGACCACGGTGGACAACGTGTTGTTGCCACTGGAAATCGTCGAGCCCTTTCGCGGCCAGCTCAAGTCCAGACGCAAGGAGTTCGAAGAACGCGCGCGCCGGCTGCTGCAAAAAGTCGGCCTGGGCGGTTATGAGGACAAGTTCCCCTGGCAGTTATCGGGCGGCATGCAGCAGCGTGTGAGTATTTGCCGCGCGCTGATCCACGAGCCCAAAATGCTGTTGCTCGACGAACCTTTCGGCGCGCTGGACGCCTTCACGCGTGAAGAGTTGTGGTGCATTCTGCGCGACCTCTGGAACGAGCAGAAATTCAACGTCATCCTGGTCACGCACGATTTGCGCGAGTCGGTGTTCCTGGCCGACACGGTCTATGTCATGAGCAAAAGCCCCGGGCGTTTTGTGGTGCGCAAGGAAATTGACCTTCCGCGCCCGCGCGACCTGGAGATCACCTACACCCAGGCCTTCGGTGACATCGTCCATGAACTGCGCAGCCACATCGGTGCGATACGTACGGTAGGCACACCCGCGCCCGCCCTGGAGGCCAAGTGATGCCCATGACAAAAAAACAGATTGAACGCTGGTCCCCGTTTGTGTTGCTACTGGTCATCGTGACCTTGTGGCAACTGGTGTGTTCGGTGTTCCAGATCGAGGAATACATCTTCCCGTCGCCTTTGAAAATTGCCGAGTCCATGGCCGAGTTTTCCGGTCCGATCGCGCAAGCGGCCTGGAAAACCTTCTGGGTCACCATGGTCGGTTTCGGCCTGTCCATCGTGGTCGGTGTGATGTTGGGTTTTCTCGTCGGCTCCTCGCGCCTGGCGTATGCCGCGGTCTACCCGCTGCTGGTGGCCTTCAACGCCGTGCCCAAGGCGGCGATTGTGCCCATCCTGATCGTCTGGTTCGGCATCGGTGTCGGGCCCGGTATCCTGACGGCTTTCCTGATTTCGTTTTTCCCGATCACGGTCAACATGGCCACCGGGCTGGCGACCCTGGAGCCCGAACTCGAAGACGTGTTGCGCGTGTTGGGCGCGAAACGCTGGGATGTGTTGATCAAAGTCGGCCTGCCGCGCTCCATGCCCTACTTCTACGGCTCGCTCAAGATTGCGATCACGCTGGCCTTTGTCGGCACGGTGCTGGCCGAAATGACCGCCGGCGATTCCGGTATCGGTTACCTGATGCTCAGCGCCGGGTCCCAGCAACGCATGGCGCTGGCGTTTGCCGGCCTGGTGGTGATTGGTGCGATGGCCATGATCATGTACGAACTCTTCAGCTACATCGAAAAACACACCACCGCCTGGGCGCACCGCGGCACACAGGGCGACTAAACCTCGCGTTAGATGGTCAACCGGCGCTGCAGAAGCAAAAAGGCCGATTTCTTATAAGAAATCGGCCTTCAGCCCTTATTCCACGGGCGCAAGAAGCTACCAAATCAATAGCAGCCGGATGCCGCCCAGCGCTTGCCCCTAGAGAAAACGCTCCAGCAGACGCCGCGAGCCGCGGTCCAGCGCGCCCATGTCTTTCACGCTGAAATGCACGCCGTGGCCGGCGGCGATCAGCAGCGACTGGCGGCTCAGGCGGCGGATATCTTCCTCGCCCTTGAGTACAAAAGATGTCAGGCCGCGGTCGGTTTCCACGGTCCAGGTGCTGGGGGTGCCAAAGCTGGAGACACTCTGGAGCCGCGTGATTTCAGGCACAAAATCGCGCAGCGCCAGTTCTTCCTCGAGCAGGCCGCGCAGCGCCGGCGGCAAGCCGTCCAGCCGCTCCAGCCAGACCAGCTCATGGCCTTCGCTGCCCACCAGGGAGATGCCTTCATCGGGCGCGGCAATCGGAAAAGCCCGCACCGGCACCACGCCCGGGTGTTGCACCCCCTCGCTGTCCGTCAGCAGCAGCCGGCCCGAGGCCTGGCGCGCCAGTTGGAAAACCGGGGGCGCCTTGTTTGTCGTTTCAGTGGAAGTCATGCGGCGTCCTTCAGACATGGCCGGTGTGCTGGGCGGTGTGGGCGACTTGCGAGGTGGCCAGTGCAATACGGCCCTCTTCGGCGTCCTGGTTGCCTTCGCTGTCGACCTGGCGCGCCTGCGCCTCGTACAGCCGCCAGTAAGCGCCCTGTTTGGCCATCAATTCGTCGTGCGGTCCGACCTCGACCACCTGGCCGCGGTCCATCACCACCAGGCGGTCGGCCTTGCGCAGGGTGGACAGGCGGTGCGCGATGGCAATGGTGGTGCGGCCCTGCACCAGGTTGTCCAGCGCCTTCTGGATTTCTTTCTCGGTCTCGGTGTCCACCGACGAGGTGGCTTCGTCGAGGATCAGGATGCGCGGGTCGATCAGCAACGCGCGCGCAATCGAGATACGCTGGCGCTCGCCGCCCGACAGGCCCTGGCCGCGCTCGCCCACCAGCGAGTCGTAACCCTGGGGCAGGCGCAGGATGAACTCATGTGCATGCGCGGCACGGGCGGCAGCCACAATTTCGGTGCGGCTGGCGCCGGGTTTGCCGTAGGCGATGTTTTCGGCAATCGTGCCGAAGAACAAAAACGGCTCCTGCAGCACCAGACCGATGTTGCGGCGGTAGTCGGCCACGGTGAATCGCCGGATGTCGGTGCCGTCCACGCTGATGCTGCCATCGGTCACGTCGTAAAAACGGCAGATCAGGTTGACCAGCGTGCTTTTGCCCGAGCCGCTGTGGCCCACCAGGCCTATCATTTCGCCCGGCCGGATGGACAAATCCAGCCCGCGTATCACCGCGCGGTTGCCATAACGAAAACCCAGGCCCGTCATCTCGATGCGGCCCTGCATGGGCGCCATGGGCACCGGGTTGACCGGCTCAGGAACATTCGAGACATGGTCCAGGATGTCGAAAATCCGCTTGGCGCCGGCCGCCGCCTTTTGTGTGACCGAGACAATCCGGCTCATGGAGTCCAGCCGGGTGTAGAAACGGCCGATGTAGGCGATAAATGCCGTCAGCACCCCCACCGTGATCTGCTGCTTGGACACCAGCCAGATACCAAAGGCCCAGACCACCAGCAGGCCGATTTCGGTCAGCAGCGAGACCGTCGGTGTGAACAGCGACCAGACCTTGTTGAGTTTGTCGTTGACCAGCAGGTTGTGCCGGTTGGCGTCGCGAAAACGCTGGGCTTCGCGCTTTTCCTGGGCAAACGCCTTGACCACCCGGATGCCGGGAATGGTGTCGGCCAGCACATTGGTCACTTCGGACCAGACCCGGTCTATCTTTTCAAAACCGGTGCGCAGGCGGTCGCGCACGGTGTGAATCATCCAGGCAATAAACGGCAGCGGCAGCAGGGTCACCAGCGCCAGCCAGGGGTTGATCGAGAACAGGATGGCCGCGGTCATGACAATCATCAAGACGTCGGTCGCAAAGTCCAGCGCATGTAAGGACAGGAAAACGTTGATGCGATCGGTTTCCGAGCCGATACGCGCCATCAGGTCGCCCGTGCGTTTGCCGCCAAAATAATCCAGCGACAACTCCAGCAAGTGGTCAAAGGTGGCGGTCCGCAGGTCGGCACCTATCCGTTCAGACACCAGCGCCAGCAAATAGGTGCGCGCCCAGTTCAGGGCCCAGCCGACCAGCGCCGCGGCCAGCAAGGCGCCCAGAATCGCCAGCACCTTCCCGGACGCGATCTGCTGACCGTTCTGGAAGGGGATCAGGATGTCGTCGATCAGCGGAATGGTCAGGTAAGGCGGCACCAGAGTTGCGGCGGTGGAGGCCAGCGTCAGTAAAAACCCGGCGAGCAACTGTCCGCGGTAAGGCCGGGCAAAACGCCACAGGCGCAGCAGCACCCAGGTGGACGGCGCCGTATGCAGCTCGCGCGCACAGGCCGGGCAATCGTCGCTGTCCGGCGGCAACACGGCGTCGCACAAGGGGCACAAGGCGGTTTCATCGCCGCCCGACAGCGCGCCGGCGGCCTCGCGCGGCGCAGTTTGCTGCTCGAACAGGCGCTGCAGCCGCAACACCTGCACATTGACGGCCAGCGTAAAACGCCAGCTGGCCAGCCTTTCGCCGCCCTGGTGCAGCTCCAGTGTGCCGACGCCGGCATGGTCGAAATGGCGCAGGGATAGCGCCGACGCGCCGCTGCTGGCCTGTCCGGTGCCGTGCAAAGGCCAGCTCCGCCACTGGCCGGTTGGCGGGTCCAGCGCCAGCAGACGTTGGTCGCTCAGGGCCAGCCAGCCCCGGGAAAACCGAAGTTGCTGGTCCAAGTCAACCAGCACCGTGCATAAAACGTTCTCATGGGCTGCGAGTTGTGCACGCAAGTCTGTTTGCACTTGGCCAACCTCGCTGGAGGAGGCGTCAACCGGATGAGAATGTTGCATTGTTGTGAATTGGAAGCCGTAAATACCGGTAACCTGAGAATTTTCAGGGCCGAAACAGGGATTTTCGCCTAAGCCGGGCTGGCTGCTGATGCCTAATTCAGCGCCCGGACCAGAAAACCTGCCTTTATTAACCAGAAACGCCCCTTTGGGGCGCTCTCAGAAAAGAACGTCGCCCCGGCCTGGCCGGTTGACTGAATCCAGAAAAACATGAGCAAAAAGGACGACATCAAGCTTCTGCGCATCAACTACCTGCGCGGCCCCAACATCTGGACTTACCGGCCCGTGCTGGAAACCTGGCTGGACCTGGGGCCTATGGAAGACTTCCCCTCCAACCTGCTGCCCGGCTTCAGCGACCGCCTGGTGGCCTTGCTGCCGGCCTTGATGGAGCACCACTGCGGCGTTGGCGAGCGCGGCGGTTTTATCCAGCGCCTGGTGGAAGGCACCTGGGCCGGCCATGTGCTGGAGCATGTGGTCATCGAGCTGCTGAACCTGGCCGGCATGCCCACCGGCTTCGGCCAGACCCGCAGCACCTCGCAGCACGGCGTCTACCGCATGGTCTTTCGGGCCCGCGACGAACAGGTCGCCCGCTGCGCCCTGGCCGAGGGCCACCGCCTGCTGATGGCCGCGATCAACAACGAGGCTTATGGCGACAGCGATCTGCAGGTGGCCGTCGGCCGCGTGCGCGCCAAGGTCGACGAGTGTTACCTCGGCCCCAGCACCGCGTCCATCGTCGGCGCCGCCACCGACAGGCGCATCCCGCACATCCGTCTGAACGAGGGCAACCTGGTGCAACTGGGCTACGGCGCCAGCCAGCGCCGCATCTGGACCGCCGAAACCGAGTTCACCAGTGCCATCGCCGAAGGGATTGCCGGCGACAAGGACCTGACCAAAAGCCTGCTCGCCTCCTGCGGCGTCCCGGTGCCCGAGGGTGAAATTGTTGAAACGGCAGAAGCCGCCTGGGAAGCGGCCCAGGAAATCGGCCTGCCTGTGGTGGTCAAACCCTCAGACGGCAACCACGGCCGGGGCGTGTCGATGGACCTGAACACCCGCGAGGAAGTCGAAGCCGCCTTCCATGTCGCGGCCCCGCAAGGCAGCGACGTGATGGTCGAGCGTTTTATCCGCGGCCATGAACACCGCCTGCTGGTGGTTGGTGGCCGCGTGGTCGCCGCCGCCCGCGGCCAGACCGCGACCATACGCGGCGACGGCCGTTCCACCGTGGCGGAGCTGATCGACAGCCAGCTCAACACCGACCCGCGGCGCGGCTACGAAGAAGATTTCCCCCTCAGCTTGATCAAGCTTGAGGAGGAGGAAGCCATCGTGCTGGAACTGCAGCGTCAGGGCCTGGCCCCCGACTCGGTGCCTGCCGCGGGCCGCCAAGTGCTGATCCAGCGCAACGGCAATGTGTCCATCGACTGCACCGACGAAGTTCACCCCGACGTGGACCACATCGTTTCGCTGGCCGCCCGTGTGGTCGGTCTGGACATCGCCGGTATCGATCTGGTGGCGCAGGACATCTCCAAGCCGCTGCACGCCCAGGGCGGCGCGATTGTCGAAGTCAATGCCGGCCCCGGCCTGCTGATGCACCTCAAGCCGGCCGAAGGTGCGCCGCGCCCGGTCGGCCGCGCCATCTGCGACCACCTGTTTCCCGAAGCGGCCGACGGCGCCCACAGTGGCCGCATCCCGGTGGTCGGCGTGGCCGGCTCGGCCGGCACCCACGATATTGCACGCCTGGTGGCCTGGCTGCTGCAGCTGTCGGGCAAACACACCGGCCTGGCCTGCCGCGACGGCCTGTTCCTCGACGGCCGCTGCCTGGACGCCAGCAATGGCACCCATTGGGAAGCCGGCCAGCGCCTGCTGATCAACCGCACGGTGCAGGCCGCCGTGTTTGAAAACAGCGCCGACACGATTTTGCGCACCGGCCTGGCCTACGACCGCTGCCAGGTCGGCGTGGTCACCGACCTCGATGGTGCCGAAACACTGGCCGAGTTCGACATCTTCGACGAAGAGCCGATGTACAAGGTCATGCGTTCGCAGGTCGATGTGGTGCTGTCCGACGGCGTGGCCGTGCTCAACGCGGCCCACCCGGCCATCGTCAAGATGGCCGCCCTGTGTGACGGCGAAGTGATTTTTTACGCTGCCGACCCCAGCCTCTCCGCCATCACCGCCCACTTGGGCAGCGGCGGCCGCGCCGTGTTTGTGCGTCAGGACCAGGTCGTGCTGGCCACTGGCAGCAGCGAAGCCTTTTTGCCTGGCCTGGACAAACTCGCCATCTGGCAGGGCCGCCACGCCCCCACCGCCGAAGCCAGCCTGCTCGCCGCGATTGCGGCAGCCTGGGCGCTTGGCATTCCGCTCAACCTGATTGGCGCCGGCATTGAAGCCTTTGAGTCCAGCGCAACCCAGCCCGGAAAGATCCGCTGATGAAAGTCTCCCGCATCCGCGCCCTGCGCGGTCCCAACCTCTGGAGCCGCCACACGGCGCTCGAAGCCATCATTGCCTGCACCGAGGCCGAACGTTCCATCGCTGCCCTGCCCGGCTTCGAGCCGCGTGTGCGCTCGCTGTTCCCGGCCATAGGCGCTTTGCGCCCGGGTGGTTACACCGGCCCGGTGTCGCTGGCCCATGTGCTGGAATCAGCCGCGCTGGCGCTGCAGGCCAACGCCGGTTGCCCGGTCACCTTCAGCCAGACCTCGGCCACCTTGGAAGACGGCATTTACCAGACCGTGGTCGCCTACAGCGAAGAAGCCGTCGGCCGCCTGGCCCTGGAACTGGCCCAGGCCCTGGTGCATGCCGCGCTGAACGACACCGGCTTCGATGTCGATGCCGCCATCGCCCAACTGCGTGATCTGGACGAAGACGAGCGCCTGGGTCCCAGCACCGGCGCCATTGTGGATGCGGCCACCGCGCGCGGCATTCCCTACAAACGCCTGACCCGGGGCAGCCTGGTGCAGTTCGGCTGGGGCTCCCGCCAGCGCCGTATCCAGGCCGCCGAGCTGGACGCCACCAGCGCGGTGTCCGAGTCCATCGCCCAGGACAAGGACTTGACGAAAAAACTGCTGCTCGCCGCTGGCGTGCCGGTGCCCATGGGCAAGCCGGTCGCGGATGCCGACGAAGCCTGGGCCGCCGCCCTGCAGATCGGCCTGCCGGTGGTGCTCAAGCCGCAGGACGGCAACCAGGGCAAAGGGGTCACCGTCAACATCGTGACGCGTGAGCACCTCGACATCGCCTTTCGCGCAGCGGCCGAACACGGCACCGTGATGGTCGAAAAATTCTTGCCCGGCAACGACTTCCGCCTGCTGGTGGTTGGCAACAAGCTGGTGGCCGCCTCGCGGCGCGAACCACCCCAGGTGCTGGGTGATGGCCTGCACACCGTGCGTGAACTGGTCGAAATCGTCAACCAGGACCCGCGCCGCGGCGAAGGCCATGCCACCTCGCTGACCAAAATCCGGTTTGATGAGATTGCCGTGGCGCGCCTGTTTGCACAAGAACTCACGCCCGAATCGATTCCGGCGCGTGGCCGCCGCGTCATCCTGCGCAACAACGCCAACCTGAGCACAGGCGGCACCGCCACCGATGTGACCGGCGACGTGCACCCCGAAGTCGCCGCCCGCGCGGTGGCCGCGGCGCAAATGGTCGGCCTGCACATCTGCGGCGTGGACGTGGTCTGCGAAAGTGTGCTGCGTCCGCTGGAGGCCCAGAACGGCGGCGTGGTGGAAGTCAATGCCGCGCCCGGCCTGCGCATGCACCTGTCGCCGTCCTACGGCAAGGGCCAGGCCGTCGGTGGCGCCATGATCAACGAGTTGTTTGCCCCGGGCGACGACGGCCGCGTGCCCGTGGTGGCCGTGACCGGCACCAATGGCAAAACCACGGTCACCCGCCTGATTTCGCACCTGCTGACGGCCAGCGGTCTGCGCTGCGGCATGACCAATACCGACGGCGTGTACGTCAATGGCCGACAGACCGACAGCGGTGACTGCAGCGGCCCGAAAAGCGCGCGCAATGTGCTGGCGCACCCCGACGTCGACGCTGCCGTGTTTGAAGTGGCGCGCGGCGGTGTGTTGCGCGAAGGCCTGGGTTTTGATCGCTGCCAGGTCGCCGTCGTCACCAACATCGGCACCGGCGACCATCTCGGCCTGAACTACATCACCACGGTGGAAGACCTGGCCGTGCTTAAACGCGTGATTGTGCAAAACGTCGCGCCCACCGGTTATGCGGTGCTCAATGCCGCCGACCCCATCGTCGCCGCCATGGCGACCACCTGCCCGGGCCATGTGATCTTTTTTGCCGCCGACCGGCACCACCCCTTGATGGCCACACACCGTGCCCAGGGCAAACGCACGGTCTACGTGGACGGCAACACGCTGGTCGCCGCCGAAGGCGCCTGGCGCGAACGTGTGCCGCTGCACAGCATCCCGCTGACACGCAACGGCAGCATCGGATTCCAGATTGAAAACGTGATGGCCGCACTGGCCGCCGCCTGGGCCGTTGGTGTGACCTGGGACACGCTCAAAAGCGGGCTCGCCAGTTTTGTCAGCGACTCCCACAATGCACCGGGCCGCTTCAACGTGATGGACTACCGCGGCGCCACCGTGATTGCCGACTACGGTCACAACCCGGACGCGATGCGCGCTCTGGTGTCCGCCGTGGACGCGATGCCGGGCAAACGCCGCAGCGTGGTGATCAGCGGCGCTGGCGACCGGCGCGACAGCGACATCCGCGACCAGACCGTGATCCTGGGCAAGGCCTTTGACGACGTCTTGCTGTACCAGGACGCCGCCCAACGTGGCCGCGCCGACGGCGAGGTCATGGCCCTGCTGCGCGACGGCCTGGCCAACGCCAGCCGCACCACCCACATCGACGAAATCCGCGGCGAGTTTCTGGCTATCGACACAGCGCTGGCCCGCCTGCAGCCCGGTGACTTGTGCCTGATCCTGGTGGATCAGGTGCAGGAAGCGCTGGCGCATCTGGCCGAGCGTGTGAAAGAAACGCGGGACGTGAAGCAGGTTGCTGCAGCCTGAGGCTTTGCATTCAAATACTTGCCGGCATCACGCTGCATTTGCAGTTTGCCGCTGGCAGTAGGACTGACTCCCCACTCCCACCCCTCACCCCTCCCTCGCCCCGCTGGGCGATGGAGGGGGACTTCATTTGGCCGCGTGTGCTGCGCTCGCGTGCATGAATGGCGGCCTCGTCTCCCCGCGTTCGCTCCCGCGCCCACCCCCTTCTGGCTGCGCCGATGCACCACAGTGTCCCTTTGCCCCAGCACCTCCACCATACAAGCACCGCAGGTTGCCCCGTAGCGCAGCGAAGGGGACGCAGACAGCAGGGTCGCCTTTTCTTTGCTCACTTTCTTTTGGCGAAGCAAAAGACAAGTAAGTCGGCCGCCGGGCCGAGACCCGGCTTGCCCGAAGCCGCCACAGACTTCACCAATCCGTACTTATGAACAAAATAGGCCTCCAGCCCATATACGACGGACGCAAGAAGCTACTGAATTAATAGCGGAACCGAGACATAACAACACCAGACCCCGAGTTAAACTCAAGCATGGCCTGGAACGCATCGCTCTCCCTCGACTACTCCCTGCAGGCCGGTAAAACCGTCGCGCATTTCCGCCACGACGGTCCGCTGCGCATCTTGCAAAGCCTCTACCCTGAGGGTGATGCGGTGTGCCACAACGTGCTGGTGCATCCACCGGGCGGCCTGGTCGGCGGCGACACGCTGGACATCGCCATCAGCGCGGCAAGCGGCAGCCACGGCCTGATCACCACGCCGGGCGCCACGCGTTTTTACAAATCACTGGGTGAAACCGCCCTGCAGCGCACCCGCTTGCGGCTGGAAGCCGGTGCCCGCGCCGAATGGTTGCCGATGGAAGCCTTGTGTTACAGCGGCTGCCTGGCTGAAAATCACCTGACGCTGGACCTGGCGCCTGGTGCCGAGTTGATGGGTTGGGACATCACCGCGCTCGGCCTGCCCAGTGCCAACCAGCCCTTTGTGAAAGGCAGTTTTTGCCAGCACATCGAGTTGCCCGGCGTCTGGCTGGAGCGTGCGCGTATCCGGGCCGACGACTTGCTGCTGATGAACAGCCCCCTGGGCCTGGCCGGCCAGCGCTGCATTGCCACCCTGTTTTTTGTGACCGGCAGCAAGCTGGAGCGCAAGCGCCGTGAGCTCGCGCTGGACCTGGCGCGGCAAGTCATGGAAGCGCACCCGCTGAACAACACCGCAGGCGCCACCAGCCCCGATGCGCAGGTGGTGGTGGTACGTGTGCTGGCGCCGCTGGTGGAACCGGCCATGGATTTGCTGAAGCAGGTCTGGAAGACCTGGCGCCGGCATTTCTGGGACCAGGCGGCGCCCAGCCCGCGCATCTGGTCCGTCTGAAGATCAGCCCTGCAAGTCGGCCGGCAGCTTGCCGCCGTTGGCCGCCAGCTTGATCATGACCTGCTTGTGCAGCCAGATATTCATGGTTGCGCTGTCGTTGGTGTCGCCGGTGTAGCCCAGCTCTTTGGACAACTCCTTGCGCTCAGCCAGGCTGCTGTCCAGCTTGAGCAACTTCATCAGATCAACAATCGATGTTTTCCAGTTGAGCTTTTCAGGGTTGTTGCTGGCCATCTCGTTCAACACGGCTTCGACATCCACCACCGCGATGGTTGCAGACCCCATGGCAGCAGCGACTGCCGCAGCAGCGGCCGCCGCAGTGTCGGCCGACGCTGCGGCAGCGGCATCCGGTGACAGCGCGGACGACGACTCGGCAGGTGCGGCTTGGGCAGATGGGAAAATTTTGCCGAAAATTTTGCTGAGGATGCTCATGCTGATTCCAATCCATAAAGTAAGGGAGATTTCATTCTAGGCTCAGCCTCCAGCGCTTCCCCGTGAAAACACCCACCCCCGCTACAGAGAAACCCGATGTCGCCTTTCTCTGGCCGTTGGGCGATTCTGGCCTACACGGATTGCCCCACCCCGCCTACTTGCAAGGCGCGATCGCCCCTCAGAATAGGCGCTCACAGCCGCCGCAATCATTCACCCAGCGAGCCCACCTTATGAACCTCCACCTAGCCCCCCTCTTGATCGCCTTGAGCCTATTGGCAGGCTGCACCAGCACCACGGAGGGCGGCGCCGTGGGTGCATCACGCCCCCAGTTGCTGCTGGTGTCGTCGCAGGAGCTGGACCAGATGGCCGTGCAGGCCTACACCAAACTCACATCGGAGGCGGCCGCCAAAGGCGCGCTCAACACCGATGTTGCGATGCTGGCACGCGTGCGCGCCGTTGCCGCTCGCCTCGAGCCGAAAACGGCGGTCTTTCGGGGGGATGCCCCGAGCTGGAAGTGGGAGGTCAACCTGATTGAGAGCGATCAGCTCAATGCTTTTTGCATGCCCGGCGGAAAAATCATGTTCTACACCGGGCTGGTGCGCAAGCTCAATCTCACGGATGAAGAAATCGCCGTGGTGATGGGCCATGAAATCGCCCACGCCCTGCGCGAACACTCGCGCGAGCAGGTCTCGCAAGCCGCCGCCGCGCAATCCGTCATCGGACTCGGCACGCAGTTGCTGGGCCTGGGCAGCGGCACCGCCCAACTCACGGGCACCGCGTATCAAGCGCTGGTCGCCACAAACTTCAGCCGCGCCCATGAGGCCGAAGCCGACCGCATCGGCCTGGAACTGATGGCACGCGCCGGCTACAACCCGCAAGCCGGGGTCAGCCTCTGGCAAAAAATGGGCAGTGCCGGCAGCACGGGCGGCACGCCTGACTTTTTAAGCACCCACCCCAGCGACAGCAGCCGCGTGCAACAGATCCAGGCGCTGCTGCCCACCGTCATGCCGCTGTACGACGCGGCGCGCCGCTAGCCCGCTCGTTCGCTTCTCACCCCATCTCGGCCGGCCACGTCCAGGCACGGCGCCATGGTATCTTGGGGGTGGACCCGCGTGATGGCCTAGCCTGTCACCGCAACATCGTCCACATCCATAAAAATACAGGGAGCGCCATGCACACGGCCATGACCACGACCGAGATTTACCTGATCGCCATGGCGATCATTTTTACCGTCCCCTACCTGATCTGGCGGGTCTTCAACACCGACTACTACGCACCGCTGGTGGTGGTGCAAATCATTGCCGGCATCCTGCTCGGCCCCGGCATCCTCGGCAAAATTTACCCGGACTACTACGCGTTTGTCTTCAGCGCGCCGGTTGTGCAGTCGCTCAACGGCATTGCCTGGTGGGCGGTGATGGTCTTTGTCTGGATCGCCGGCATCGAGCTGGACCTGAAAAAAGCCTGGGCACACCGGCGCGAAAGCAGCATCACCGCCGGCCTGGCGCTGGGCACACCACTGGTGTTTGGCTGCGTGGTCGCCGCCGGCATGCTGATGTATGAGGGCTGGGTGGGTCCGCAGGGCATGCGCTGGCAGTTTGTGATGGGGGTCGGCATGGCCTGCGCCGTCACCGCGCTGCCCATCCTGATTTTGCTGATGGAAAAACTCGCCATCCTGCGCCAGCCCATAGGCCAGCGCATCCTGCGTTATGCCAGCCTGGACGACATCGCGATCTGGGGCGTGCTGGCACTGATCCTGATGGACTGGGAGCGTGTCGGCCGGCAGGCCGGCTTTCTGGTGGCCTTTGCCGCCTTGAGTTATGCCTTCCGCAAACTCATGGTGTGGCTGCCCGAGCGCGACCGCTGGTACGCCGGCCTCGTCTGGCTGATCATCTGCGCCTTCGGTGCCGACTGGGCGGGACTGCATTACATGGTGGGCGCCTTCCTGGCGGGCGCCATCATGGACGGTGAATGGTTCAACCAGGAACACATGGACTTGCTCCGCCACCACGTGTTGCTGGTGATGATGCCGGTGTTTTTCCTCAGTACGGGTTTGCGCACCAACTGGTCGGTGGGCGGCGAAGCCGTGTTTATCGCGGCCGCCGTCTTGCTGGTGGCGTCGGTGGCCGGCAAGCTGATCGGGGTTCATATCGCGGGCAAGGTGCTCAGGTGGGCACCGGGCGAAAGCTCCATCATCGGCTGGCTGCTGCAGACCAAGGCCTTGATCATGATCATTTTTGTCAACATCCTGCTGGACAAACAAATCATCACCAACGAAACCTTCACCGCCTTGTTGCTGATGGCGATTGCCAGCACCATGCTGACGGTGCCGGTGGTGTCGCCCAAGCTGCAACGCATGAAAGAGATTATTTTTCGATCGAAGTGAGGCCACGGCTTTGGCCTCGCCGAAGGTTGGCCAAAACAAAGTGGGCCGCTTGCGGCTCACTTTGACGAAGCGTTGGGCACCATGCCGACGGGTCGAAGGCGCTCACACAGCCGCTCCAGCCCCAGCACCATGAGGAAGCCGACGGCGTACGCCAGCACATCCAGCCAGTCGGCCACAGACCCCAGCACGATGCGCAACACCGGGTGGGCGACCTGCCAGCCCTGGGCCGCCGCCAGATACTGGCCCAGCTCGACCAGGCAACCGACACCAAACGCCGCGCCGGCCAGCCACGGCACCGGCGCGCGCAACACGGTCTTGAACAGGTAATACACCCAGACCACGGCCAGCAGGTCGCCGAAAAAACCGCGCAGCCAGCGGTGGCGCGCCCACACGGTGGCAATCAGCACTTCCACGATAAAAATCAACACGGCCCAGGCCAGCGCTTCCCGGTCAAAGCGCCAGGCTATGACGCCGGGCCTGTGTTCACTCGGGGACATGGATACGCGCCTTGATGTGTTTGAGGTTGGCAACGATGGTGAACGTCATCACCACCAGCAGCGACCAGGAGCTCCACTTGCCCACATGCACCACCGACCAGGCACCCAGCTGGTTGGGGTAGTGCCACAGGCTGAAAAAGGTGCTGAGGTTCTCGGCCAACCAGATGAAAAAGCCGATCAACACAAACGCCAGCAGAAGCGGCATACGCCGATCCCGATCGAAAGGACGAAAGACCACCACCGAGCGCGCATACAGGCCGCCCGCACAGGCCGCGACATACCAGCGGTAGTCACCGATGAAATGGTGGGTGAAGAAATTGGCATACACCAGCACGGCGATGAGGCTGGCCATCCAGTAGGGTGGGTGGTGGCTCACACGCAGGTCGAACAAGCGCCAGGCCTGAATGATGTAGCTGCCGACCGCCGCGTACATGAAGCCGGAAAACAGCGGCACGCCAAACACCTTGGTGTAGGCGAAGTCGGGGTAACTCCAGGACTGAATGCCGCCAGAGGTCTTGAACACCTCCAGCGCAAAACCCACGACGTGAAAAAGGCAGATGGCCTTGAGTTCGTCCACGGTTTCCAGCCCGGTGGCCACCATCCAGCCCTGAATCAGCAGCGCGATCAGCAGCAACAGGTCATAACGCGGGATGCCCGCCACGCCGGTGCGGGGCACCAGGAACACCGCCGCAAAAAAAAGCCCCGCAAACAGGCAGGCCCGCGCCTCCTTGAGACCGAAGAAAAGGAACTCCACGACAAAACGGCGAAAGCCGGACAAACCAGGCTGCGGCGGCGGGTTGATCAGCCAGTGGTCCAGGGCAAGCAGGGTCATGAGGCGTGAAATGATGGCCAGGGCCTTGTCAGCAAGGCCGGAAGCGAAAGACAGGAACGCCGGGCGGGCGCAAGAGCGGCGATTTTAGGGCCACGGCCGCGCGGGCCCTCCAGCCGCCATGAACAAAGCCCGGCGAACCGGGCTTTGTTCACTGCCGCGAAACATCAGATCGCGACCAGTTGACGCACCTTGTTGGCTTCCATGTCTTTGCCCTGGCCGCGCGCGATAAATTCGCCGCGCTCCATCACCAGGTAGTCGTCGGCCAGCTCTTGGGCGAAGTCGTAATACTGCTCGACCAGCAAAATCGCCATGTCGCCCCGGTCCGCCAGCATACGGATCACCCGGCCAATGTCCTTGATGATGCTGGGCTGGATACCTTCGGTGGGCTCGTCCAGGATCAGCAGCTTGGGGCTGGCGGCCAGCGCACGCGCAATCGCCAGTTGCTGCTGCTGCCCGCCCGAGAGATCACCACCGCGCCGGTTCAGCATCTGCTTGAGGACAGGAAACAACTCGTACAACTCGCCAGGCACCGGCGTACCCGCACTTTTGTAGGCCAGGCCCATGCGCAGGTTTTCTTCGACCGTCAGCCGCGCGAAGATCTCGCGCCCCTGCGGCACAAAACCGATGCCGGCTCTTGCACGCGCGTAGGGTGTGGCGTTCTGGATGGATTTGCCATCAAATTCGATGCTGCCGGTCTTGATGGGCACCAGACCCATCAGTGATTTGAGCAGCGTGGTTTTACCCACGCCGTTGCGGCCCAGCAGGACGGTCACTTTGCCGAGGTGGGATTCCAGGCTTACGTCGCGGAGGATGTGGGAGCCGCCGTAATACTGGTTGATGTTTTTGACGTTCAGCATTTTGGTGTTTCTCGTCAGGCTTGTGGTTGGCGTGGCATGCCGGGGGTAGCCCGGCGGCTACTCACTTTCTTTTGCTTCGCCAAAAGAAAGTAAGCAAAGAAAAGGCGACCCCACTGTCTGCGTCCCCCTTCGCTAGCGCTACGGGGGCGACCTGCGGTACTCGGTCCAACCGGGGTCGAGCTCGAACTCGCTGCGCTCAGACAATCGCTCGCCCTGATCCGGCTGGACCTCCGCTCCTCGGCGCAGGCAGAAGGGGTTGGGAGCGGGGAACGAAGCCGGGCTCCGACGAGGACGCGCCAAGCGCGTCCTCGTCTCCCCGCATCCGTTTCCTTACCCCTAGCCCGTTTGGCTGGGCCGAGGAGCGCAGGCAAAAGCGGATCAGGGCTCGCGATTGTCTGAGCCGCAGGCGAGTTCGAGCGAGACCCCGCTTTTGCCGAACACCGCAGGTTGCCCGTAGCGCAGCGCAGGGACCCAGCCAGTCGGGTCGCCTTTCTTTTCCTTAGGTTTCTTTGGCGAAGCAAAGAAAAGTAAGTCGCCCGCCGGGGCGAGTCCCGGCTTGTGGGCAAACCATGGGCCGACGGATCGAAGCAAGCTTCAACGAGCTCGTCCAGAACGCTGAAGGAATCAGCGCCCAAGGTACACCTCGATCACCCGTTCATCCGCCTGCACCTGATCCAGCGTTCCCTGCGCCAGCACCGACCCGTCACACAAGACCGTCACGATCTCGGAAATCGTGCGGATGAAACTCATGTCGTGTTCCACCACCATCAGCGAGTGTTTGCCCTTGAGCGTCAAGAACAACTCCGCCGTCCGTGCCGTTTCTTCATCGGTCATGCCCGCCACGGGTTCGTCGAGCAGCAGCAGTTTCGGATCCTGCATCAGCAACATGCCAATCTCCAGCCACTGCTTTTGCCCGTGGCTCAAGTTGCCCGCCAGACGGTTCACACTGCCGGCCAGGTGAATCGTCACCAGGATTTCAGCAAGGCGGTCGCTCTGTGCCGAATCCAGCTTGAAGAACATCGACGACTTCACGCCCTTGTCGGTCTTGAGGGCGAGTTCCAGGTTTTCAAACACCGTCAGTTGTTCAAACACCGTGGGTTTCTGAAACTTGCGACCTATGCCTAATTGCGCAATCTGCGGCTCGGCGTGGCGCAGCAGGTCTATGGTGCTGCCGAAAAAAACGGTGCCTTCGTCGGGCCGGGTTTTGCCCGTGATGATATCCATCATCGTCGTCTTGCCCGCACCGTTGGGCCCGATGATGCAGCGCAGCTCGCCCGGGGCAATGTCCAGCGAGAGTTTGTTGATGGCCTTGAAGCCGTCAAAACTCACACTGACGTCTTGCAGGTACAAGATACGGCCATGGGTCACGTCCACCTCACCCGGGGTGGCCACGCGGCCCGCGCTAGCGCTGCGCCCGCCGGACGCGGTGTTATTCCTGTCCGCCAACAATGCGTCCCGGCGTTCTTCAATGCGACGCGCGCCCTGCTCCAGAAGATCTGGCGTCATTTCTCGCCTCCCTTCCTGAGTTTCCTCACCAGTCCAACCACACCATTTGGCAGGAACAGCGTCACCGCGATAAACAACATGCCCAGAAAATACAGCCAGTACTCGGGGTAAGCCACCGTCAGCCAGCTCTTGGCACCGTTGACAATAAAAGCACCCAGGATGGGCCCGATCAGCGTGGCGCGACCGCCCACGGCGGCCCAGATGGCCATCTCGATTGAATTGGCCGGGCTCATTTCGCTCGGGTTGATGATGCCGACCTGCGGCACATACAGCGCGCCGGCAATGCCACACATCACGGCCGAGATGGTCCAGATCGTCAACTTGTAACCAATCGGGTTGTAGCCCGAAAACATCACGCGTGTTTCGGCATCACGCACCGCTTGCAACACCCGGCCAAATTTGCTGCCCACCAGCCATTTGGCAAATAAAAAGAAGCCCAGCAGGCTCAGCCCGGTGATTACAAACAGCAACATGCGCATGCTGGGTGTGGCCAGCGGTATGTCCAGGATGCGTTTGAAGTCGGTGAAACCGTTGTTGCCACCGAAGCCGGTTTCGTTGCGAAAGAACAGCAGCATGGCGGCAAACGTCATGGCCTGCGTGATGATGGAAAAATACACCCCTTTGATGCGCGAGCGGAAGGCAAAGTAGCCAAACACAAAGGCCACCAGTCCGGGCACCAGCACGATCAGGAACAAGGTGGCGACAAAGCTGTCGCTGAAGGTCCAGTGCCAGGGCAGCTCTTTCCAATCCAGAAACACCATGAAGTCGGGCAGGCTGCTTTTGTAATTGCCCTCCAGGCCGATCTGGCGCATCAAATACATGCCCATGACATAACCGCCTAGCGCGAAAAACATGCCATGCCCCAGCGACAAAATGCCGGTGTAGCCCCAGATCAGGTCCATGGCCAGCGCGCAGATGGCGTAACACATGATTTTGCCCAGCAAGGCCACCGCGTAGGTGCTCATGTGGAACATGCTGCTCTCCGGCACCAGCAGATTCAGCACCGGCGCCACAGCACAGACGGCCAGCAGCGCGATGATAAAAGCGCTCCAACCGGCCCGTGTGAGCATGGGGCCTTTGGCCGGGAGCCGCACAGAAGCCGAACCGGTGTGCACGGCCTCGACCGGTGGGGTGACCGCCGCAACAGGCGGCACATCGACCGGTGCCGTGCGTGTCGCGGGAAGGTTCTGCCCAACTTGCAGGGCCTCGTCGAGGGTTGGAGTGGATGTTGTCATGGTCATGCCTCGGCGGAGCGCCCTTTCATGGCGAAGATGCCTTGCGGCCGCTTCTGGATGAAGATGATGATGAACACCAGCACCGCAATTTTGGCCAGCACCGCACCGGTCCAGCCTTCGAGAAATTTGTTCAAAATACCCAGGCCCATGGCGGCATACACCGTGCCGGCCAGTTGGCCCACGCCGCCCAGCACCACCACCATGAAGGAATCCACGATGTAGCCCTGGCCCAGGTCCGGCCCGACATTGCCCACCTGGCTCAGCGCGCAACCGGCCAGGCCCGCAATGCCCGAGCCCAGCGCAAACGCATAGGTGTCCACACGCGCAGTGTTCACGCCCATACACGAGGCAATCGGCCGATTTTGCGTGACGCCGCGCACAAACAGGCCCAGCCGCGTCTTGCTGATCAGCCAGGCCATGCCTAACAACACGGCAATTGCAAACCCAATGATCACCAGCCGGTTGTAAGGCAGCGACAGATTGCCCAACACCTGCACGCCGCCACTCATCCACACCGGGTTTTCGACGCCCACGTTTTGCGCGCCGAAAATCGAGCGCACCAGTTGCTGCAACATCAGGCTGATGCCCCAGGTGGCCAGCAAGGTCTCCAGCGGCCGGCCGTAGAGGAAACGAATCACGCCGCGCTCCAGCGCCGCGCCCATCAAGGCCGACGCCAGAAAAGCCACCGGCACCGCCGCCAGCAGATACCAGTCGAACAAACCGGGCAGGTATTTTTGAAACAGGCCCTGCACCACATAGGTGGCGTAAGCGCCAATCATCATCAACTCGCCATGCGCCATGTTGATGACACCCATCAGGCCGTAGGTGATGGCCAAGCCCAGCGCCACCAACAGCAAGATGCTGCCCAGGCTGATGCCGCTGAACACTGCGCCCAGCTTGTCGCCCCAGGCCAGCGCGGCCTCGACCTGGCGCAACGAAACCTGCAGCGCGTTTTTGACATCGACGTCTTCTTCCGTGGCCAGGCGTGCGATCAGCGTGGTTTTGCTGACCGGGTGGTTGCTGCCAGACAGGCGCGCGGCGGCCTCCAGGCGTGTGCTTCTATCGCTGCTGTCCAGCAGGATGGTGGCGCGCAGCAAGTCCAGCTGGGTTTTCAGCGCGGGAACCGTCTCGGCGGCATAGGCTTTTTCAATCAACGGCAGGCGTGACTCGTCGCTGCCGCTGGACAAGGTCTTGATCGCCTCACGCCGCACCTTGACGTCTTTGGAAAACAGCTTGAGCGCGGCCAGCGCATTGTCCAACTCACCGCGCATCAGGTTGTTGTTGATCACGTCTTCCGCATCGTCGGGCACTTTCAGCGCCGCGCCGCTGATCGGATCGAACCCCTTGTCGTCCTTGATCACAAACACCTGCTCGCCAGCGGTTTTGACGGCGTCGTCCGCCAGCGCCTGGATAAAGGCCGTGGTTTTTTCGTCAGGTTTGGCGGCCGCCTTGCCCAAAGCCTCCACCCGCGCCTCGGTCTCGCCCAGTGCCATGCCTTTGACCTCTTCCGGGCTCAAGGCATAGGCGCTGGCGGCTATCAAAAGCGTAGCGAATAGAAATAATGTGCGCATCATCATGAGAAGAACCTGTAGGGTGGGCACAGCCGCCAGCCACGGCTGGCGTGTTGTGATGCCCAGGCTGCAACTTCCCTAAAAAAACCATGCACCGGACGTGCACCGAAGCAGTGCAAGAAGCGAGCCAGACCACAAAAAAGCCGCACCGGTTTTCTGCAACCCAGGCGCGGCTTGCACCGCCCGGCCTTGACGGGCCTGGCGGCGGCAACCCTGTTTATTTGGTTGCGACGGTCGCGCCCTTGGCGGGTTCGTCAGGCTTTTTGTCGTTGCCTTCGATGTAAGGGCTCCAGGGCTTGGCTTTCACCGGGCCGGGTGTTTTCCAGACCACGTTGAACTGGCCGTCGGCCTTGATCTCGCCGATAAACACCGACTTGTGCAGGTGGTGGTTTTTCTCGTCCATCTTCGAAACAATGCCCGAGGGTGCGTTGAAGGTCTGGCCGGCCATGGCGGCAATGACTTTGTCGGTGTCGGTGGACTGGGCTTTTTCAACCGCCTGTTTCCACATGTTGATGCCGATGTAAGTCGCTTCCATCGGGTCGTTGGTCAGCGGTTTGTCAGCGCCAGGGAGCTTTTTGGCCTTGGCGTAGGCCGACCATTTTTTGATGAACTCGGTGTTGGCCGGGCTCTTGATCGACTGGAAGTAGTTCCAGGCCGCGAGGTGGCCGACCAGCGGTTTGGTGTCCACACCACGCAACTCTTCCTCACCCACCGAGAAGGCGACAACCGGCACGTCTTTGGCTTTCAGGCCGGCATTGCCCAACTCTTTGTAGAAAGGCACGTTGGAGTCGCCGTTGATGGTGGACACCACCGCCGTCTTGCCGCCGGCCGAAAACTTCTTCACATCCGCCACGATGGTCTGGTAGTCGGAGTGGCCGAAGGGCGTGTATTTCTCGTCGATGTCCTTGTCGGCCACGCCCTTGCTTTTCAGGTAGGCGCGCAGGATCTTGTTGGTGGTGCGCGGGTACACATAGTCGGTCCCCAGCAACACCCAGCGTTTGGCGCCACCGCCGGCCTTGCTCATCAAATAGTCGACGGCAGGAATCGCCTGCTGATTCGGAGCCGCGCCCGTGTAAAACACGTTTTTGGACAACTCTTCACCCTCGTATTGCACGGGGTAGAACAGCAGGCCGTTCATTTCCTCCACCACCGGCAACACCGACTTGCGCGAGACCGATGTCCAGCAGCCGAAGATCACGGCGACCTTGTCCTGGCCCAGCAGTTGTTTGGTTTTTTCGGCAAACAGCGGCCAGTTGGAGGCCGGGTCCACCACCACGGGCTCCAGCTTTTTGCCCATCACACCACCCTTGGCATTGATCTCTTCAATCGCCATCAGCACCGTGTCTTTCAAGGTGGTTTCAGAAATGGCCATGGTGCCCGACAGGCTGTGCAACACGCCCACCTTGATGGTGCCGCCCGACTGGGCATGGGCGGGCAGCACGGCCAGGCCGGCCAGGGCGACGGCGGCGGTCAGCGCCTTGAGGGTAAAACGACGTTGCATGGTGCTTCTCCGGTAGGTGGTAAATCGCTTGTCGCTGCGCACAAGCCGCAGAAGTGGGCTTTGACGAAGCGATGAAGCAATTCTGGGGACCGGCCGGGGATTGGGCTATACGCCGGGTGGCGTATGCGAACGCTTGTGTTGCACAGGCGGCCGCTGCGGGACGTAAAAAAGCCCGCGAGCTGCGGGCTGTTTTGAAATTGGACGTGGACACTTACGCGGCCCACGTTACGGCAATTCACATGCAGGAGCTATCTTTGTTTTTCTCGTCGTGAAAGCTCTTGTCGACGTGCCGCCGTGAGAATCGGCTTTGCCTGGCCAGGCGTTTCAACGGGCTTGCCGTCGAGAGGCTGTATTTTAACACAGTGGCCAAAAGAATGCTTGACACGGACTGGGCGCGGGTAAATTCGTCGATGGCGACAGAGCGCCAAGCCAAGAGGCCAATTTTCGTTGCCAGCAAGTCCGGACGAATTCGCTCCTGAATCCATAGCTTCTTGCGCCCGTGGGATAAGGGCTAGAGACCTATTTCTCTTAACGTCCTCGAACCCTTCTTGTCACGGCGCTTTCGGCAATTCCAACTCCTCCCCGTGCCGCGCCCGGGAAAACGAACCCCAGCCCGCCATGAACATCGCCGCCACCGCCGGCCCGATCACGAAGCCGTTCAGACCGAACAAGGCCATGCCGCCCAGGGTGGACACCAGCACCACGTAGTCGGGCATCTTGGTGTCTTTGCCGACCAGCACCGGACGCAGAATGTTGTCGACCATACCTATCACGAGCACACCAAAGGCCGTGAGCACCACGCCTTGCCAGATGTCGCCGGTGACCAAAAAATAAATCGCCACCGGGCCCCACACCAGGGCCGCGCCCACCGCGGGAAGCAGCGACAAAAAGGCCATCAGCGTGCCCCACAACACGGGGGCGTGGATGTCCAGCGCCCAGAAAATGAAACCGCCTAAAGCGCCCTGGATCAGCGCCACGACCACATTGCCTTTGACGGTGGCGCGGATCACGGTGACGAACTTGCTGGCCAAGTCGCGCTTGATGTCGGCTTCCAGTGGCACGGCCTCGCGGATGCGCCGCGACAGGTCGGCGCCATCGCGCAGAAAAAAGAACAGCAGGTACAACATGATAAAAAAGCTGACCACCAGATCAAAAGTGTTCTGCCCAATGCTCAAGGCCTGCGTGGCGATGAACTGGCTGGCCTTGGACATGCTGGCCGCCAGCCGCTCCATGATCAGACCGGTGTCGCGCAGGCCAAAACGATCCAGCGCGCTGCTGGCCCAGGCGGGCAAGGCGCCATACACCTGCTGCACATAGGCGTTGAAATTCAGCTCACCCGACTGCATGCGCTGGAACAGGGCGGCGGCTTCCTGCACCAGCATGGCGACGACCAGGGTCAGCGGCAGGATGACCAAGACCAGAATGATGGCCACCGTGGCCAGCGCGGCCCAGGTGCGTCGACCCCGCATGCTCTTGAGCAGGCGCAGAAAAAGCGGCTTGAACAGCAGCGCCAGAATCATGCCCCAGAACACAGCGCCATAAAAAGGCAAGAGCACCCAGAAGAAAGCCAGGGAAACAGCCACCAGCAAAATCAGAAAGAAGCGGGTCTCCAGAGCCGCGGATTGGGCAATGACGAAAAGTTTCATGCTGTGCCTTTCAGCAGGATGTGGCGCCTACCGCCGGGCATATGGAAAGCACCGAATGGCCTGCTGGCCACCTTGTCACTGAAACGCTGCATGGCTCCCCCTGTTGCTAGATCGATAAGCCCATTGTGAGGCCGTCCGGCCATGCGGCGGGTAGGAAGACGCCGCATGCGGCGATCGCGCAACACGTAGCGGAAGCCGCTTTTCCGTCTCGCTCGCTATCGAATACGTAGCTGCTTGCGACCATCACATCAGGGCTACAGGCCTTTTTGGCTTGAAGTTCCAGTCCTGGCAGACAAGGCCGCGGCAACACACCATTGACCGCGACAGGGTTCCGGGCGACATTCCGGGTCTCGGTCATCCATCATGGCTTGGTGGAGGTCCAGAACGAGTTCTCATTCCCTCAGGAGCGCACGCATGACAAAAACCATTCTGCTGATCCACGGCGCCTGGGTCACGCGTGAGAGCTGGGCTCACTTTCGCAGCTATTACGAAGAGCGGGGCTATCACTGCGTGGCACCTGCCTGGCCTTTTGTGGACCGGCCGGCGGCGCAGTTGCGGGAGAGTCCTAACCCGCAACTGGCCGGGTTGACGATCGGACAACTGGTGGATTATTTTGAGCAGCAGATACGCGCCCTGCCCGAGCCGCCTATTCTGATTGGCCATTCCTTTGGCGGCCTGATTGTGCAGATGTTGCTGGACCGCGGCCTGGGCGCCGCCGGCGTCGCCATAGACTCCGGGCCGCCGCGCGGTGTGTTGCCCAGCCCGACCGCGCTGTGGTCGGCGCTGCCGGTGTTGCTGTCCTGGTTCGGCTGGCGTCGTATCTTGACCATGCCCTTTGCCGGCTTTTCAAGCACGTTTGCGAATGCCTTGAAACCGTCGGAGCGGCAAGCGGCTTACGACGCCCACATTGTGCCGGCACCGGGGCGTATTTATTTTCAGGCGGCGCTGGGCATAGGCAATGCTGTGAATTTTGCCAACCCGCAACGTGCCCCCCTGCTGCTGATCGCGGGCGCAGAAGACCGGACCGTCACCCTGTCCATGGTCAAGGCCACATATCGCCAATACCGAAAACACCGCCCCTCACCGGCCCGCACCGACCTCGTCATCTTTCCCGGCAAAAGCCACTGGCTGATTGCCGAACCGGGCTGGGAAGTGGTCGCTGCCAGGGCGCTGGACTGGGCCGAGGCGCAACTCAGCCCTGACGACGCCTGGCAACGCGAGCAATCGTTCGCTACCTAATTGGTAGCGGCTTGCGCCCGTGAAATAAGGGCTGGAGGCCGATTTGACACTTATTCCGCCGCAAGCTGCGTATCAGCGCCTGCCATCGCCCCGGGCCGCAACAACACCGCCCCCAGCAGCGCCGCAATGGCCGCAAACACCGCTCCCACCACAAAAGCCATCTGGTAGCCGCCATTCAGCGCCACCAGCGCCTGCGCGCCGGCCGCCAGTTGGCGGTTGCTGCGCGCGGCGGCCAGGCTGGCGAGCACCGCCAGGCCTAACGCGCCGCCCATCATGAAGGCGGTGTTGACCACACCGGAAGCGATGCCGGACTCGCTGGGCGCCACGTCGCTCATGGCGGCCAGCAACACCGGGTTGAAAGCCATGCCGGCGCCCAGGCCCAGCAACAACATGCCGGGCAAAACATCGGCAACAAAACTGCCGCCCACCGGTGCGCGTGCAAACAGCGCCAGGCCCACGGCGGCCATCAGCAAACCCACTGCCAGCGGCATACGTATGCCAAAACGCATGACGATTTTGGCCGATAGGCCCAGCGAAAAGGCCGCCATGATCAGGTTGGCCGGCAAGAAACCCAGGCCGACCTGCATGGCGCTGTAACCCAGCACCAGTTGCATGTACAGCGCCGAGATAAAAAACCAGGCAAACATGGCGGCGGCCCACAACACACCGACGATGTTGGCTGTGGCGACATTGCGCAAACGAAACAGGGCCAGCGGCACCAGCGGCGTGCTCACCCTGGATTCAATGAGCAGAAAACCGGCCAGCAACACCGCCGCCGCGGCCAGCAGGCCCAGGGTTGGCGCCGAGGTCCAGCCGGCTTCGTTGCCGTTGACCACGGCGTACACCGCCAGCATCAGCGCGCTGGTCACGGTGATGGCGCCCCACACATCCAGCCGCGCACCCCTGGCCTGCCCGCGGCCACCGGGCAGCAGCATCAGGCACAGCGCAAACACCAGCGCGCCTATCGGCAGGTTGACCAGAAAAATCCAGTGCCAGTTGAATGCATCGGTGAGCAAGCCACCCAGCAACACACCGATGCTGCCGCCACCGGCGCAGACAAAACCGTAGACCCCCATGGCCTTGGCACGTTCGGCCGGCTCGGTGAACAGATTCATGATCAGTGACAGCGAAATCGCCGACACCACGGCGCCGCCCAGCCCCTGCACGGCCCGGGCCACGATCAGCATGGCTTGCGAACTGGCAAGGCCACAGGCCAGCGAGGCGATGGTAAATAGCGTGAGCCCCGCCAGGAACAAACGGCGCTGGCCATACAAATCCCCGAGCCGGCCGCCCAGCAGCAGAAAACCGCCAAAGGTGAGCATGTAGGCGTTGACCACCCAGACCAGCGAGGTCTCGGTGAAGCCCAGATCGGTTTTGATAGATGGCAGGGCCACGTTGACGATGGTGGTGTCGAGCACAATCATCAACACACCCAGGCAAAGCACCATCAGTGCCCACCAGCGTTTACGGTTGTCGCTGTGCTGTGTCATTCGGCTGTCCTTCTCTGGTTTTTCAGCATTGGTTTTTTCTTGCATATACTAAACCATATGGATTAGCATCAGAAAAACAAAAGTGCCTGTCAAGCCCGGCATCCACCGCGCCAGACTGCGTTTTTTGCCTCCGTCTTCACCTGAGGAGTTGTCATCGCCTTCTGACGGGCGTGTGGGCCCTGCGGAGCTGGACTTCAATGGCAGAAGCTTGAAAAAATCGGCGGCGGCCCCATCTGAATCATGGGTACTACGCAAAGAAATGTGTCCACCACCACCCGGTATGTAAAGCGGCGAAACACCGTGCAAGTGTGCTGGCCTTTTGACCCATACCGGCATTCAATGTGTTGATGACCGACTCCCTGATCAAGAAACCCATGACTTTGACTGTTGCCCATCTTTCCCCTTCCCGCTTGACCAAGCCTTACCGCGCGCTAGGCGGCCTGTTGCTGGCCCTGACCGTCTTCGTGCTGGCCATGAACGTCCACGCCCAGCCACAGGCCGAGCAGCCCGCACAGGCGGCGTCGCAAGCCCAAGCCGCAACGCCCGCCGTGCCGGTGGTGGCGGCTGAGCCCAAATACGCGGCCAAGGACGTGGAGCGCGCCTTTGGTTTTATCGACGCCAACCGGGACGGCAAGATCAGCCGCGAAGAAGCGGCCGGTTTTCGTGGTGTGGCCAAACACTTTGATGAAGCCGACCTGAACAAGGACGGCTTCTTGTCACGCGATGAATTTGGAAATGCCTTGAATCGGGGAAAAAGCCACTGAGCATCGCCGCTCAGGCGCTACCCAATCAGTAGCGTCTATCGCCCGAGCCCATCGGGGCCATGTCATCGCTGAGGCTGTTGATCTTGGCCCTGTCCAGGTGAATGTTCGTTGGCCGGTGGCGGATGGGAAAACACCGAAAAACCCTTGGGATCGCTCCCGCCCAAGGTCTGGTACACGGGTGACACCGGTCCATCTGCGCCAGCCGGATCGGCACGCTGGCGAGATACGAAGAAATAGGCAATCACCTTGACACAGGCCCGGCGCCTGCTGGCCTGCTCAGCGCTTGCGGGCGAGCCCGGACGTAGCCGGTTTTTTCGCGACGCGTTTTTTCGGGGCCGGTGTGGCTGAGCGAGAGGCGCTCTTTTTGAGCGCTGCGGCTTTGGACGTTTCTTTCCATGACGGGTGGACCTCCTGTTCCTGGCAAAGGAAACGGGCCAGCGCATCCAGCCGCGCAGACCAGAATTTTTCATACCGCGACAACCACACCGCGGCTTCCTGCAGGGGTTGCGCCGAAAGTTCACAGCTGACCACGCGCCCGTCCTTGGCACGTGCCACCAGGCCGGCGTCTTCCAGCACGCGCAAGTGTTTCATGAAACCGGGCAGCGACATGCCGTGTGGCTGGGCCAGCTCGGTCACCGACAGGCTGCCCTGCTCCAGCGCCTGCAACACCTGGCGACGCGTCGGGTCGGCCAGCGCGCCGAACACCGCACTCAACACATCATCGTTTTTATACTTAACCATATAGATTAGTATCAAGCCAGACCATGGCCTTGTCAAGCGCGGGCATCCTGTAGGACAGCACCTCTAAAACCCTCGCCGTTCACTGAAAAGGCCAACCGAATGCCATGCGCGGCGTTATAAAGAGGTCAAAGAAGAACAGCCCGGCTGACGCTGGTGCTTTACAACCCACCACGAGGTCCACACGATGCATCTGAGCAAAATTTTACGTCTGCGTATTCTCCCCGCCCTCCTGCTGGCGTCCTTGGCGGCAGGCACGGCATTGGCCGAAAAACCCGAATGGGCCGGTCAGGGCAAAGGCGGCAAACACGAACAAAAAGAACACGATGGCGGCAAGAAGAACAAGCAGGACCGGCAGGCCCAGCCGGAAGTCAAGGTAGGCGGCTACTTCGGTGATCAACAACGTGTGGTGATCCAGGAGTATTACGGCCAGCAATACCGCGCCGGTCGCTGCCCGCCCGGCCTGGCGAAAATGAACAATGGCTGCATGCCTCCGGGCCAAGCCAAAAAATGGGCCGTGGGTCAGCCCCTGCCTCGCGACGTGGTGTTTTACCCGGTGCCGCAATCGGTGGTCATTCGGCTGGGCGTTCCGCCTGCAGGGCATAAATATGTGCGCGTCGCCGGCGACATTTTGCTGATCGCTGTTGGCACCAGCATGATTGTGGACGCCATCCAGGACCTGGGCAGAATCTGAGCCCAGACCGGCCCGAGCCGCAAATGACGATGCCCTGAACCTTCAAGCGCCCATGCAGCGCGCGCCGCACCCTTCGCTCCGCCGTTTCATCCGGCTGGTCTGGCTCAGCGCACCGGCACCAGGCCGGCAGGTTACAGCGCCGGTACGCGAACAGATGATGCCGACCGGAGAGATGCATCTGGTGTTTCGTCTGTCCGGGCCGTCCATCTGCATCTATAACGGCCCCGGCGATGACGCGGGCAGCGACATGGGACACGCCGTGGTCAACGGACCGCGTGCGCGGTTCTACGCCAAGGATGTCTCGGCACCTTCGGGCGCCATTGGCGTGCAGCTCTTGCCTGGCGCGGCGCAGGCTTTGCTGGGCATGCCTGCCGACGAACTGGCCGGGCAGCATGTGCGGCTGGAGGATATCTGGAGCAGCGGCGCTGGCCTGATGCGCGAGCAGTTGCTGGCTGCGCCTTCGCCTGACGAAAAACTTCGCTGCCTTGAAATGCTGCTGCACCGCAGGTTGGAGGCCACGCCAACATCCGCCACGCCCCCCATGGTGACGCTGGCACTGCAGCAATTCCGGACCGGCAGCAGCGTGGAGGAAGCAGTCACGCAAAGCGGCTATAGCCACAGGCAATTCATCCGTTTGTTTTCACCATCTGTGGGCCTGCCGCCCAAGCTCTACTGTCGGGTGCAGCGTTTCCAGAAGGCGCTGGAACTGATGCGTGGAGACATCCCTGCGCGCCAGCCCGCCTTCACCGAAGTGGCGCTGGGTGCCGGTTACAGCGACCAGCCGCATTTCAACCGCGAATTCCTTGAATTTTCAGGCCTCACGCCCGAGCAATACCGCGCAGCCCAGCCTGTTTCGCCCAATCACGTGCCAGTTCCAGCCAAAGCCGACCACCCCCGCCAGCGCTGATGTCAATTTTCTTCAAGACAGCTGTGGACTGGCGCTCTAGACTCCAGATTCAAGGTGCCAGATCGTACCGGTCTGACCTGTATTTTTTCTGGAGGCTTCATGGCTATTCACGAGTTGTTTGCTTACATCCACGTCAAAAACACCGACGCGGCGATCGAGTTCTACAAAACCGTTTTTGGCGTGACAGAGAAGTTTCGCCTGGTAGAGCCCGGCGGGCGCATCGGCCATGCGGAGCTGGACTTCAATGGCGCAACGCTGATGCTTTCTGACGAATACCCGGAGCTCGGCGTGCAGGCGCCGCAGGCCGGTGCAGCGTCAACGGTGACGTTACACCTGCATGTGGACAACTGCGACGAGGTGATTGCGCGGGCACTGCAGGCTGGCGCCACACTGGAGATGGCTGCGCAGGATCATTTTTACGGCGAACGTTCAGGCAATTTTCGCGACCCGTTTGGCCACCGCTGGAATGTGGGCCACACCATCGAAGACGTGACGCCTGAGGAGATGCAGCGCCGCTACACCGCGATGATGAACACATCCGCGTCATGAGCTTGCTACAAAAACAGGAGCTATTTTCGCCCGTGTTTATTGGGCTTTAGCCCTATTTTCCATAGGGCATCACCCCTGCGCCAGGATGCGCACGTCGTCGCAGAGCAAGCCCGCTCGCCTGCGACGACCCCCATCAGGGCTGCAGCGGGATTTTGAGGGCACGATCAATCGGCACGGCGGCCACGCTGTTTTGCGGCGAGCCTTCGATCACCCGGTCCGAATAGGTCAGGTAGACCAGGGTGTTGCGGGCGACGTCCACCATGCGCACGATGCGTATCTTTTTGAAGACCAGCGAAATCCGCTCGCTGAACACTTCTTCCTGCACCGGCAACGGTTTGCCGAACGAAATCGGGCCGACCTGCCGGCAATCGATCGAAGCCTCCGACTTGTCTTCGGCCAGCCCCACCGCCCCCTTGATGCCGCCGGTTTTGGCGCGCGAGACATAACAGGTGATGCCCTTGACCTTGGGGTCGTCGTGCGCATCGACCACGATCTTGTGATCCGGCCCGATGAACTTGAACACCGTGTCCACCTCACCAATGGTTTGCGCCTGCACCTGGGCCAACACGCCGCACAGCAGCAACAACAGGAGGACTGGCTTTTTCATGGGGCTTCTTTGCGAGTTGGGACGCCCCCACTATAACGACGCAGCGCAAGCCGGCTCGCCTGCGCTGGCCTTGGTTAGTACCGGCGCGGATCGTCGGGCCGCCTGTCGTTGCGGTTGGGCACACCATCCCCATCCCGGTCACGGTCGGCCCGGTTGGGAACACCATCGCGATCACGGTCGGGGCTGCTGTGGGGACGGTTGGGACGGCCGTTGTCATAAGGCACGGCCACGCAGCCCGCCAGACTGGCCGCGGCAACAACAAGCAAAAGGGCAATTTTTCTCATGACTCTCTCCTGGGTAGTGACGCAGCCTCTGCGGACTGCCAAGCCCATTGCAACGCCTTTGGGTGTCTGCCAGGTGTTGTTACCCGTCACCAAGCGTGAAGCTGGTAATGAGATGTTCGTCGGAAAATCCTTTGCGCATCAAACGCTATTGAATCCATAGCTGCTTGCGTCCGTCCATCATGGGCTGGAGGCCTAAAACATCCGGAACCCCTGACCGTCCGCGCCCGACCGCACTGAGCGACGCGCAAGGGGAGTAGCATTCACGCAGGACACACTCCCCACACTTCCAGATTCGACATGAACCGCTTGCCTACCCTGATTCTTGTTGCCGGCCTGCTCGCTGGTGCGCCGCTGCTGATACATGCGGCCGGCGAAAAAACTACTGCCGCGCCCAGCCACCCCATCGTGGGCACCTGGACCTGGGCCTTGTTCGGCGGCGCCTGCACCGAAACCTTGCAATACCGCGCGAACAAAACCGTGCTGGGCACCAGCGGGCAGGAAGTTTTTGAAAACCGTTACGACATAACCGCCGCGCCGGATGCCCAGGGTTTTTACAAACTCGTGGAAACCGTGGTTCGGCAGAACGACAAAAAAGATTGCTCAGGCGCCATGCTGGACGGGCCGGGTGAAAAAACCACCCGCTTCATCCAGTTCAGCCCGAAGCAGGACCAGTTGCTGGTCTGCGAGGCCGCAACACTCAAGTCCTGTTTTGGGCCTTTGAAGCGGGTTCCCTGAGCGAGTTTTATTTGGCTGGAGGACGTCGCATGAAAATGCTCGGAAAAATCGTGGGTTTGCTGATGGTGCTGCTGGGCACCATCTGGATTTTGCAAGGCATCAATATTCTGCCGGGCAGCTTCATGACGGGGCAAATCCAGTGGGCGGTGTATGGCGCCCTGTGCTGCGCGGCTGGCATCGTGGTGCTCTACCTCAGCGGCCGCGCCGGGCGCACGCCACCGGGCGCCTGAGACCGCTGGGGCGCTGCCCTAGGCGGGGTCGCCCTGCGTGCCGGCGCGCCTGCGCCGTGTGGCAACGGGCGCACTGGACGCTACGGCAGCATCCTGCTCGCGCTGGTTGAGATATTTGCGATACAAGCCAGCCGCGAGCCCTGAGGTGATGGCCAGGACAATCAGTTTGCGTAACATGGTGGCTCCCTTAAAAAACGCCGAACAACATCAGGATGATGATGACGCTGATGGGGACACCGAGTAACCAGGCAATGATGGGCATATGTTTTGTTCCTTGAATGAATTAACTCAAGGTTAAGTGCGTCGCCCGCCGCAGCTTGCGGGAGGTCAGCCCCAGGACAGGTAGGGCCTGACCTACACCCGGCCAACACGCTGCGCTTGAAATACCGGCCCGCCACAAAGCTTGGGTATATTGGGGGCCTGAAGCGGCAAGCAGCCCGGTGAGCGGGCGGCACCGCACTCCACCCAGGACAGCATGAAAAACCTCTATCGCTATTTCTTCCGCGGGCTGATCACCGTCTTGCCGGTGGCCCTGACCCTGTACCTGCTGTATATCTTTCTGGCCTGGACGGAAACCCTGACCTTGTGGGTCTTGCGCCCGTTAATCGGCAGCTTTTATGTGCCGGGCCTGGGCCTGGTGTTTGGCGTCTTGATCATCCTGCTGATCGGTTACCTGGTGTCCAAACCCGGCGTGCGCAAGCTGCTGTCTTTTGCCGAGCTGCCGTTCACCAACCTGCCGGTGGTCAAAAGTATTTACAACTCGCTGAAAAGTTTTGCCGACTACTTTTCGCCGGCCGGCAAACAGGGCGAACAAAGTGTGGTGATCCTGCGCATGCCGGGCCACGCCATGGAAATTGTCGGGCTGATCACGCGCCGCAACTTTGCGGATTTGCCGGCCGGCTTTTTGCCGGGTGAACGGGTGGCCGTGTATTTGCCCATGGGTTACATGATTGGTGGCTACACGGTGTTTGTGCCCGTGGACTGGGTGCAGCCGATTGCCATGTCGGTCGAGGAAGCCATGCGTTCCTCGCTGATCGCCTGGATGGCGCGGCCAGCGGGCGGGACCACAGGGCACGGCGACGAACCACCCGCCCCGTGACGAATGGGTTTAACCGGAGATGTTCAGATGCAGCTTTATTTCAACCCGAAAAGCCGGGCCACGATAGCCAAATGGATGTTGGACGAATGCGGCGCCGCTTACGAGATCATGCCGATTGATTTTGAAAAGCGCGAACACAAGACGCCGGCCTTTCTGAAGATCAACCCGGCGGGCAAACTGCCGGCGCTGGTCGATGGCGAGGCCAGGCTGTTTGAAAATGCCGCGATTGGTTTGTACCTGGTCGAGAAGTTTCCCGAAGCCGGGCTGGCGCCCAAGGCCGACAGCCCGGAGCGCGGGCGGTTTTTGTCGCTGATGGTGTTTGCCACCTCACAACTGGAGCCGGCCATGGGCGACAGCCTGATGAAGCTGGAAACCCCGTCGCAACGCGGCTGGAACAACTTCGAGGCGGCCAAGGACGCGGTGGAAAGCGAACTGGCCGATGGCCCCTGGCTGTTCGGCGAACAGTTCACCTTGGCCGACATCATGATCGGCTCGATGTTCATCTGGCAACGGCTGTGGGGCACCCACACCGGCCGGCCCAGGCTGGAAGCCTATGTGGACCGGCTGATCGCGCGCCCTGCCGCGATGGCCTTGTAAACGGTTGCTGTTAACTCAATGCGCCTGGCGCGATGGGCCTGGGCCACGACCGGCGATATGCCGGAAAGTGATGCGGCCCTTGCTCAGGTCATAAGGCGAGAGCTCCAGCGACACTTGGTCGCCGGCCAGAATACGAATGTGGTTTTTGCGCATCTTGCCGGAGGTGTAAGCCACCAGCTTGTGGCCGTTGTCCAACGTCACGCGGAAACGTGAATCTGGCAACACTTCGTTGACCAGCCCGTGCATTTCAATCAGTTCTTCTTTGGCCATGATGTAACTCCTTGGGAATTCGAAAAAAATGTCTGTACAGGCCGCTTAGCGCTTCAAGCGCAAGCCGGCGGCAATGAGCGCTCGTGAATCCAGCGCATCGCATGTTCAGTAGCGTAATGCACGGCGGACGCCGCGCTGTCAAAAAATCCGTTAAAACGCAACACGCGATCATGCGTGCCGCTGCCCTGGCCGGAGCGGATGGAAACCGATGCGGCGAAACGACCTTCGCCCTGGGGCTTGGCGAGTGGGGAGACAAGGTATTTGCCCACCTCTATCCTGGTGTGATCTATCTTCATAAAAAGCCTTTGCCGGGTATGTATCCCGGCTTGTTCAATCGAAACGTAAAAGGCTTGCGAGCAAGCCAACGGGTGTTCGGTTCTGCCTGCCAAACCCCGGGAAGGGCTGGGCGGGTGAGCCTTGAGTGGGCACCGTTGGGAGAAGTGCTCGCTAGGAAATAGAACAGTGTGGAGAGGGTTCAGGGCGTGTGGGGCGCTGAAAACACTGTGAATCCGGGCTCTGAGAAGCGCCGCATTTTGAGAAGGAAGCCAATGGGTCAGCGGCTTCGATGTAAAAAGCTGATGCGTTACCGAAGCTCCTATTGTAACCCTTATGCCCCTAACACGCATGGACCGCCTCCCCTGCGGCCAAAGACCATCGCCCCTACCCGTCTATAGGCCTGCGCCTACAGCCAGACGCCGCGCTGGCGTTCACACTGAAAGCTCACCGCCGTTCGCAGACGGTTTCACCTGAGGGGCCGGCACTGCATCCCGCTGGCCGCTATCGAAGAGGAAGCGCCATGCAAGTTCAAGTCAATACCAACCACAGCATCGAAGGCCGCGAGGCGCTGGAGCGCTGGGCGCAGACCGAGTTGAGCCAAGCCTTGAACCGTTTCAACCACGAAGTCACCCGCGTGGAAGTGCATTTGAGCGACGAAGTCAGCGGAAAAAATGGCACCAGCGACAAACGCTGCCTGATGGAAGCCCGGCTGGCCAACCACCCGCCGGTGGCCGTGACCCACCATGCGGGCGGCATGGACGAAGCCTTCCGCGGCGCCGAGGACAAGCTCAAACGCGTGCTGGACAGCACCCTGGGCCGGCAAAAAGACCACCGCGACCGCGACTCGATACGCCGCGATGTAACACTGGATGCCAGTCAAACGCTACCAAATACATAGCTTCTTGCGTCCGTCCCGTATGGGCTGGAGGCATAAAACGCTTAAATTTTCGGGGAAACCCGAATTCAGCCCTCAAACTGCGGATGGAGTTGCTTGATGCGGCTCATGGCCATGCCGGCCGCCGCGGTACGGGTTTCCACGCCCAGCTTGGCAAACACGTGTTCCAGGTGTTTTTTCACGGTCATGGGGCTGGTGCCCAGGATGTCGCCGATATCCCGGTTGATCTTGCCCTTGACCACCCAGTACAAAACCTCGGCTTCACGCGCCGTGAGCCGGAAACTCAGGCTCATGGCCTGGATCACGGTTTCGTCGGACTCCTCACGCATGATGATCAGCCAGTCGCCTCCTCCTTCGCTATCGCCGGTCTGCTGGTGCAAACGGAAAGTCAGCCGCCTGGCGCCAGGCGCCGCGCTGGCGCAAGTCAGGCGCGGCGGCTCAATCTGGCGCTCGGCGTCAAACAGGTGGCGGCGTAGCCAGACCAGCACTTGCTCAGGGGTCTGCGGCGCGCTGGTGCCGTAATACTGCTGCAACAGCTCACGCGCCAGCGGGGTTTGCCACATCAGCTTGCCGTCGCTGACCCGCACCGTGATGGTGGCGTAGCCAAAAGCGTCCAGCGCATTGCGCGCCTGGCGTTTTTCGCGCGCGCCCTGCAGATGCACGGCAATACGCGCCAGCACTTCCTTGGGCTTGATCGGTTTGGTCACATAGTCGACCCCGCCCGAAGCCAACGCCGCGACCAGGTATTCGGTCTCGGTCAGCCCGGTCATGAAAATGATGGGAATGTGCGCGGTCTGGGCGTTGGCTTTCAGGCGTTTGGCGACCTCAAAACCGTCCATGCCGGGCATCATGGCGTCGAGCAGCACGATGTCGGGTAGCGCCTGCGCGGCGCGCTGCAGCGCCGCTTCGCCGTGGGTGGCGATCAGCACGGAGTAGCCAGACTCATCCAGCGCGTCGTGCAGGACCGACAGGTTGTCTGGCACGTCGTCAACAATCAGCACCACGTCGCTGTTGGCGCGGTCCAGCGTCTGGGCAAGGTTGTTGTTCATGGCGGCGCCTTGCTGAGCTGCTGGCTCATGGTTTCAAACTGGAACTGGCGCGCCAGGCTTCGCATCTCGGCGGTAAAAACCGTGCTTTGCGGCTGCGCCTTGTCCATCTCGTCCAGCGTGTTCATGATGCCGCGGAAATAACCGAGGTTGACGACCTCGCGCAGCGCATCCAACTGCGCCGCAGGCGGGTAGACACGCGGCAGCACCGGCCCGGCGGGCGCGGCCGGCACCGGGGCCGGCGCGTTCAGCCAGACCAGCGCCAAACGACGTTCCAGCCAATCCAGCAGTTCACTGTGGCGCACCGGCTTGAGGATGAAATCTTCGGGGCGGATACCGACATCGTTGTCCAAGCCTTTGTCAAAGGCATTCGCCGACACGATAGCCACGTGAGCTTCCGTGTGGCCCAAGGCACGTAGCCGGCGTAGGGTTTCCCAACCGTCGATGCCGGGCATGGCCAGGTCCATCAGGATCACGTCGGGCTGGTAACCGGCGGCCAGCAAGTCCAGGCCATCGTGGCCGCTGGCCGCTGTGCGCAATTCAAAACCCAGCGGCTGCAAGACCTGGACCAGCAATTCACGATCCGCCTCTTCGTTGTCCACGACCAGCACGCGCCGGCGCGGCCCGGCATAACCGTACCTGGCTTTGTGGGCACGGGAAGATGCGCCCGGCAGCGCCGCACCGGGCGCCAGGCGTACCTCGGGTAAAAACAGTTTGACGCGAAACACCGAGCCGACCTCGGGGGTGCTGAGCACCGTCAACTCGCCGCCCATCAGGTCGGTCAACATCTTGGCAATCGTCAGGCCCAGCCCGGCGCCCGGCGCGGCCGGCCCGGGTGTGGCGGCACGTGTGAAGGGCTCGAAAATCCGCTCTATCTCCTGGGGCGACAGCCCAGGCCCGGTGTCTTCAATCTCGATACAAGCCATCTCGCGCGCGTGCTTCAGGCGCAGGCGGACATGGCCGGTGGCCGTGAACTTGACGGCGTTGCCCAGCAGGTTGATCAGGATCTGGCGCACACGTTTTTCGTCGGCCCGGACCACCAGCGGCAGCACACCCTCCGACTCGAAATGAAAAGCCAGTCCCTTGGCCTGCGCTTCCAGCTCGAACATGCCGACAATTTCCTGCACAAAATCGGAAAAATGCATGGGTTTGACGTTGAGCGTGAGTTTGCCGCTTTCGATGCGGGCAATGTCCAGGGTGCCTTCGATCAGCGACAACAAATGTTCGCCGCCACGTTTGATCACACCCACCGCCTGCTGGCGGTGCGCTGGGATCGAGGGGTCTTCGCCCATCAACTGGGCATAACCCAGGATGCTGTTGAGCGGCGTGCGCAGCTCGTGGCTGATAGCGCTGATGTAACGGCTCTTGGCCTGGTTGGCCAGGTCGGCCGCATGCTTGGCGTGCTCGGCGGTCAGTTTGGCCTGCTGCAGCGCCTCGTCGGTCTGGCGGTGCGACTCGATTTCTTTCATCAGCAAATGGGTTTGCCGATTGGATTCTTCCTGCGCCACCTGCCGGCTTTTGTGGGCCAGCACCAGCCACCAGGCAACCAGCCCGGCCATCACCAGCAGCGCCATATAGGCCTTCAAAAAACCGGAACGCAGCGCCGCGCCGGAGACGGTTTGCAAATCGAGCAGCACACGCATTTCCTGCTGATAGAGCAGGCCAAATACAGAGGCCAGCAAAGGCACGACCACCAGCATCAGAAGCAGAAAATGACCCAGCCCGGTGTCCAGGTAGGGCCAGGCGCGGCGCGGCAGCAACCAGCGCAAGGTCGCCGACCACTGGGCCGATAGGCTGGCCTGCGGTTTGCACAAATCGCCACAACGCGCGTCCAGCGTGCAACACAGCGAACAAATGGCGCCCTGGTAGGCCGGGCAATGGGCCATGTCCGGGCCTTCGTAGTCGCGCTCGCAGATCACGCAGCGCTGCAGGGCATGAGCTTGGTCGCTGCCCGCGTCCTCGGCCTTCCGGGCGATGTAATACCTCCCCTGGGTGGCCCAGGCAATCAGCGGCGTCGCGACAAAGGCCGTGCCCAGCGCTATCAACGCCGAGAAAGCCTGCGCCAGCGGACCGAACAGGCCCAGGTGGGCGGCCACCGACAACACCGACGCCAAAGCCATCGCACCCACGCCAACCGGGTTGATGTCGTAAAGATGGGCGCGTTTGAACTCTATGCCTTTGGGCGACAGGCCTAACGGTTTGTTGATGACCAGGTCAGCCACCACCGTCATCATCCAGGCGATGGCGATGTTGGAGTACAGACCCAACACATCCCCCAGCGCCTGGAACACGTTCATCTCCATCAGCATGAAGGCGATCAAGGTGTTGAACACCACCCAGACCACACGCCCCGGGTGGCTATGGGTCAGGCGCGAGAAAAAGTTGGACCAGGCCAGTGAGCCGGCGTAGGCATTGGTCACGTTGATCTTGAGCTGCGAAATCACAACAAACAGCGCTGTCGCGGCCACGGCCCAACCGTAGTGCGGAAACACGTATTCATACGCCGCCAAATACATCTGGTTGGGGTCGACCGCACGCTCCAGCGGCACCATGTGCTGGATCGCCAGGTAAGCGAGGAAGGCGCCGCCCAACATCTTGAACACACCGAGCACAACCCAGCCCGGTCCTCCGGCCAGCACACCGGCCCACCAGCGCCGCCGGTTGGTGGCTGTTTGCGCGGGCATAAAACGCAGGTAGTCCACCTGTTCGCCCATTTGTGTGATGAGCGCAATCCCCACGGTCAAGGCAGCACCAAACAAGTGCAAATCAAAGCCGGAACTTGTCCCTTTTTCACCTTTGTAGTGCGTTATGCCGGCAAAAGCGCCGGGGTCGCGCACCAAAACATAGATAAACGGCACCACCAGCATCACCAGCCACAGGGGTTGTGTCCAGATCTGCAGGCGGCTGATGACCGACACACCATGCGTGACCAGGGGGATCACCACCAGCGCACAGATCAAATAACCCCAGCTCGGTGGAATACCCAGCGCCAGCTCCAGCGCGTAAGCCATGACCGCGGCTTCCAGCGCAAAAAAGATGAAGGTGAAGGAGGCGTAGATCAGCGAGGTCAAGGTCGAGCCGATGTAGCCAAAACCGGCGCCGCGCGTCAGCAAGTCCATGTCCACGCCGTAACGCGCGGCGTAAATACTGATGGGCAGGCCGGCCATGAAAATGATCAGGCCGGTGGCCACAATCGCCCAGAAAGCATTGGTAAAACCGTACTTCACCAACAAGGTGGCGCCCACGGCCTCCAGGATCAGGAAAGACGCCGCGCCAAAAGCCGTGTTGGCGACCCGCCACTCGGACCAACGGCGAAAACGCTGCGGCGTAAAACGCAACGCATAGTCTTCCATGGTCTCGCTAGCCACCCAGCTGTTGTAGTCGCGCCTGACCTTGATGATGCGCTGCACCGGCGCCTCCGGCCTATCACCCACGGGAGATGCGGGCGCCCAGGGGGGCACCGCCGGCATCGGCAATGGCAGTGGTGGTGTGGCCGGGCTATCCATGACTGATCTGTCAATACGTCCCAAGAAGCAGGCCAGCACAAGTGCAGGTTCCATGCCACAGAGGGAAAACCAGCGCCAGCGCCGCCCTGCCTGTGGCACCATTCTTGCACCCTGACACCTTCATGACCGCAGTCGCCGCCCCGGAGAGACCATGGAATTGACCCCCAGAGAAAAAGACAAGCTGCTTATTTTTACGGCCGCCCTGCTGGCCGAACGACGTCAGGCCAGAGGCCTGAAACTCAACTACCCCGAAGCCGTCGCGCTGATCAGCGCCGCCGTGATGGAAGGCGCGCGCGACGGCAAAACCGTGGCGCAGCTGATGAGTGAAGGTCGGACCATTTTGAGCCGTGCCGACGTGATGGACGGCATCGCCGAATTGATCCCCGACATCCAGGTCGAGGCCACCTTTCCCGACGGCACCAAGCTGGTCACCGTGCACCAGCCGATTGTTTAAGCCTCAGCCCGAGACACCTAATGAAAAAACAACTCAAATTCGCTCTTCTTTTTATAGCTGCCTGCGCCCTTTCCGCGGGGGCCATGGCCCATATTGGCGCTGATACCGGCGCGGCCGGCCACAGCCACGGCAGCGGCTTGCTGACGGGTTTCATGCACCCGCTGACCGGCTTGGACCACCTGGCAGCCATGGTCGCCGTCGGCCTGTGGAGCGCGCTGGCCGCACGCCGCGCCTGGCCCGACCTGTTGTGGGCACCGCTGGGTTTTGCCGCCATGTTGCTGGTCGGCGCCCTGCTGGGTTTGCAAGGTGTTCAATTGCCGGCGGTGGAACCCATGATTGCCGCCTCGCTGCTGGTCATCGGCCTGCTGGTGTTGACACGCTGGCAGGTGCCGGGCGTGGTGGCGGCGGCCCTGGTCGGCGTGTTCGCCGTTTTCCATGGCCTGGCCCACGGGCATGAACTGGCCGGTGATGCCCACGCCCTGCCCACCGTGGCCGGCATGCTGGCCGCCACCTTGTTGCTGCACGGCATGGGTTTGGCGGCTGGCTGGGCGCTTCGCCATGCCAGCGTCTGGGTGCCACGCCTGGCCGGTGCCGGCGTGGCGATTTTTGGCCTGACCTTGCTGGGCCGCTTGGCCTCATAAACCTAGAAACTGCAGTTGGCCGCTTATCTCCCTCTCGACACTTTGCATGAACACAAACCTCTTCGCTCACGCACGAGTTCGCCTGTTGGCTGACAGCGCTACGCACCCGATTGAGCCGCCCTGGCGCGCGCTGGCGGCGTTGCTCCTCCTTGCGGGCATCAGCCCGCCGCGTCGTCGCGCCTTGCCCGCCCATCCCATGACAGCCCACTCAGGCGCGTCCAACTGCAGTTTCTAGGTTATCCACCATGATCCCAGGCGAACTGCTGACCGACGGTCCCGACCATGCACTCAACACCGGGCGCCGCACCCTGACCGTGGTCGTGCAAAACACCGCGGACCGACCCATCCAGGTCGGCTCGCATTACCACTTTGCCGAAACCAATGGCGCGCTGGCTTTTGACCGTGCGGCGGCACGTGGCATGCGGCTGAACATTGCGTCGGGCACAGCGGTGCGTTTTGAGCCGGGCCAGCAGCGCACGGTGGAGCTGGTGGACTATGCGGGCGAGCGCAAGGTGTTTGGATTTCGCGGTTTGGTTCAGGGAGCTATTTGATGCCCCCACCTTCATCACTTTGTGTATTCACTGCCCCACTAGGGGGCGTCCGCCTCTCTTGGGGCGGCCCCAAGGAAGTCCGGTAATGGCAACGATTGGCAGACAGGCTTACGCCGAGATATTCGGCCCCACCGTGGGTGACCGCGTGCGGCTGGCCGACACCGAGATCCTCATCGAAGTCGAGGCCGACTACACCTTGCGCGCCGGCAGCTATGGCGAAGAGGTCAAGTTCGGCGGCGGCAAAACCATACGCGACGGCATGGCGCAATCGCAGCACACACGTGCCGAAGGGGCCATGGACTGCGTGATGACCAACGCGCTCATCATCGACCACTGGGGCATCGTCAAGGCCGACATCGGCCTCAAGGGCGGACGTATCGCCGCCATCGGCAAGGCCGGCAACCCCGACACCCAGCCGGGTGTGGACATGATCATTGGCCCCGGCACCGAGATCATCAGTTGTGAAGGAAAAATCGTCACCGCCGGCGGCATTGATTCACACATTCATTTCATCTGCCCACAGCAGATTGAAGAGGCCCTGGCCGCAGGCATCACCACCATGCTGGGCGGCGGCACCGGGCCAGCCACCGGCACCTTTGCCACCACCTGCACACCCGGCCCGTGGAACATCGAACGCATGTTGCAAGCGGCAGACGCCTTCCCCATGAACCTGGGTTTTCTCGGCAAAGGCAATGCCAGCCTGCCGGCCGCGCTGCACGAACAAATCAACGCGGGGGTGATCGGGCTCAAGCTGCACGAAGACTGGGGCACAACACCGGCCGCCATCAGCAACTGCCTGGACGTGGCCGAAGAAACCGACACGCAGGTGGCTATCCACAGCGACACGCTCAACGAGAGTGGCTTTGTCGAAAACACCATTGCCGCCACCAAGGGCCGCAGCCTGTGTGCCTTTCACACCGAAGGTGCGGGCGGTGGCCACGCGCCCGATATTTTGCGGGTGGTCGGTGAGCAGAACTTTCTGCCTTCGTCCACCAACCCGACCATGCCTTACACCGTCAACACGCTGGACGAACATGTAGACATGTTGATGGTTTGCCACCACCTGAATCCGGCGATTGCCGAGGACCTGGCTTTTGCCGAAAGCCGAATTCGCAAGGAAACGATTGCGGCCGAAGACGTCTTGCACGATCTGGGTGCGATCAGCATGTTCAGCTCGGACAGCCAGGCCATGGGCCGCGTCGGTGAGGTGATCATTCGTTGCTGGCAAACAGCGCACAAGATGAAGGGCCAACTCGGCAAACTGCCCGGCGACACGGACCGTCACGACAACTTCCGCGCCAAACGTTACATCAGCAAATACACCATCAACCCGGCGATCGCCCATGGCATCGCGCACGAAGTCGGCTCCATCGAAGTTGGCAAGTGGGCCGACCTGGTGGTCTGGAAGCCGGCCTTTTTCGGCATCAAACCGGCGCTGATCCTCAAAGGTGGCTTCATCGCCATGGCCGCCATGGGCGACCCGAACGCCTCCATCCCGACGCCACAACCGGTGCACTACCGACCCATGTTCGGCGCCTATGGCGGTGCCATGGCCAAAGGCTCACTGACGTTTGTGTCGCAGGCGGGCCTGGCCGCGGGCGTGAAAGAACGTTTCGGCCTGGCCAAAACAATCGCCGCCGTCAAAAACATACGCGGCGTGCAAAAGCGCCACATGGTCCACAACAACTACGCGCCCAGGATGGAAGTCGACGCGCAAACCTACGCCGTGCGGGCCGACGGCCAGTTGCTCACCTGCGAGCCGGCACGCAGCCTGCCCATGACGCAGCGGTACTTCTTGTTCTGAGCACCGAGACGATGACCGCTTTTCATATTCGAGCTGACGATCTCAGCGACCCGCGAGTCGCTGTCTTTCTGGAAGAACATCTGGCCGATATGCGCCGCGTGTCCCCGCCTGAAAGCGTCCATGCCCTGGACTTGGCGCAATTGCGCCAGCCCTCGATTCTTTTCTTCAGTGCCTGGGATCAAACCATCCTCAGCCCACAAACCAAGCTGTTGGGAACCGGCGCGCTCAAGCTGCTGGATGACGGCCATGAGAAATCAAATCCATGCGCACCCATACACAGCGCCGAGGGCAAGGGCTGGCCGGGCTCATGTTGCATCACCTCATCCAAGTTGCCCGCACCCGGGGACTGCAGCGACTCAGTTTGGAAACCGGGCCGCAAGATTTTTTCGCTCCAGCACGGCGCCTCTACCAGCGCCATGGGTTTCAGCCTTGTCCGCCGTTTGCAGACTACTGGGATGACCCCTACAGCACTTTTTTCACCTTGCAGCTTTAGGCCCACCATGACTGCACTCCCCAACCTGGGCACGACAATAGCCACCTTGCAAAAATCGACACCAGAATGCTGACCGTATCCAAACTCATCCCCCAAGGCCAAGGCCTCGCCCCCGTGCTGCTCAAACGCGCCGCCACCGTCGAACTCGACTGGGACGTGCGCCAGAAAAGCCGCTTCGAAGCGACCGACTCGCTGGGTCGCCAGCTCGGCGTCTTTTTGCCGCGTGGCACCTTGGTACGCGGCGGTGACGTGCTGCTTGCCGAAAATGGCGCTATGGTGAAAGTGATTGCGGCACCGCAAGTCGTGCTGCGTATCACCGCCTGCCCAACCCATGGCAGCCCGTTTGACCTGGCACGTGCGGCCTACCACCTGGGCAACCGGCATGTGCCCATCGAACTCAAGCCCGACCACCTGAAGATAGAGCCCGACCATGTGCTGGCCGACCTGCTGCGGTCCATGCACCTGATCGTCAACGAAGTCAGCGAAACGTTTGAACCGGAAGGCGGGGCCTACAGCGCAGGCGGACATGCCCATGCGCCAGTAACAACAGTTGCGGCCCCCCATGTCCACGGTCCGGACTGCAACCACGGGCATGAACACGGTCACTCCCACCCTGAAGCGAAGCCGGTGGCGATCCAGATTCACAAACACAAGCCGCACAGCCATTGAGCCCAACACCCACGTCCTTGCCGGCCGCCAGCCTGCTGCAATTGATCTGGCTGGCCTCCCCGGCCTTGCCTGTAGGCGGATTTTCCTACTCCGAAGGGCTGGAAGCCGCCGTGGACAGGGCGGATGTAGCTACTGAAAACGTAGCGGCCGACTGGCTCAGCGATCAACTGCACATCAGCCTGGCGCGCGGCGACCTGGCCGTGTTAGCCAAGGCCATTCCAGCCTGGCGCAACGATGATCTTGACGCCGTGAAAGCGCTCAATGACTGGGTGCTGCAAACCCGCGAAACCAGCGAACTGCGACTGCAGGCCGAACAAATGGGGCGCTCGCTGCTCGAATGGCTGCGCAACCACCACAGCGTCAGTGCGGCCCAGATCGACACCTGCGCACAATTGCCGCCCACCTACCCCCTCACCTTTGCGCTGGCCGCTTCACCTTTAGCGGCAGGGGTGTCCGATTGCCTGCTGGCTTATGCCTTTGGCTGGGCCGAAAACATGGTGCAGGCGGCACTCAAATCGGTCCCCTTGGGGCAAAGCGCCGGCCAGCGCATACTGGCACGGCTGGCCGCAGAAATTCCGGCGGCCATCGCCCAGGCGACAGAACTGGCCGACGATGAACGCCAGGCTTTTTCACCCATGCTGGCCATTCTTTCTTCGCAACACGAAACTCAATATTCCAGATTGTTCAGATCATGATCGCAGTGCAGAACCGCTTCAAACAAGATCAGGCCCCCTCGGGGGGCAGTGCAGCCGCCACAGCGGCCAACGTGGGGGCATTATGAGCATGCATCACATCGCCAACCGCACGAAGAAACTTCCACCGCTGCGCGTCGGCATTGGCGGCCCCGTCGGCTCCGGCAAAACCACGCTGCTGGAGATGTTGTGCAAGGCCATGCGCGACAAGTACGACCTGGTGGCAATCACCAACGACATCTACACCAAGGAAGACCAGCGCATCCTGACCGTCAGCGGCGCGCTGGATGCCGAACGCATCATGGGCGTGGAAACCGGCGGCTGTCCGCACACCGCCATCCGTGAAGACGCCTCCATCAACCTCGAAGCCATCGACCGCATGCTGGTGGATTTTCCGGATGCCGACGTGGTGTTTGTGGAGAGTGGCGGCGACAACCTGGCAGCCACCTTCAGCCCCGAACTCAGCGACCTGACGATTTACGTGATCGACGTGGCGGCCGGTGAAAAAATACCGCGCAAGGGTGGCCCCGGCATCACCAAAAGCGATTTGTTTGTCATCAACAAGACCGACCTGGCCCCTTATGTGGGCGCCGACCTGGGGGTGATGGAGGCCGACACCATACGCATGCGTACCACGGCCAAAGGCCTGAAACCTTTTGTCATGACCAACCTGAAAACGAACACCGGTCTGGCCGAGGTGGTCGCGTTTATCGAAACCCAGGGCATGCTGGGCACAGGTGGCACCCAGAGTTAAAGCTCGCTGGCGTCCTTGAGGATGCGCGTCTTGTAGATCAAGCGTGTTTTGGCCTGTCCCGGCGGCCCCGAGGACATGGCCAGAATGTCCATGCCCTCATGCACCCAGGAGGCGCTTCCTGCGACTGCGCCCGACAGGCCACCGTACAAAGGCAATTCAGGTCCGTATTCGGCACGCAGAGAGACCACCAGCTTCGCGAAGGCATCGTCCGGAGGGGGGTTGATGTCGGGTTGCAGTAACAATTCCACGCGCTGCAAGCTTTGCTGTGCGAAGAAAAAGGTTTCTTCGAGAACGTAGCCACCCTGCTGCACACCCGAAACACGCCAGCTGCCAACGGTGCCGGACACGGTTTGCGGTCGCCGCACAGCATGGAGTCCCGGTACGGCCTCCCGCAACTCGGCAACACTCATGCCCAGATGTACACCCGGCGGCATCAACGCCTGGGCCGATGCGGCACAAGACACCCCTGCCAGCAACCATCCGGCAAGGACATGCCATGAACGAGCGGAAAATATCATGGGGGTGTTTGAATGGCCTCGGAACAATCCTTGGCCCTTTGGCGGAAGCGGTGAGATTCGAACTCACGAAACCTTTCGGTTTGCCGGTTTTCAAGACCGGTGCAATCGACCACTCTGCCACGCTTCCAGGAGCCGTAGTTTAACCGGTAACGAGGCGATGATTTCAATACAGCCTGCTTAGGAGGACTTGCCGAGGATGGATTTGCCCCCTGCATCCAGCCACACCTGATAAGGTCGATGTGGGCTTGTCTGCCTTTTTTCCGTTTGTAAAGTGCCGAAACTTTTGCGCCCTCGACCAGTCTGAAACCGATGTATCACAGCAGCGTATTTTTCGAGTTGGAGTTTTTTCTTCTCGTGGCTTTTTCCATCGTGGCGCCCGGCATTTTGCTGGCCATCCTGTCGCTTAAAAAAGCCATCTCCCGAAAAACCGTTCTTTGGTTCGGCGTCGCGCTGATCGTCCTTGCGGGCATTGATATTGCCCTTCTGCAAATGTTGTCGGCATTGGTCAAACTCACGCCACCTGGTTTGGACGACACATTATTCGCGTCCGAGCTGTCGATAGCCCTTTATTTGCTGCCCGCAGTGCTGGCCGGTATCGGCATCAACGTGGTGTCGCACGTCCTGATTCATCACCTCCTGGACGCGGAAAAACGATTCGATCGCGAACACGAAAAACCATAAGGCCAGTGGCCCAGTCCTGGCCTTATGGCTTCCTGAAATGGGCCAGCGCAGTAATATGACAAGCCCTTGCTTTCAACCCTTCCGGGTTCAAGCTTCAAAGGAGTTTCAGCGATGACATACTGCGCAAAAATTTCGGCGATAACCCTGTTGTATGGCTCGGTTTCGGCTTTTGCAGCCGGTGGCGGCGGAGGCGATGTCTCAGCAAACACCCGTGCACCTGCAGACCCGGTGGTGGCTACGGCTCAGGCGGCTATTGCCCAGAAGGACTGGACCGGTGCCCAAAACGGCTTGCAGCAAGCGCTGGCAGCCAATCCGCAAAACGCCGATTACCACAACCTGTACGCTTATTCGCTCCGCATGGGCTCCAATCCCAACATGGCCCTGGTGTTCGCGCATTACGAGGATGCTCTGAGGATCAACCCCAAACACCGCGCGGCGCACGAATATGTCGGTGAGGCCTACCTGATGGTGAGCGACCTGCCCAAGGCCAAACAACATCTGGACGCACTCAACAAACTGTGTTTTCTTCCGTGTGAGGAATACAGCGACCTGAAAAAAGCCGTGGCGTCCTACGAAGCCAGCCACAAGCCCTGACCGGCGTCCCCGCGCGTCAGTCGGCCAGGAACAAGGCCTGCAAATCGTTCAAAAAGTCAAAGCCGCGTTCGGTCGGTTTGACACGAATAAAGTCGCGCTCAATCAGGCCCTTGCGCTCGGCTTCTTCCAGCCCGGCCTGAATTGCCGTCATCGGCAGGCCGGTTTTTTCCGTGAAGTCCTGCAGCTTGAAACCTTCGCGCAGACGCAAGGCATTGAGCATGAATTCAAACGGCAACTCAGCACGGCTGACCTCGTTGTCCTGCGCCACGGCGTTGCCGGCCAGGGCTTTGTCCATGTAGAGTTTGGGCTCGCGAAACCGCACCTGGCGCACCACGCGGTGCGCGAAACTGAGCTTGCTGTGCGCGCCGGCGCCTAAGCCCAGGTAGTCGCCAAACTTCCAGTAGTTCAGGTTGTGCCAGCAGCGATGGCCGGGCTTGGCGTAGGCCGATATTTCGTAGCGATCCATGCCCGTCGCACCGGTCATCTCCGTGATGCGGTCCAGCATGGCATAGGCGTCGTCGTCTTCGGGCAGTGCCGGCGGGTATTTGGCGAAATAGGTGTTGGGCTCGACCGTCAGGTGGTAAATCGAAATATGCGGCGGCTGCAAGGCCAGGGCCTGGCGCATGTCCTGTTCCAGGTTGTCCAGAGTCTGCCCCGGCAGTGCGTACATGATGTCGAGGTTGAAGGTGTCAAAGGCCTGCGCGGCTTCTTCCACCGCGGCGATCGCCTGGGCGCGGTCATGCACGCGGCCCAGCGCCTTGAGGTGCCTGTCGTCAAAACTTTGCACACCGATAGACAGCCGCGTGACACCGGCGCTGCGAAAGGCCTTGAAGCGGTCTTTTTCAAAGGTGCCGGGGTTGGCTTCCAGCGTGATTTCGCAGTCCGGCTCTAGCCGCAGCCGGGCGCGGATATCGCCCAGCAGACGATCTATGGATTGCGGCGAAAACAGGCTGGGTGTGCCGCCGCCTATAAAAATGCTGTGCACCGTGCGACCCCAGATCAGGGGCAACGAAGCCTCCAGATCGGCCATCACGGCGTCGAGGTAACGCTGCTCGGGCAACTCGCCTTTAACCTCGTGCGAGTTGAAGTCGCAATAAGGGCATTTTTTCAGGCACCACGGCAAATGTACGTAAAGCGACAGCGGCGGCAAGGCCACCAACTGCAAGGTGCCGTCACGCATGTAGTGCTGGATGTCCTTGGGGGTGGCCCCCGTCTCCTCCGCGGGAGACGCGCTGACGACGGGTATCGGGAAAATCATGAGGGGCTCACAACCAGCGCTCGCGCATCAGTTCCATCATCTGGCGTGCGGCCATGCCGCGGTGGCTGTGGGCGTTTTTGACCTCGACCGGCAATTCGGCAAAGGTTTTTCCGAACGCCGGAATAAACATTACCGGGTCAAAGCCAAAACCGTTGCTGCCGACCGGCTCGCGGGCGATCTCACCCGTGACGCGGCCCACGGCAATCAGCGGCTCCGGATCATCCACGGAGCGCACGGCAACCAGGGTGCTGACCAGCGCAGCGCGGCGGTGACTAATCCTGTCCATCTGCTCTATCAGGGCGCGCACGTTGTTGTCGTCGCCTTTGTCATAGCCAAACTGCGTGGCGTAATAAGCCGTGTCTACCCCCGGCAGGCCACCAAAGGCATCAACACACAAACCGGCATCGTCGGCCAGCGCCGGCAGGCCGCTGGCCTGTGATGCGTGGCGCGCCTTGGCCAGGGCGTTTTCGACAAAGGTACGAAACGGCTCTTCGGCCTCGGAAATCCCCAGCTCGGACTGCCGAACCAGCGTCATGTTCAGGGGCGCCAGCATGGCCTGCAGTTCGGCCAGTTTGCCGGCGTTGTTTGATGCGAGTACGATTTTCATAAGTAAAATATGGCTCTAGCCCAATGAGGACGCTCGCAAGCAGCTATCAATTCAGGAGCGACTGCTGCTGCAGGACGACCAGCTCGCTGATGCCTTTTTCAGCCAACTGCAACAAAGCATCCATTTCCTTGCGCGTGAACGCAGCGCCTTCGGCCGTGCCCTGTACTTCAACGTAATGGCCAGCGCCTGTCATCACCACGTTCATGTCGGTGTCACAACCAGCGTCTTCGGTGTATTCCAGGTCCAGCAAGGGCGTGCCCTGCACAATGCCCACGGAAATCGCGGCCACGTGGCCGAGGATGGGTGTTTCCTTGAGTTTGCCGTCGGCCAGCAGCTTGTTCACCGCATCCTGCGCCGCAACAAACGCGCCGGTGATGCTGGCCGTGCGTGTGCCGCCGTCGGCCTGGATCACGTCGCAGTCGAGGTGAATGGTTCGTTCACCGAGTTTTTTCAGGTCGAACACCGCCCGCATCGAGCGGCCGATCAAGCGCTGGATTTCCTGCGTGCGCCCGCTTTGTTTGCCACGCGCCGCTTCGCGGTCGCTGCGAGTGTGGGTGGCGCGCGGCAACATGCCGTATTCGGCTGTCACCCAGCCTTCGCCGCTGCCTTTTTTGTGGCCCGGGACTTTTTCTTCCACCGAGGCCGTGCACAAGACCTTGGTGTTGCCGAACTCGATCAGGACCGAACCTTCGGCATAAGCGGTATAGGCGCGGGTGATACGCACGGGACGCAACTGGTCGGCAGCACGGGCGCTGCTTCTTTCAAATGAACTCATGAGGGATAGCTTTCTGGCGACAAGACGCCGAAGGTAGAAATGATGGCAAAAGCAGAGGGAAATCAGGCGCCGGCAAGCCGCACAAGCCGCAGCAGGCGAATCAGACCCTTTTGGCCGCAGAGCGGCGTATGGCCTCGTTGATTTCGGCGATGGAGCGTTCGATCGCCGCATCGTCCAGGTCTTCCACGCTATTGTCGAGCACGCCGGCCTGGATGGTCGAGGCAAACACACCGTCCATGATGTCGTCGGTCGAGACCCCGCGCGTCGACTCAAAGGCGTCGGGCGTTTCCCACTCCATGGCCAGCACGGTGACATTGTCGCCATGTTCGCCGCCATTGCGTAAAGCATGTTCGACCATGCCGGGCACCGCGTCGGACACGCTTTTGGCCGCCATGTGGCGCACGATTTCGCTGTCGCTCAAGCTGCCCCAGAGACCATCGGAGCAGAGCATCAGCTTATCTCCCTGCTGCAAAACCACCGGACCGGCGATATCAAACACCGGCTTGGACGGCGAGCCCAGGCAGGTGAACAAGATGTTGCGGTTGATACGCTCCAACTTGATCACGCCGGCGTTTTGCTGCTCCAGGTAGGAGTGGTCGCGTGTGCGGGTCAACAACTCGCCGTCCCGAACCACGTAGAGCCGCGAGTCGCCGCAATGCACCCAGGTGGCACCGCTGCCCTGCAAGATCGCCGCCACGATGGTGGTGCGCGGCGTGTCCAGCATGCCTTTTTCACTGGCATAACGGATGATCTGGTGATGCGCGGCCATCAGGGCCGAGGACAAAAACTCGGTCACGTCCTTGACCAGCGGTCGGGCTTCTTTTTGGTACAGCGCGGAAATGGTTTGCAGCGCCAGTTGCGCGGCCACTTCCCCTTCGGGGTGCCCGCCCATGCCGTCGGCCAGCACAAACAGGCCGGACTCACGGGTGTAGCAATAACCCATGCGGTCTTCGTTTTTTTCGCGGCCGCCTTTGCGGCTGACCTGGAAGACGGAGAATTTCATTTGAATTTCGTCGCAAAGCCGGTGGCCTTGCGCGCGCTTTTCTTGGTGTCCGACACCATGTTGTCAAACTGCAGGCGCATTTTTTCGCCGACCGTGAGTTTGGTGTAACGCCGCTCCCCCTCGCGGCTGAGTTCTTTTTGCAAGGCAAAAACCGATTGCGGCCGAGACAACGGGTCCAGCGACATACACCATTCCACGACCTCGATCAGGTTATCGGAATACACACCACGCAGGCGCGACAGCGCCAGCGAGAGCCGGTCTTTTTCCAGGCGCTGCGGCGCGTCGTTGGGCGGATAACCCTGCATGGTGGCGTAAATGCAGGCGCCAATGGCGTAAATATCGGTCCACGGGCCCATGGAGGAGTCGCGGCGGTACATCTCGGGCGCGGCGAAACCGGGCGTGTACATGGGCCGGATGAAGTTGCCTTCCTTGCTCAAAACCTCGCGCGCGGCGCCAAAATCGATCATCACGGCCTTGTTGTCGTCGGTGATGAAGATATTGGCCGGTTTGATGTCCAGGTGCAGCATTTTGTGCTGGTGCACGATGCGTAAACCGCGCAGAATCTCATCAAACAGCGAGCGAATGGTCGATTCGCGGAACACTTTCTGCTTTTTGAGTTCGCGCGCCGTGATGATGAAATCCTGCAGGGTACCCCCCTCCAGGTAGTTCATCACCATGTAAACGGTTTCGTTTTCGCGGAAGAAATTGAGCACGCTTACCACCGACGCATGCGAAATTTGCGCCAGTGAGCGGCCTTCTTCAAAGAAGCTTTTCAGGCCCAGGCGGTACAAAGAGAGCTTTTCTGGCTGTACCTGGGGCAACAATTCGCCGGGCTGGCGGCTGGCCAGGGAAGACGGCAAGTACTCCTTGATGGCCACCTGCTGGCCTTCGTTGTCCACGGCCAAGTAAACTACACCAAACCCGCCGGCCGACAGCTTGCGCACAACGCGATAGCCGCCAATGACGGTATCGGGTGGGAGTGGCGCGGGCTTGACCTTTGACATAATTCGGGATTGAAGCAAGGTGACGGGATCACCAAGTCCTGTTTACTCTACGAAAAGCGTATTACTAAATGTCAGTTTACAGCATGACAGGCTATGCAGCCGTCCAATCCAGTCCAGCACGAACGGCCGCGGAGACAGACGCCAGCTCAGACAGCAACGCGCGCCTCGGGGTCGAAATACGTTCGGTCAACAGCCGGTTTCTGGACCTGGCCTTTCGCCTGCCCGACGAACTGCGGCAGGCCGAGCCGGCGCTGCGCGAGCTGCTGACCGGCAAGCTCAAGCGCGGCAAAGTCGAAATGCGCGTATCCCTGGAGAGCAATACCGGAAGCAATCTGCGCGCCCCGGCGGCGGCCACGCTGCAGCGCTTGGGCTCCCTGGAAGACACGGTGAAGTCCTGGCTGCCCAACGCCCGAGCCCTGAGCGTCGCCGATATTTTGCGGCTCGCGGGCGGTGAGGACAAAACCACACACGATTTCAGCGAAGAGCTGCTCAAGCTGGCCAAAAAAGCCCTCAAGGAGCTGTTGGCCGCCCGGGAACGTGAAGGTGGCCGACTGGCGCAGATGCTGCTAGGCCATACGGCCCAGTTGCGCGTGCTGGCGGCCTCGGCAGTACCCATGGTCCCCAAACTGGTCGAGCAACAAAAAACCCGCTTCATGGCACGCTGGAAAGAAGCCATGGCGCTGAGTGATGGCAGCACCCTGCCGGAAGCGGCGCAAGATCGGGCCCTGACGGAAGCCACCTCGTTTGCGATACGCATCGACGTCGCGGAAGAAATCACGCGGCTGTCATCCCACCTGGACGAAATCGACCGTCTGCTGGCCGGCGGCGGTGAAATGGGCAAACGCCTGGATTTCCTGATCCAGGAATTGCACCGCGAGGCCAATACCTTGGGCTCCAAGTCGGGCTCGCTGGAACTCACCCATGTCTCGGTGGACATGAAAGTGCTGATCGAACAGATCCGCGAGCAGGTCCAGAACATCGAATAACGTTTGCCCCAGGCATTAAATTTACAACCCTCACAACCCATTGTTATGGACTACCCCGGAAACCTGTTTGTTGTCGCCGCACCCAGCGGCGCTGGAAAATCCAGCCTGGTCAAGGCACTGATGGAGCTGGACTCGCAAGTGCAGCCCGCGGTCTCGCACACCACCCGTGCACCCCGCGGGCAGGAAAAACACGGCCGCGAGTACTTCTTTATCTCGGCTGAAGAATTTGACGGCATGGTGCTGCGCGATTCCTTCCTCGAATGGGCCCATGTGCACGGCCAGCGTTATGGCACTTCGCGGCAAACCATTGAGGAGCGCGTGGCGACAGGCGCCGATGTGATCCTGGAAATCGACTTCCAGGGCGCCATCAACATCAAACGTATCTTCAGCAACGCGGTCCTGATCTTCATCCTGCCGCCCAGCTGGGAAGAGTTGCGCGCACGGTTGGAGCGCCGCGGTGAAGACGCGCCCGAGGTGATTGAACTGCGCCTGAAAAACGCGGCCATCGAGATGGCTCAAACCCATGAATTCGACTTCGTTATAATCAACGAGTTATTTGAACGAGCGGTTTTTGACATGAAAACCATTGTTCATGCTCAGCGGCTCAAGTTTGCGGCACAACGACGTGCCCGTGCCGAGACCTTCAAAGCCCTGCACATCGCCTAGCTTTCCGCTATCCCGCTATTCCCATTTAACCCGGAGATTCTCATGGCCCGCATTACTGTTGAAGACTGCCTGGAAAAAATCCCCAACCGCTTTCAGCTGGTTCTGGCTGCCACCTACCGCGCCCGCATGCTTAGCCAGGGTCATGCACCCAAAATCGAAAGCAAAAACAAGCCTGGCGTGACTGCCTTGCGCGAAATCGCCGAAGGCAAAATCGGCCTGGAAATGCTGAAAAAAGTCCCGAACTGATCATTCCCGACGCACTAAAAAGCACCGCTTGACGGTGCTTTTTTGTTTCTGCCAACAAGCCTAAAACCCGTGTTTTGCATGTTTTCTCGGCGCCACGATACATTTAAGGCATGAGCGCCCTGGTTTCCCCTGCTGTAAACACCAAATCGACCCCGGCTGCCGTCAACGCGGCTGCGGCAAGTTTTGCTGTACTGACGGCCAAACTCGACTACATGAGCGCCGAGGACGTCGACAACGTCCGGCGCGCCTACCGTTTTGCCGATGAAGCGCATCTGGGCCAGATGCGCAACGGCGGCCTACCCTACATCACCCACCCGATTGCCGTCGCCCAGCAATGCGCCGAGTGGAAGTTGGATGCGCAAGCCCTGATGGCCGCGCTGCTGCATGACGCGATCGAGGACTGTGGCGTTACCAAGCCGGAACTGATCGAGCGTTTTGGCGCCCCGGTCGCGGAGCTGGTGGATGGCCTCACCAAGCTGGAAAAGCTGGAGTTCAATACCCGCGAAGAAAACCAGGCGGAATCTTTCCGCAAGATGCTGCTGGCGATGGCGCGCGATGTGCGCGTCATACTTATCAAGCTGGCGGACCGCAGCCACAACATGCGCACGCTCAGCGATGTGCCCCGCAGCAAGTGGACTCGCATTTCGCGCGAGACACTGGACATCTACGCGCCGATTGCCCACCGCCTGGGCCTGAACTCCACCTATCGCGAACTGCAAGACCTGGCCTTCCAGCATTTGTACCCCTGGCGTTATGCCACGCTGACCAAGGCCCTGACACGGGCCCGCGGCCGCCGGCGCGATGTCATCAAACGCGTCCAGTCCGAGGTCGAAGCGGCCTTTGCGGGCGCAAACATTCAGGTGCACATCTATGGCCGCGAAAAAGCCCTGTATTCGATCTATCGAAAGATGGACGAAAAACACCTGTCTTTTGCCCAGGTAACCGATATTTACGGCTTTCGCATCATCGTCGGCGGCGTCACCGGGTGTTACACAGCGCTGGGGGTCTTGCACCAGTTGTACAAGCCACTGCCCGGAAAATTCAAGGACTACATTGCGATCCCCAAGATCAACGGCTATCAGTCGCTGCACACCACGCTGGTAGGCCCTTTTGGCACCAGCATCGAGTTTCAGATACGGACCGAAGCCATGCACATCGTGGCGGAGTCCGGTGTCGCCGCGCATTGGTTGTACAAGGCCACCGATCCGGAAAGCGATGCGTCGCAGCGGCTGGGCACCCAATGGTTGCAGTCCCTGCTGGACATCCAGCACGAGACACGCGACGCCGCCGAGTTCTGGGACCATGTCAAGATCGACCTCTTTCCCGACGCCGTGTATGTGTTCACGCCGAAAAGCCAGATCATGGCCATGCCGCGCGGCGCAACCATTGTCGATTTTGCCTATGCCATTCACAGCGACGTGGGGCACCGCGCCGTCGCGGCCAAGGTCAACGGCGAGCAGGTGCCGCTGCGCTCCGAGTTGCGCAACGGCGACGTGATCGAGATCATCACCGCATCGGTCTCCAGCCCCAACCCGGCCTGGCTGGGTTTTGTACGCACCGGCAAAGCACGCTCGAAAATTCGCCATCACCTCAAAACCATGGCGCTGACCGAATCGCAGGATCTGGGTGAAAAAATGCTGGCGCAAGCCTTGCGGGCCGAAGGCATAGAACGCCTGCCCCATGACGACGAAGCCAACCACGGCCTCTGGGAAAAAATACTGCGTTTTTCCGGCAACCGCTCCCGCGCGGACCTGCTCACCGATATCGGGCTGGGCAAACGCATCGCCAGCATGGTGGCCAAACGCATCGTCAGCCTGTTGGCCGAAACCGGCGAAAAACCCGACCCCTTGCTGATGAGCCGCGAGCGTTACACCGCGCACGAATCGATTTCGCAAGGCGCGCTGGTACTCGACGGCAGCGAAGGCGCGTCGGTGAAATTCGCCACCTGCTGCCGACCGATTCCGGGCGACGGGATTGTTGGCTATCTGGGCCGCGGCGAAGGCCTGGTGGTTCACACCGACGACTGCACCGTCGCCAAAAAACTGCAACACCGCGACAGCGAGCGTTTTATCGCCGTCGACTGGTCGGACGAACCGACGCGGACCTTTGAAACCGGCTTGCTGGTGACCGTCTCCAACGGCAAGGGGGTGCTGGCACGGGTCGCCTCCGCACTGGCCAGCGCGGAAGCCGACATCACCCAGGTGGACATGGCCCAGGAAGCCGCACAGGATGCCACCGACCTGCGTTTTGGCGTGGCGGTGCGCGACCGCATCCATCTGGCCTCGGTCATGCGGGTTGTTAAGCGAACGCCATCAGTTTTGCGGGTCCAGCGCGCGAAACCCGGGGTCTGATAGCGCCTCACGTTTGTCGCTTCGCGCATTGCACTGCCCACCGGGGGGGGGCTAATTCCCCTCTGGGGCGATCAAGTGGGAAATTGATTACTCAGGCACTTGGCGCTGGGTAACTGACCTGTAGCACCTCAATGTCCCGGAGCCCGCCCGGGGTGGCCAGCTTCACTTCATCGCCCACCCGTGCCTTGAGCAATGCGCGGGCAATCGGCGAAATCCAGCTGACCTGGTTGAGGCCGCTGTCCGCTTCATCGATGCCAAGAATGGTCACGGTCTGCTCAACACCGCTGTCGTCAACATAAGTCACCGTGGCGCCAAAAAATACCTGGTCAAGGCCATGGTGCACGGCAGGGTCTGAAATTTCCGCAATCTCAAGCCGCTTGGTCAAAAACCGGATGCGCCTATCAATCTCGCGCAGGCGTTTTTTGCCATAGTGGTAATCCCCGTTCTCCGAGCGGTCGCCATTGCTGGCGGCCCAGTGGACGATTTCCACCATCTTGGGACGTTCGTTGTCGATCAGGTCGAGGAGTTCCGCCTTGAGTCGGGCGTAACCCTGAGGCGTGATGTAGTTTTTGCCACCGGTCGGAAGCGCTGGCAGAGCCAGCTCATCATCTTCGTCCGCGTCGGCTTCTTTGGTGAAAGCTTTGCTCATGATGAGCCTGCAAGAGTAAATCAGGACATAGTAACGAAAAACCCCTAGAACATCACTGTTCTAGGGGTATCGTTTGGTGCGGCTGGCAGGAATTGAACCCACGACCCCTTGGTTCGTAGCCAAGTACTCTATCCAACTGAGCTACAGCCGCTAAGCCTCGAATTATAGCCTACTTTATGGGTGGTAGTACGTGAGTAGCTCAAACACTCGACCAAAGGATTATGAGCTCCCGCTAAAAGTGGAGGCTTAGTACAGGCTGATGAACGGCACCGCATCCAATAAAAGCAGAAAGTAGTTTGTTGACGGTAACTTAGCGTAGTTTTGGTAAATGGGACAAACATGATGGGTGTTCCGCAATTGTTCCGAGGCAGCTCTTGGCGACTTATGCACATGAAAATATACAAAGTAGGCTGTGAAGGCCCGGCAGTGCAGGGATTCGGCGCCAAGGCCGAGATCAACTATGTAGAGGGTTATCCGGTTGTCGAGAATGCAGCCGATGCCGTGGCGCTGGCGGCAAGCGTGGCGACCGAGCTGGTTGGCAAGGACCACGTGACAACCGAATTTCCGCGCATGATGGGTAGCGAAGACTTCGCCTACATGCTGCAGGCTTGCCCGGCGCGTTAATTCGCATCGGCAATGGGCCGTCCGAAGGTGGCCGAGGGCTGCACAACCCGAGCTATGACTTTGATGACGCGAATCTCACGGTGGGCGCGGCTTTCTGGAGTCGCGTAGCCGAGCAGTTCTTGATCTAGACATGCGCAGCGCGTGAACCAACGTGAAGCGCATGGGCGCCCGAGTCCGCCCCGTCATGTTGCGGCTGCCGCCATGGGGACGCCGCGCCAGCGCCTCCGTTTACTTGATGATCACCGGGTATTCCTCGTCGAAGGATTCGGCACCTTGTCCTAAACGGTGGACGAGCGCGCAAAAGGATTCCGCGAGGCGCTGACTAAAACCCACTAACGCAGCGTAGCGCCAGACAGGGAGCCCGGCGGCACCCCGTTTCTCCAGGCTACCTGCACCGAGACACGGGCGGCGCCGCTACAACAGAGAGGACTACTCGACCTTGCCAATTCGCTGAACCACCTTCGCCATGACGGCCGCGTCCTGGGTCACGAATTTTGCGAATTCTGGGGTGTCCTGGTACTGCACATAGGTTCCGGCGGTTTGCAAAGATTGCACAGCACGTGCATCGCTGGCTGCAAATTTTGCGGCTTCCCGGAGCTTGGCCACCACGGCATCGGGTGTCGAAGCCGGCACAAAAAGCCCTGTCCACTGGGAGTAGGTCACGGGAATGCCGAGTTCCTTCAGGCTGGGAACGCCCGGAAGCGTCGGAAGACGTCCCTCACCCCATTGCGCCAAGGCTCTCAGTTTTCCCGCCTGGATATGACTGGCGACCGTAGAAGGGCCCGTGGCGAGGAGATCGACTTGACCACCCAGAAGTGCGACCACAGCCGGCCCTGCGCCCGTGTACGGAATGTGCAACACGGAGGTATTGGTGGCCGCCTTCATTTGTTCGACGGGCACGTGCATGGTCCCGTAGTTTCCCGAGGAGCCGAAGGTGTAGTTGCCGGGCTTGGCCTTGGCGGCCGCGCTGAACTGCTTGAAGTCCTTCCAGGGGCTGCTGGCATTCACCACCAGCACGACCGGATCGGCCGTGAAGCGCGCGATGGGCTTCAGCTGCGACAAGGTGAACATAGGCGGGCGCTTGAGCACGACATCGGCTTCGGGCAACACCACGATGGACGACAAGGCCATCAACACGCTGTAGCCATCGGGCTTGGCCTTGGCGACCTGCGACATGCCAATGCCACCGCCGGCACCGGCCTTGTTCTCGATCACCACGGGTTGCTTCAGGTAACGACTCATGGCCTCTGCGATGGGCCGCGCGACGATGTCGGCGGCACCCCCCGGTGGGAAGGGCACGACCATGGTGATGGCCTTGTTGGGGTAAGCCTCTTGCGCCATACCCGGCAACGCTGTGAAAAGCGCATTCACGGCAACGCCGACCAGCACCCAGGTCTTGCTTGAGTAGTTCATAAAGTTGTCCCCGTTATTCAATCATTTGCTTGAAGGCGCAGAACGCAAGTGCTGCGCAAGGCACGCCATGCGGCGTGCCAGTGTCATCACACGGCGCGGACGCGGTTGTTCAACTCGCCGAGGCCAGTCACCGCGACGCGAACCAGATCGCCGTCCTTCAGGAACTTCGGCGGTGTGAAGCCGATGCCGACGCCTACTGGCGTGCCGGTCGCGATGATGTCGCCGGGGAGCAGCGTCATCGCCTTCGACAGGGTCGCGATCAGGGTTGGCACGTTGAAGATCAGGTCGCTCAGCACGCCGGTCTGGCGCAGCTCGCCGTTAACCCAGGTCTGAACCTTGAGCGAATCGATGGTCGACTCGTCCGAGGTCGATATCCAGGGGCCAACCGGACAGAAGGTGTCCAGCGACTTGCCGAGGAACCACTGCGCATGGTTCTTCTGCAGGTCGCGTGCCGTCACGTCGTTGATCGCGACAAAGCCGAACACCTTGCCGAGCGCGTCGGCTGGCGAAACATTCCGGCATTCGGCACCGATCACAACACCAATCTCGCCCTCATAGTCAACGGATGTGGTGTGCGCAGGGTCGAAACGGATGTCGTCTGTCGGGCCGGCCAGCGAGGTCGTGGCCTTGGTGAAGATTTGCGGAAACGCGGGCACGGCAGCTGCACCGCTGGTAGCGTTGAAACCGCTCTTGTCAAATTCAGCTGCGTGCTCGGTGTAGTTCTTGCCAACAGCGAAGATGTTGCGCACGGGCACCGAGATGGGCGACAGGAAGGTGACGTCGGCGAAGCCGGCTTCGCCTTCCTTGAGCAGGTTCAATTCTGCCGCGGTGATGCGGCGCTCGATCACGGCTTGCACCGGGTTCAGATGCTGGGCAAAGCTGCCGCCAATAATGGTGACCTTGCTGCTGGCCTCATCGACCAATACCATGCGCACACGACCCTGATAAGAAACACGTCCGATTTTCATAACACTCCAATTGGTTCATCAAAACAACCCAATATGTCTTGATTGGGTTAATTCTAGAACCAATAAAGGCATTATTTAATGTTTTTAACGATTTTTCTTGTAACTCTCCCCTAAAAATCGCACACACCTCCAAATACATTGGTTCAAATTGGGCTTATTGGTGACCGCCAAGTTGATCCCTTTGTTATGATTTGGGATTCAAGGGAACAACAATGGACAACGCGGCGGTACTGAAGGACGCAATCCTGGGCAAGCTCAACTCAGGCGAATGGGGTCCGGGGCATCGAATCGATACGGAGCGACATCTCAGCGAGTCCTTCAACATCGGCAGATCAACGGTGCGTCGGGTCCTGGCGCAGCTGAAAGTGGCCGGATTCATCACCCAAACCGTGGGAAGCGGCACCTATGTCAGCAGGGAATTTCAAGCGCAAGCTTTGACGCCTGATCCTGCGGCCGGTGTCACCGCGGCACTGGTAAGCATCCCGGGCAGCGTGAGTCCCGCCGAGCTGATGGAATTCAGGTTTGCCATTGAGCCGAGCATCGTGGAGATGATCATTCGCAACGCCTCCCAGAGCGACTTTGCAAAAATGGCACTTTGCTGCGACAAGGCCGAGGCGGCCGAAAGCATGGAGGAGTTCGAAGTTTGGGACGGAAAACTTCACGAGACCATTGCGCTGGCCGCTCACAACTCCCTCGTCACCCATGTCTTTCAATTGATCAATCGGGCCCGAGATCAGGACGACTGGGGCGCACTCAAACGCCACAGCCTGACGCCGGAACGGCGTCTGTCATACCAGGCGGAACATCGCCAACTGGTGAGTGCATTGACAGACCGTGACCTGGTGCGTGCTGTAACCTGCACCAGGGACCACCTGCTGCATGTCAGGCGGAATCTGCTGGGTTCTTGACTTTCCTGTTGGTCGCTACCTGGGCATCGCCAGGGAGAGGCCGCCGATGAGGCTGATCGCCATTCAACTCAACTGTGATCCGCAAAAAATCATCAAGGACGCAGACGATCTGGCCAAGCAACTTGAGACCAACGGCGTCGATGTTCCTGCGCGCAAAGACGAGACCAACAAAGCAGCCTTGTTGGTGGGGCTGGAATTACTGCTCGCGCTAATGTCCAAGAGGCAATCGAAGGCACTCGCTTGCACGGGAATTGGCATAAATTTGGCATAAATTGCACCAAAACCCAGAAACAAAAAAAGGACTTACTCTCGTAAGTCCTTGATTTTGCACACCATCAAGGTGGTAGGGCGTCACGGACTTGAACCGTGGACCAAAGGATTATGAGTCCTCTGCTCTAACCAACTGAGCTAACGCCCCACGTCGCCAAAACAGATTGTACGGTGCTACTTGCTGTGACTCAGCGCGCTGCTCACCATCTTGGCTGTAATGTCGACGATTTGAATCATTTTTTCATAAGGCATACGCATGGGGCCAATGACGCCCAAGGTACCTACCACCTGGCCGTCCACCTCGTAAGGCGCGGTCACCACCGACAGTTCCTGATAAGGCACAACCTGGCTTTCGCCGCCGATATAGATACGCACGCCTTCGGCGCGGCTGGAGACATCAAGCAGGCGCATCAACTGGGCTTTTTGCTCGAACAGGTCAAACAATTTGCGTAGATTACCCATATCGCCCGAAAAATCGCTGACAGCCAGCAGATTGCGTTCCCCCGACACCACCACCTCGTCGCGCGATTCAATGGCTTCAGAGCTGACCTGCACAGCCGCCTGCATCAGGCTGGCGATTTCGCCGCGTAGGGCTTCGACTTCGTGCTGCAGGCGCTCGCGGACTTCCTCGATGGCCATGCCCGCGTAATGCGAGTTGAGAAAATTGGACGCTTCGACGAGTTGGGTCTGGGTGTAATCGGTCTCGGTGAAGATGACACGGTTTTGCACATCGCCATCGGGCGACACGATGATGACCAGAAAACGCTTTTCAGACAGGCGTAAAAATTCGATGTGGCGAAACACCGAGGTACGGCGCGGGGCCATCACAACACCGACAAACTGCGACAGGCTGGACAGGATGTTGGCGGCGTTGCTGAACACTTTTTGCGGCTGGTCCGGCGCCAGGCGCGGCGCGGCCAGCGGCCCGCCGACCGAAAACTGGTCCCGCTGCATCGTCAGCATGGTGTCGACAAAGAGGCGGTAACCACGAGCCGTCGGTATCCGGCCGGCCGAGGTATGCGGGCTGACGATCAGACCCAGCTCTTCCAGATCGCTCATGACGTTGCGTATGGTGGCCGGCGACAGGTCCATGCCGGAGGCCCTGGACAGGGTGCGCGAGCCGACCGGCTGGCCGTCGGCGATGTAGCGCTCCACAAGCGCTTTTAACAACAGGCGGGCACGTTCATCAAGCATGGGGACATTCTACGAAGCTTGGGTCGCATGTTGTGATGTAATTTGAAGATGAAATCGCAATTTCGCCACGTCGCTCTCATTGGGAAGTACCACGCGCAGGGTTCACGCTCCGCGCTGGAAGAAATTGCCAGCTTTTTGCACACGCAGGGCTGCGAGGTGGCCCTGGAAGAGGAAACCGCCAGCAACACCGGCCTGACGCAGTACCCGGTGCTCAATGTGGCCGGTGTGGGCAAACATTGCGACCTCGCGCTGGTGGTCGGCGGCGACGGCACCATGCTGGGCATAGGCCGGCAACTGGCACAGTTTGGCGTGCCCATGGTGGGCATCAACCAGGGGCGGCTGGGTTTTATCACCGATATTGCTTTTGAAGATTTTCAGGCGGCGCTAGGCCCCATGCTGCGCGGCGAGTTCGAGGAAGACAGGCGCTGGATGATGCAGGCCCAGGTCATGCGTGACGGCCGCTGCGTCTTCAACGCCACGGCCATGAACGATGTGGTCGTCAACCGTGGTGCCACCGCCGGCATGGTGGAGCTGCGGGTCGAGGTCGATGGCCGTTTTGTCGCCAACCAGCGCGCCGACGGCCTGATCATTGCGTCGCCAACCGGCTCCACCGCGTATGCCTTGTCGGCCGGCGGCCCCTTGATACACCCGTCGATTGCCGGCTGGGTGCTGGTGCCGATTGCGCCGCATACCTTGTCGAACCGGCCCATCGTCTTGTCCGACGCCGGCGAGATCACGGTCGAAATCGTCGCCGGCCGCGATGCCAGTGCCAATTTCGACATGCAGTCGCTGGCCACCTTGCTGCATGGCGACCGCATCACCGTCAGGCGTTCGGAGTTCCAGATGTGCTTTTTGCATCCCAAGGGCTGGAGCTACTTCGATACCCTGCGTAAAAAACTCCACTGGAATGAAGGGGTGGCATGAGCCTGAAAAACATCTCCCTGCGCGACTTTGTCATCGTCCACGAACTTGCGCTGGACCTGGAAGACGGTTTCACCGTCCTCACCGGCGAAACCGGCGCCGGCAAATCGATACTGATAGATGCGCTGCAACTGGCGCTGGGCGCACGTGCCGATGCCGGCGTGGTGCGCGAGGGCGCACAGCGCTGCGAGATCAGCGCCACCTTTGATACACCCGCCACACTGGCCCCCTGGCTGGACCTGGCCGGTTTTGCGGCCGATGAGGAGTTGCTGCTGCGCCGCACCGTCGACATTCAGGGCAAAAGCCGGGCCTGGATCAATGGCAGCCCGGCCACCGCGACACAATTACGCGAGATCGCCGACCTGCTGGTCGACATCCACGGACAACATGCCTGGCAAAGCCTGACCCGGCCCGATGCGGTGCGGGGTTTGCTCGACGCCTACGCCGGCCTCTCGACCCAGGCCATACTTTTGCAATGGCAAAGCTGGCGCAACGCGTACAAGGCGCTGACCGAGGCGCGTGAAGCACAGGACAGCCTGCAGCGTGAGCGTGAACGCCTGGCCTGGCAAATCGGCGAGCTCGACAAGCTGGCGCCCGGCAACGACGAGTGGGACGAACTCAACACCCAACACAGCCGCCTGTCCAATGTGCAGGCCCTGCGCGACGCCGTACAAACCGCGGTCGATGCCCTGCAGGAGTCCGATGACAACGCGACCGCCCTGATAGGTCGCGCCCTCAGCTCGCTACAAAACCAGGCGCATATCGAGCCTGAATTCAAAGGGCTGACCGAGGTGTTGAGCAGCGCCCTGGCGCAAGTCGAAGACGCTGTGCATTCCTTACATGGTTACGCGCGCCATGCCGAGCTGGAGCCGCAGCGCCTGGCCGAGCTGGATGGACGCCTGGCGCTTTGGGTCAGCCTGGCGCGCCGCTACAAACGCACACCGGCCGAGTTGCCCGAGTTGCTGGCGTCCTGGCGCAGCGAGTTGCAAAAACTCGATGCGGCAGCCGACCTGCTGGGCCTGGAAAAAACCGAGCAGTCCGCCAAGGCGGCTTATATGGATGAAGCGCGTATCGTCTCCAAGGCGCGCAGCAAAGCCGCACCCTTGCTGGCCAAGGCCATCACCCAGGCCATGCAAGGCCTGGGCATGCAGGGCGGCAAATTTGAAGTGGCGCTGGCCACACTCGATCAACCGGCGCAACATGGCCTGGAACAAGCCGAATTCCTGGTTGCCGGCCACAGCGGCAGCACACCACGCCCGGTGGGCAAGGTCGCTTCGGGCGGCGAGTTGTCGCGCATTGCACTGGCCATCGCGGTGACCACCAGCCAACTCGGCCAGGCGCAGACCCTGATTTTTGACGAGGTCGATTCCGGCGTGGGCGGGGCCGTCGCAGAAACCGTGGGCCGTCTGATGAAACAGCTGGGCAAGGACCGCCAGGTCATGGCCGTCACCCACCTGCCCCAAGTCGCGGCCTGCGCCGACCAGCACCTGATGGTGGCCAAACGCACCGACAAGGGCCAGACCGCCAGCACCGTCGAGCCGGTGCACAGCGAACAACGTGTCGCCGAGGTGGCGCGTATGCTGGGCGGCGAAAAACTCTCGGGCACCACGCTGGCCCATGCCAAGGAGATGCTGGGGCAATGAAAACCGTCACCCCTCCCGCCCCGGCACCGACCCTGGACATGGTGCTGATCACCGGCATGTCGGGCTCCGGAAAATCGGTCGCCTTACATGCGCTGGAAGACACAGGCTATTACTGCGTGGACAACCTGCCGCCCGAGCTGCTGCTGGCCTTTGTCGCGCTGGAAAAAACGCACGCCTCACGCAAGGTGGCGATCGCGATGGACGTGCGCAGCGCCACCGCACTGCCGCAGGTCCCGCAGTATCTCAAGCAAATGCGGGCGCAAGGCGTGACCGTGCAGTCGATTTTTCTCGATGCCAGCACCGACACCCTGGTGCGACGCTTTTCCGAAACCCGGCGCTTGCACCCGCTGTCGCGCCGTGATGCATCGGACCAGCAGCGTGCCCTGGTGGATGCGATCAACGAAGAACGCGAGCTGCTGGGCGAGCTGCGCGAAAACGCCCATGTCATCGACAGCAGCATGATCCGCTCCTCGCAGCTGCAGGCTTATGTGAAAGCGCTGATCTCTTCGCCGGCTACCCAGTTGACCCTGGTGTTTGAATCGTTTGCCTTCAAACGCGGCGTGCCTGTCGACGCCGACTATGTGTTTGACGTGCGTATGTTGCCGAATCCGCATTACGAGTCAGGCCTGCGCCAACTGACCGGCAAGGATGCCGCCGTGGCCGCCTACCTGCAGGGCCATGCCGAGGTCGATGACATGTTTAATCACATCGAACAATTCATCAGCCACTGGCTGAAGGTCTTGCTGCGCGACCACCGCAGCTACGTGACCGTGGCCATTGGCTGCACCGGCGGCCAGCACCGCTCGGTCTACCTGGTCGAGCGGTTGGCCCAGGCCTTTAGCGCGCATTGGGTCACCCTCAAGCGCCACCGCGAGCTGGACGCCGTACCGTCCGCACCCGAGTCAGCGGGGAAACGCTCCTGATTCAATAGCTGCTTGCGCCCGCTACATAAGGGCTAGAGGCATATTTCTCTTAAGAAAAGGTCACTCCAGCCGGCTACAACCTAATCCAGCAGTTTTCGAATCGGTGCGGGCAAGCCCAGACCGGTCCAGGCCTCGTGCGTGAACCAAGCGCCCTCACCCGGCAAACGGGCGGCTTTGGCCTCACGCGCCGAAAGCACCAGCAACATGGGTGAAAGGCGCAAGTCCTTGTGTGTCAACACATGCACAAAAGGTTTGATCGCTTCCAGTCGCACCTGCTGCGCGGTCGGCAAGGTCGCCAGCAAGTCATCTTCGCTGTGAAACACCGGAAAACAATACAGCCCGCCCCAGATGCCGGACACCGGCCGGCGTTCCAGCCAGATTGCGCCATCGGCGCGCTGCGCCCACAACAGGCTCAGCGATTGCGCACTGCGTTTGAGTTTGCGCGTTTTGACCGGGAAACGTTCAGGCGTGCCACCGGCCAGGCCCCGGCACAGGGATTGCACCGGGCACAGCAGACACGAGGGCTGGCGTGTCGTGCAAATCGTGGCGCCCAGGTCCATGACACCCTGGGTGTAACGCGGCATGGCCTCGGCCAGGTTGCGGCGCGGCAGCAGCGCCGTGGCCATGGCCCACAAGGCACGCTCCTGGGCGCTGGAGGCGAGGTCGCCCGCAAAACCGGTCACGCGTGTCAACACACGTTTGACGTTGCCGTCCAGAATCGCCACGCGTTCGGAGTAACAAAAAGAGGCCACCGCCGCCGCCGTCGACGGCCCGATGCCGGGGAGGGTTTGCAGCAGTTCGGCGGTTTGCGGAAACTGGCCGCCGTGCAGACGCACCACGTCTTGTGCACAGCGGTGCAGGTTTCTGGCCCGGCTGTAATAACCCAGGCCGCTCCACAAACCCAGCACATCGTCGGCGGGCGCCGCGGCCAGATCCGCCACCGTCGGGAAACGCTGCAGGAAGCGGGTGTAATAGTCCAGCACCGTCACCACCTGGGTTTGCTGCAGCATGATTTCCGACAACCAGACACGGTAGGGATCACGTGTGTTTTGCCAGGGCAGGCTGTTGCGGCCATGGCTTTTTTGCCAACGCACAACCTGGGTGGCAAAAGCCGGGCTCAGCGCCGCGATCACGGCGGCCGACTCGGCCTCCGCCAGATCGGGAGATAACAAGGACAGGTCCGCGCCTGACGTGAGTGTCAACACCATACCGCGCTCAGGCGGCCAGGGTGATGGCGGTGACCTCGGCGGCAGCAGCCGCAGGCCGGACCAGCGTGACCTGCTCGTCTGCCGGGGCGCCGGTCAGTTGGGCCGTCAATTCACCGAGTTTGCCGTCCAGCGCATTGATCGCACGTTCGTGGCGATCAATTTCGTCAATGCGTTCATCCAGGCCGGTGGCGGCTTGCTGGATACGCTCAATCGCCTCCAGGCGGCGGCCGAAGTTGCGCCTGCGCTCTTTCAGTTGGGCATCTAACTGCGAGGCGGCCGACTTGTTCCAGAGTTCAACCTCGCCCAGCGCCGATTCGTAAACCACACGCAGCCGGGTGGCCAACGCGCGCACCAGGCGTTCGGAAAAATCAGGCTGGGCCAGCTTGAGGATGTTGGCCACACCCAGGTATTGCAAATGGCTGCGCTCGATCTGCGCCAGATCCTGCAGGAAACGGCCCATCTCGGGCTCTTTGGGCGCCTGCAGGGAAAAACCGAATTCGGCGTTGAGTTGCTTGAACGATCCGGCCAACATGTGCTGGATTTCCGCGCTGGTGTTTTGGGCTTTTTGCAAACTTTCCTGCAGCCGCGCAAAAGTCTGGCCATAGGCCTTTTTCACACCCAGCTTGATGCCTGGCTGTTTGAGCATCGCGGTCAGCTGGACCAGCTCGGTTTTGAGCGTAGGCGTGCCCAGCAGATTGAAAACTTCCCGGAGCAGTTTCAGGTGAATGGAGCGTACCGCCTGTATCTTGGCGCCGCTGGTGTTGAACTCGGCCTGCTCCTGCTCGATGCGCGAGCGCATGTGTTTGATCACCGAGGTGTTTTTGCCGCGCAGGCCACGCAGCTCAATCATCTGTTCGGCCAGGTCGCGGCGCCGGATATGGAGCACGCGGCCGGCCTCGGCACGCAACTCGACCATGCCGCCGGCCACCGCCGAGCGCAAAATTTTCTGCCGCTGGCCCATGACACCTTGTGCCAGCGCCAGTTCCAGCCCGGGCAGGCAGCTGGCCTGCAGCAGCTTGTCGTCGCCGGTGACTTTGGCCACCAGGCCTTTTTGGGCCGACACCGGAATCACCTGCGCCATAGGCAGTCCGAGAATGTCGGCAGAGGTCGCCCGCTGCCGGTCTATCTGGGCCTGGATTTGTTCGGGCGTGCTCAACGCGTCCCACAAGGTGTCGATTTTGTTGAGCACCACCAGGCGCGCATCATTGTCGTCGGTGATCAGGTGTTCACGCCAGATCGCGAGGTCAGACTTGGTCACGCCGGTATCGGCCGCCAGGATAAACACCACCGCATGGGCTTGCGGAATCAGGCTGACCGTCAGTTCCGGCTCGGCGCCAATCGCGTTCAGCCCCGGCGTGTCGAGGATAACCAGGCCTTGTTTGAGCAGCGGGTGCGCAATATTGATCAGTGCATGACGCCATTTGGGGACTTCTATCAAGCCGTCCGCACCCACCCTCGGGTTGTCGTCCGGGGTGTCGTCGTGCCAGAAACCCAGGGCAATGGCTTCTTCGCGGGTCACGTGGCGGACCTCGGCGACTTTTTCCAGGGCCTGTGCGAGTTGCACCGGGTCGTTCACATCCAGGTCGACGCGAGTCCATTTTTCCGGGACCATGCGCCATTCCATCAGCGCCTGGCTTTTCAGCCGGGTCTCGATGGGCAGCAAACGCAGGCAAGGCGGCACCTCTGCGTCATAACCAAGTTCGGTCGGACACATGGTGGTGCGGCCGGCGCTGGCCGGCATGATGCGCCTGCCGTAACCGGCGAAAAAGATGGCGTTGATGAGTTCGGATTTGCCGCGGGAAAATTCGGCGACAAAAGCCACCATGACCTTGTCCGAACGCACCTGCGACTCCAGCCGGAGCAAACGCTCTTCAACGGCGGCGTTGAGCAGGTCATGGTCTTTCAGCCATTCGGACAACAACTTGAGGCGCAAGGCGAATTCACGCCGCCAGGTGCCGTGCTGGTCAAATTGTTCGTTAAAAGACATGGTGGACTGTAGACATAGGTCAATCAATATAGCATCGCGCCCCCGAACCGGCCATCAAGGGCTGGGGGCGTTTTTCAGGGTTTCTGGCAGTTGACACAGAAAAAAGTGGAGCGCTGCCCTTGCCGCATGAGCCGGATAGGCGCAGCACAGACCTTGCAGGGCAAGCCGGCGCGGTCGTAAACCATGGCGTCCAGCTGGAAGTGCCCGCTTTCACCCTGGGCATTGGAAAAATCCTTCAAGGTGCTGCCGCCTTTTGTAAGCGCTTGTGACAACACCTCGCGAATCGCCGCGTGCAGTCTGGCGGCGCGCGGCTTGCTCAGGCGCGCGGCCCGCACCGTGGGCCGGATCCCGGCCATGAACAAGGCCTCGGAGGCGTAGATATTGCCGACACCAACCACAATCTCGCCGGCCATCAACACCTGTTTGATCGCGGTTTGCCTGCGCTGCAAGGCCTGGTGAAAAGCCAGCGCCTCAAAGTCGTCCGTCAGCGGCTCCACCCCCAGGCGCCCAAGCAGCTTGCGGGCCACGGCATCGTCTTCATCAGGCGCATACACCACCGCGCCAAACCGGCGCGGGTCGTGCAGACGCAGGCTGCCCACCGTGGTTAACATCTCAAAATGGTCATGTTTGCCCAGGGGCGGCAAGGCCTCGCCAAAACCCAGGCTGCCGGACATGCCCAGATGAATCAGCAACAGGCCGCCCGTGGTGTCTAGCAACAGGTATTTGCCACGCCGGCGCACCTGCAGCACGGTATGCCCCACCAGTTGCGCGCTGTCGCAACCCAAGGGCCAGCGCAGCGGCTTGCCCATGTGCAGGGCGATGATTTTGGCCCCGGCGATGCGGTCGGCAAAACTCAGGCGGGTCACTTCAACTTCAGGTAATTCAGGCATGGTTCTGGGCAATTGGTAAAGACGCTCCGCAGAGGCAGGGTGCTTGAATTATCATGGTTCGATGAAACAGCTTCTCTTTGTTTTCGGTACGCTTTGCCTGGCCCTGCCAGCCGTGTTGGCCCAGCCGGCCCCCGCCGCGCCGGACGCCGCCCGACCGCAAGCCCCCACCGAGGAACAAGCCCTCCCCCCACCGCCGCCGTCCCGCCTGGATGGCGCCTTGTTCTATGAATTGCTGCTTGGTGAAATCAATGTACGTGAAGATCAACCGGCCACCGGTTATGCGCTGATCCTGGACGCCGCGCGAAAAACCGGCGACGCCCAGCTATACCAGCGTGCGGCCGACGTCGCCTTGCAATCACGCTCCGGCGACGCCGCGCTGCAGGCGGTGCAGGCCTGGCGCCAGGCGCTGCCGGCGTCGCGGGAGGCCAATCGTTATCTGCTGCAAATCCTGGTGGCGCTGAACCGCATCACCGAAACCGTGGAGCCGATAAAAACAGAGTTGCAACTGTCGCCGCTGGACGAACGTTCCCAGGCCATTGCCACCCTGCCCCGACTGTTCGCCCGGGCCTCCGACAAAAAACTGGCCGCCGGCGTGCTTGAACAAGCCCTGGCCGAGCAGCTGGCCGCCCCCGCCACCGGCGCTGTCGCCTGGACCAGCGTAGGCCGCATGCGGCTGCTGGCCGATGACCCTACAGGTGCGCTGGCCGCCGCTGAACGTGCGCAGGCCATGGACCCGGCCTCCGAAGGCCCGGCCCAGTTGGGGCTGGAGCTGATGGACCCCAAGATGCCGCGCGCTGAAATTCTGGTTCAAAAATACATGGAGGGCAATCCCAAAGTCCTGCCGGAAATTCGCATGGGCTACGCACGCGAACTGATCGATGACCAGCGTTACGCCGAAGCCACAGCGCAATTGCAAGTGGTCACCCGCGACAAACCCGACCACCCCGAAGCCTGGCTGGTCCTGGGCTCGCTGCAGTTGCAGGACAACAAGCTTGATGTGGCGCAAACCTCCCTGCTGCGTTATGTCGAACTGGCGCAACCCACCGAAACTGCTGAACAAACCAGCCGCGGCCTGTCCCAGGCCTATTTGTCGCTGGCGCAACTGGCGGAAAAACGCCAGGACTATGCCGGGGCGGAAACCTGGTTGAGCAAAATCTCCAATTCCCAGGATCTGGTCCAGGCGCAAACGCGGCGCGCCTCGCTGTTGGCCAAACAGGGCAAGCTGGCCGAAGCCCGCCAGTTGATCCGGCAACTGCCCGAGCGCAAGCCCGAGGACGCACGTATCAAACTAATGGCGGAAGCAGGCCTGCTGCGCGAGCAAAAGGCCTACCAGGGTGCTTACGACCTGCTCGCGCAGGCCGTCACCCAGTTCCCCGAGGAGCCCGAGCTGCTTTACGACCAGGCCATGATGGCCGAAAAACTCGGCGCCCTGACCGACATGGAGCGCCTGCTGCGCCAGCTGATCCAGCGCAAGCCCGACTACCACCATGCTTACAACGCGCTGGGCTACTCGCTGGCCGAACGCAATATTCGCCTGCCCGAAGCCAAACAACTGATACAGAAAGCGCTGGAATATGCGCCAGCCGATCCCTTCATCCAGGACAGCCTGGGCTGGGTCGAATTCCGGCTGGGCAACAAGGCTGAATCCTTGAAAATTTTTCAAGCTGCCTACAAAACAAAACCCGACCCGGAAATCGCCGCACATTTTGGCGAGGTTTTGTGGAGCATGGGTCAACACGACAAGGCCGTGGCGATCTGGAAAGAAGGCCAGCTGATGGATCCGGGCAACGAAACGCTGCGCGCAACTATTAAACGCCTGCGCGTCAAGCTGTAATCCGGAGTGGCTGCCTTGACGATTTTTTTGCGACGTTTTTTCGCCCTGATTGCACCGCTTCTCTTTGCTACTATTTTTATAGCTGGTTGCGCCCACCCTACAGGGGCTACAAGCCAAAATGATGCAGATGCCTCAAGCTGGACAGGACGTATCAGCCTGCAGGTGCAAAGCGAACCGCCGCAAGCTTTTTTTGCCGGCTTTGAACTCCGCGGCACCCCCGTACAGGGCGAGCTGATGCTCAACAGTCCGCTGGGCACCAGCCTGGCCGTGCTGCGCTGGTCGCCAGGGGAAGCCGTGCTGCATTCCGGCGGCCAAGTCCAGCGTTTTGCCTCGGTCGATGAACTGATTGAAAAAGCCACCGGTGCGGCAGTGCCGTTGCAGGCGCTGTTTGACTGGCTGGGCGGCAAAAACACCGCTCTGAACGGCTGGAGCGCCGACCTGTCGCAACAGCCCGAGGGAAAAATTTCAGCCAGCCGGACCCAGCCACAACCGCGCACCGACCTGCGCATCGTGCTGGCACAGTGACCATGAAGCTGACCGAAATCTTGCGCGCCGCACCGCTGAAGGCGATTTACGACGTTGCCGCGCCGGCCAAACTCAATCTGTTTTTGCACATCAACGGTCGCCGCGACGATGGCTACCACTTGCTGCAGTCGGTGTTCATGCTGATCGACTGGTGCGACACCCTGCATTTCGAGCTGCGCAGCGACGGCCAGATCAGCCGCGCCGATCTGGGCACCGAGGCCAGCGAAGTTCTACCCGCCGAAGACTTGGTAGTACGCGCCGCCCGCGCGCTGCAAAAAGCCTGCAGCACCCCGCTGGGCGTCCACATCGGGCTTGAAAAACGTATTCCTTCGCAGGCCGGCATGGGCGGCGGCTCCTCTGACGCCGCGAGTTGCCTGCTGGCCCTGCAACGTTTGTGGGGCGTGAAACTGCCTCCAGCACAACTGCAAGCCATCGCCCTCAGCCTGGGCGCCGACGTGCCGTTTTTCCTCAGTGGTGGCAACGCCTGGGTCGAAGGTGTGGGCGAAAAAATCACACCGCTGCTACTGCCTCCCGCACGTTTTGTCGTGGTCAAACCACCTGCCGGTTTAGCCACCGATGCGATTTTTCGTTCGCCGAGCTTAAAACGCGATTCAGTTACTGCTACAATCGTAGGCTTTGCTGCACACTCAAATGGCTCGATTTACGGATTCGGCCGCAACGACTTGCAGTCAGTCGCGCAGACCTTGTGTCCGCAGGTTGGTCAATCACTTGATTGGCTCTCCATGCAGAATTTACAAGGTCGCATGACAGGCTCAGGAAGTGCTGTTTTTGCGCATATGTTGCACGACGTGGAACTTGCAGTTGCTCCAAGCGACTGGAAGATCAGGAAATGCAACAACCTGGAGGCACATCCTCTGGCCGCTTGGTAAAATAACGGTCATTGAATTTGTTTTCAGAAACAACGATTAAAGGGTTGGTTGTTGGTAGCTGCTGATTGTCATTTATGACCATCAGCAAATATTGACAACTGACCTGTGTAGGGGTGTCGCCAAGTTGGTTAAGGCACCGGATTTTGATTCCGGCATTCGCAGGTTCGACTCCTTCCACCCCTGCCAAAATTTTCGGTCTCCCGTGGGGAGGCCGTGCTTTTAGGCCCTGATACAAAGGGTCCGTGCTCGCTGCACTGTTGATTGACTTCAGCTAACGGCTTCGGGTTTTCGTACCATCCACACACAATGGATGTGTCACCCGAAACCCGCGCTTCAAGCCGCGTCGACATGGAATGGGTACAAAGCGCCTGTGTTCGATGCGGTTTTTGCCTTCCTACTTTCTTCAGCCACGATCCCCTCCTAGACATCCGCTGGGCCCCACATGCAAACGACGCACCACCCCGACTTCATGCTGTTCACCGGCAATGCCAATCCCGGCATGGCTTCTGAAATTGCCCAACATCTGGGCATTTCGCTGGGTGCAGCCCATGTAGGCCGTTTTTCCGACGGCGAAGTCACGGTCGAGATTCAGCAAAACGTGCGTGCGCGCGATGTGTTTGTGGTGCAGTCCACCTGCGCGCCCACCAACGAAAACCTGATGGAGCTGCTGATCATGGTGGACGCACTCAAACGTGCTTCCGCCGAACGCATCTCCGCCGTGATCCCCTATTTCGGTTATGCCCGCCAGGACCGCCGCCCGCGCTCGGCCCGTGTGCCCATCAGCGCCAAGGTTGTGGCCAACATGCTGCAAGCCGTGGGTGTTTCGCGTGTCCTGACCATGGACTTGCACGCCGACCAGATCCAGGGCTTTTTCGACATCCCCGTGGACAATATTTACGCCTCGCCGGTGCTGCTGGGCGATCTGCGCCAGAAGAACTACAACGACCTGATGGTGGTTTCGCCCGACGTTGGCGGTGTGGTGCGCGCCCGTGCACTGGCCAAGCAGCTGGGCTGCGACATGGCCATCATCGACAAGCGCCGGCCCAAGGCCAATGTGTCTGAAGTGATGCACGTCATTGGCGACATCGACGGCCGCAACTGCGTGATCATGGACGACATGATCGACACCGCCGGCACGCTGGTCAAAGCCGCTGAAGTGCTGAAAGAGCGCGGCGCCAAAAAAGTTTACGCCTATTGCACACACCCGATTTTTTCGGGTCCGGCGATCGAACGTATCGCCCAGGGCGACGCCCTCGACGAAGTTGTGATCACCAACACCATTCCGCTGAGCCAGAGCGCTCAAGAATGCAAAAAAATTCGCCAACTCTCCGTGGCCCCGCTGATTGCCGAAACAATCCAGCGTATTGCCAGCGGTGAGTCGGTCATGAGTTTGTTCTCGGACCAGGACAACCTGTTCTGATCTGAAACAAAAAAGCCGGCTGCATCTTGATGCGGCCTTTTAATGTCGGGGTGAGCTGGTCGCGGCCCACCTCTTTTGGAGAAATAGTATGAACTTCGTCGCTTTTGAGCGCGCAAAGCTGGGCACGGGTGCGAGCCGCCGTCTCCGCATCACGGGCCGCACGCCCGGTATCGTTTATGGTGGCACCGCTGAGCCGACGCTGATCGAAATCGATCACAACGCACTCTGGCACGCCATCAAGAAAGAAGCGTTCCACGCTTCCATCCTCGATATGGAACTCGGTGGCAAGACTGAAAAAGTGTTGCTGCGTGATCTGCAAATGCACCCGTTCCGCCAACTGATTCTGCACATCGACTTCCAGCGTGTTGATGCCAAGACCCGTCTGACCATGAAAGTGCCACTGCACTTCAGCGGTGAAGAAGAGTCCCCAGCCGTCAAGGCCGAAGGCTGCCTGGTCAACCACGTGGTGACCGAGCTGAACATCTCCTGCCTGCCGAAAGACATCCCTGAATTCATCGCCGTTGATTTGACCGGCCTGAAAAAGGGTAGCTCGCTGCACGTCAAGGACATCACATTGCCCAAGGGCGTGAAGTTCGTGGCCAAGGGCCAGGAAAACCCCGTGCTGGTGTCTGTTTCTGCCGTCTCGGCCGAAGCCGAAGCCGATGCGGCCGCAGCTGCTGCAGCCGCAGCACCTGTGGATCCCAAGGCCGCCAAGGCTGCCGCAGGCAAGGAAAAAGCGGCCGCCGCCAAGCCTGCTGCCAAGAAATAATTCCACATACCCTGTGGCATTGGCCTGAAAAGGTCAGCGGCCCTTGTCCTCCCCGGAGGCCAAGGGCCGTTTTTCTTGAGGCCGGCCATCTGCTGCACCGATAATCCCGGTGGCGGGGCGCACAACGCCAGCCCCGCACTCCTTTCTCACCACACCGCATGATCAAACTCTTTGTTGGCTTGGGCAACCCGGGCCCCGAATACGAAGCCACCCGCCACAACGCCGGTTTCTGGTGGACAGACGCCCTCGCACGCGAACTCAAGGTGTCGCCCGCGCTGGATAAAAATTACCATGGCCGTGTGGCCCGTACAACGATCAACGGCCAAACCATCTGGCTGCTCGAGCCTCTGACCTTCATGAATGTGTCGGGCAAATCCGTCGCCGCCCTGGCGCGTTTTTTCAAGATCGCGCCCAACGAAATCCTGGTCGCCCACGACGAACTCGACATCATTCCCGGCCAGGCCAAACTCAAGTTCGGCGGCAGCCACGCCGGCCACAACGGCCTGCGCGACATCCATGCCCAGCTCGGCACCGGCGACTACTGGCGGCTGCGCATCGGCGTGGGCCATCCGGGCGTGAAGTCCGAGGTGATCAACTGGGTGCTGAAAAAACCCTCGCAAGAACACCGCGTGGCGATTGAAGACAGCATCGCCCGATCGCTCAAGGCCGTGCCGGCGTTGCTGGCCGGCGAAATGGAAAAAGCCACAATGCTGATCCATACCAGTGCACCGCCGCGGCCCAAGCCACCGCGCAAGCCAGATGTGCCGAGTGCTGCCGAGAACGATTAAAGGCTAGAGGCGTCACGCTGCGCCTGTGGCTTGCGTGAAACAGTAGGACGAACTCCCCACTCCCACCCCTAACCCCTTACAGGGACTTCCCACGTAGTCAAGCATTGTTCGTGATAAGTTTTCCTTGGTGACGGTTTTCTTGCTTTATCGTGAAATTGATGGTGCGAGGCAACGGGAACAGACTGCACATCTACAGACGGGCTTGATGCATTGCTTGTTCAATGCGACCCCAGATACGAACCGCTCGGCAGGGCCCCATTCCGTTCCCGT